>JAUSQI010000073.1 GCA_030652575.1 Stagnimonas sp. | reverse complement strand
ATGCCGAGGATGGTGTCGCCCGGCTTCAACACGGCGAGGAACACCGCGGCATTGGCCTGCGCACCGGAATGCGGCTGGACGTTGGCGTAACCGGCCTTGAACAGCATCTTGGCGCGCTCGATCGCCAGCGTTTCCGCGATATCCACGTATTCGCAACCGCCGTAGTAGCGCTTGCCGGGATAACCCTCGGCGTACTTGTTGGTGAGCTGGCTGCCTTGGGCTTCCATCACGGCAGGCGAGCAATAGTTCTCGCTGGCAATCAGCTCGATATGCGCTTCCTGCCGCGCGTTTTCGGCAACCACGGCAGCGAAGAGTTCAGGGTCAGCTTTGGCGAGATTGGGGGCGTTGGCGAACATGGATTGGGATGCGAAAGGCGGGTATGGGGGATGGGGTACTGGGGATGGGGAATGAGAGCCAAGCCGGATGTTCCCGTCCCGTGCTCCCGTAACCCGCCCCCGCTTCAAAGATTCAGTCGACAACTTCCAACATCAGATCCAGAGCAGCCCTCGAAGGGGCGGCAATTTCTTCCGGTACGCGAATGCGGTTCACCGTCCGCCCCTCGACGAGGTTTTCGAGCACCCAGGCGAGGTGTTGCGGGTCAGTGCGGAACATGGTCGAGCACATGCACACCATCGGGCTCATGAACTCGACGGTCACGCCCTTGGGCTTCATCTCGTCGGCCAGGCGGTTGACCAGATTGAGTTCCGTGCCCACCAGCCAGTGCGCGCCGGGTTGCGAGCTGCGCACCGTGCGCAGGATGTATTCGGTGGAGCCGACAAAATCGCTCTTCTCGCACACCGCCAGCTCGTTTTCCGGGTGGCTGATGACATAGCCGTTGGGCTGCCGTTCGCGGAACTTGGCGATGTGGTTGACGTGGAACATCTGGTGGACCGAGCAGAAGCCCTTCCACAGAATCATCTTGGCACCCTTGATCTGCTCGGCCGTGAGCCCGCCCATCGGCTTCATGAAATCCCAGGTGACCATCTGGTCGAGCGGGATGCCCATGCGCATGAAGGCGGTGTTGCGGCCGAGGTGCTGGTCCGGGAAGAACAGCACCTTTTCGCGGCGCGCGAAGCTCCACTCCAGTACCGCCTTGGCATTGCTGCTGGTGCAGACGATGCCGCCGTGGTTGCCGCAGAAGGCTTTGAGGTCTGCCGCCGAATTGATGTAGGTGACGGGAGTGACCTGCTGATCCGGGTCGTCGAGCACGGTCTTCAGCTCTTCCCAGCACTTGTTCACCTTCACCAGATTGGCCATGTCGGCCATCGAGCAGCCGGCGGCAAGGTCGGGCAGGATCACCGTGCGCTTGCCGAAGGTAAGGATGTCCGCCACTTCGGCCATGAAGTGCACGCCGCAGAACACGATGTATTCGGCGGTGCTGTTGGCGGCCATCTGGCTGAGCTTGAGCGAATCGCCCGAATAGTCGGCGTGCTTGAACACCTCGTTGCGCTGGTAGTGGTGCCCGAGAATTGCGAGTTTATTGCCCAGCTTGGCCTTGGCGGCAACGATCTTGGCGTCGCACTCTTCATCAGGCAAAAAGCTGTATTGGTCGATCGTGGGGTCGATCTTGAGAGCGGCGGACATGGACGCACTCCTTGGCGCGGCAAGCACCGTGGCGAATCAGGAAAACAGCAAGCTATTGTAGCGGACTACGACCGCAACCCCCAGATGTGGGGCTCGGGTTGCGGTCGTCTTCGGCGCAGGCGCTACTGGATATTGAGGGTGGCCGTCGAGGTGATCGACTGGCTGGCGGCATTGTTTGTGGTGGCCGTGATGGTCACGGCGTTGCCACTACCCGTGGCCGACGTGGTGGCAAGGCCAGAGAGACTGTTGAACGAGACCCCGCTGCTGGTCTGGATGCCTGCCAGCAGCGTATCACCGCTGGTCCAGATGACATGCCGGGTGATGTCCTGCGTAGCACCACTGGCATAGCTGCCGGTCACCGCGAACTGGGTGGTGCGCCCGGCGGCGACATCGACGGTTGCCGGCGTGACGGCAATGGTGTTCAGACTGTCCACGACCGGCGTGATGTTGATCGCGGGCGCCGCAATGGCGGGAGTCGCAAAGCTCGCCGCCAGCTGCACGGGCGTGCTGGCCTTGAGCGCCAAAGCCAGATTGGGGAAGCTGCCGCCCAGCAAAGACACCGCGGTGGCATCTGACGAGGTGTAGGTCACCTGCGTGGTCAGATCCTGCGTCGCGCCGTTGTCGAGCGTGCCGGTGGCAATCAATCGCTCCGACGTGCCGACAATCAATTGCTCGTTGTCGCCAAACTCGCGCGTCAACGCCAGGGATTGCAGGTTGGCGACCGTCACCGGCGCATCGGCGGTTGCACCGCAACCCGGAATGCGCAGATGTGCCGTAAGCCCCGTGCCGGCAGCAACACCAGTGACCGTGCCAGTGATCGAGTCGATGGTCGCAACCGCCGTGTTGGGCGTGACAAACGACCAGACGGTGACGGGATCAATCGCCGTTTCGACCCCATCCAGTTCGGCCGTGGCCGAAAAATCCAGACGCGAAGCCGCAGCCAGATCGGCACTTGCCGGGGTGATGCGGAAATTCTGCGCCTCAGAAACGGTCACATCAATGGTGCGGGTGAACGTCAGGTACTGCGCAGTGATCGTGGTCGTGCCAGGTGCAACCGCCACGATCGTGCCGCGGTTATAGAACGTGTTGGTCTGCTCCGGCACCGGAATGTCGAAATTGCTGACCTGGGCCACTGCCGGATTTGAGCTGGTGTAGCTCGCCCGCCCGGTGAAATCGCCACGTGCGCCATTGGTGAAATCAACAAAAAAGCTGAGGCCGGTGTTGAGGCAGGTAAACGCCTTGGTCGTTGCCGCCCCTTCAAGCCCGCCAAAAGGCTGAATGACCGCATTGACGGGTTGAATCCCGTCGCCCAAGCCGCCGCACCCAGCAAGGGTGGCAGATAAAGCCAGCGCGACCGACGACACTAGAGCAGCAGTTTTTTGCACCTTCATCAACAATTCCTCGAAATAGCGCAGGGTCAGTGAGCAGCGGGCACAGCCGGCGGCGGCACCGTGCTTTTCACATACAGCTCACGCAGCTGCTTGGCATCGACCATGCCGGGGGCATTGGTCAGGGGGCAATGGGCAGTCTGGGTCTTGGGGAAGGCGATCACTTCACGGATCGAACCCGCACCCGCCATCAACATGATCATGCGGTCGATACCGATGGCGAGACCGCCGTGCGGCGGCGCGCCGTAGCTGAGCGCCTCAAGCAGGAAGCCGAACTTCTCCTGCTGCTCTTCCGGCGTGATGCCGAGCAGGTCGAACACCGCCTGCTGCACTTCCGTGCTGTGGATGCGCACGCTGCCGCCGCCGAGTTCAACGCCGTTGAGAACAATGTCATAGCCCTGAGACAGCACGGTGCCGGGCGCGTTCCGCACCTCGTCGGCCGACTGCACCTTGGGCGCGGTGAAGGGATGGTGCGGCGACACCCAGCGGCCGCCGTCGCGGTCGTCCCACTCGAACATCGGCCAGTCGACCACCCACAGAGCCTTCCAGCCCTTTTCGGTGAGGCCGAAGTCGTTGCCGACCTTGATGCGCAGGGCGCCCAGGGCATCACTGACGACGCTGGCCTTGTCGGCACCGAAGAAGATGAGGTCGCCATCTTTCGCACCCGTGCGTTCGATGACTCCAGCGAGGCCACGGTCGTGGATGTTCTTGACGATGGGCGACTGAAGGCCTTCGCGGCCCTTGGCGCTCCAGTCATTGACGACGATGTAGGCCAGGCCGCGGGCACCGTAGTTCTTCACGAATTCGGTGTAGCCGTCGATCTTGCTGCGTGGCAGGGCCGCACCGCCCGGCACACGCAGCGCGGTGACGCGGCACTTGGGGTCGTTGGCAGGGCCGGCGAACACCTTGAAGTCGACGTCGTTGAGCAGGTCCTTGACGTCGTGCAGTTCCAGCGGGTTGCGCAGGTCGGGTTTGTCGGAGCCGTAGCGGCGCATGGCTTCTTCAAACGTCATGTGCGGCAGCGTGCCGAGATCAACGCCCAGCAAATCCTGGAACAGGTGCTTCACCAGCTCCTCGATGATCGCCATGATCTCGCCCTGATCGAGGAACGAAGTCTCGACGTCGAGCTGGGTGAACTCCGGCTGGCGGTCGGCGCGCAGATCTTCGTCGCGGAAGCAGCGGGCGATCTGGTAGTAGCGATCAAGGCCGCTCATCATCAACAGCTGCTTGAACAATTGTGGGGACTGCGGCAGCGCGAAAAACTGGCCCGGATGGGTGCGTGAGGGCACCAGATAATCGCGCGCGCCTTCAGGCGTCGCACGAGTGAGGATCGGCGTTTCGACGTCGATGAAGCTCTTGGCATCCATAAAGTTGCGGATGCGCTTCACCACTTCGTGACGCAGGCGCAGGTTCTTCTGCATCGCCGGGCGGCGCAGGTCGATGTAGCGGTACTTGAGACGCGTCTCTTCGCCCACCGTCTCGTCATCAGGGTGAAACGGCGCGGTCTCGGCCTTGTTGAGCAGTCTCACTTCCTTGCCCAGCAATTCCACCTGCCCACTGGCGAGGTTGGCGTTGGTGGTGCCGGCCGGACGCGCACGGATGCGGCCGGTGATCTGCACCACGTATTCGCCACGCAGCCTGTCGGCAGCGGCAAAGGCTTCGACCGCATCGGGGTCGAACACGCATTGCAGCAGACCTTCGCGGTCGCGCAGGTCAATGAAGATGACACCGCCGTGATCTCGGCGACGATGCACCCAGCCGCAAACGGAAATGGTTTCGCCGATCAGGGCTTCGGTCACCTGACCGCAGTAATGGCTACGCAGCATGAATAAGCAGGGTTTTTAAGCGTTGTGGGCGCGCATTGTAGCCGCGTGCACCCTCATTCGGCGGGCGGCAACGCACTATCGGGCGGCACAACGCCCAGCGAGATGATGTATTGCATGCCGTCCTGCACGGATATGGGCAGTTCGCGCACCTCGGCCCTGGGCACCAGCAGCAAGAATCCCGAGGTGGGATTGGGCGTGGTCGGCACATAAACCGCAACCAGATCGATCTCGCCCGCTGCGCGCTGCAAACCGGGTGTGGGGTCAGCGGTCATGAAGCCGACCGTCCACGAGCCTGCGCGCGGATACTGCAACAGCACCACTTTCTTGAAGGCATTGCCCTTGCCCGACAGCATGGTCTCGGCCACCTTTTTCATGCTGCCGTAGACCGAGCCGACCAGGGGGATGCGGTCCAGCGACTGCTCGGCCCAGCCCAAGGCCTTTTTGCCGAGCAGATTGGCCGTGAGCGCGCCCGTGCCGAGCACGATCAGCAAGGTCAGTATCGTGCCGATGCCGGGGATGCTGAACCAGGCCGGCTGCAAGCTGGTGGGGATGAGCAGCAGACTGGAATCGAGCAGATTGACCAGGAAGCGGATCACCACCAGCGTGACGCCGAGCGGCGCCCAGACCAGAAGGCCGGCAAAGAACCAGCGGCGGAGCAAGCTCATCATCGGCGTCGTAAAACCCTTGGGTGGCGTAGCGCTGCATTTTCCCACGCCGGGGTTGCCGCCAGACGACAGGCACAAAAAAACCCGCTTTCGCGGGTTGTTTCGTGCCGACCTCTACAAGTTCATGGTGCGCCCGGAAGGATTCGAACCTCCGACCCCTTGGTTCGTAGCCAAGTGCTCTATCCAGCTGAGCTACGGGCGCTCATAAACTCAAGAAACTGATGGCGGACAGAGAGGGATTCGAACCCTCGATAAGGTTTTAAAGCCCTATACTCCCTTAGCAGGGGAGCGCCTTCGTCCACTCGGCCATCTATCCGAACGCTGGGTCTCCCCGGCGAGGCGCGAAGTCTAAAGAAACACCTGCGCCGGGTAAAGGACTATTTCATCTTTTTTGCAGGTCTATGCCTGCAAACCCGTCAATGACGGGGCGCATCCATCGGAATGTGTATTTCTTCCGCAATCCTCGCGAAGATTTCTTCGCGGTGCACAGCCACTTCACGGGGTGCATGGATGCCCAAACGCACCTGATTGCCCTTGACGCCCAAAACGGTAACGGTCACTTCATCCCCAATCTTCAGCGCTTCCCCAATCCGCCGAGTCAATATCAACATTGCAGTGCTCTCCCTGATCCGTGGTTATGTCTCGAAAAGTCATCTTGACCCCCAAGGCAACGGGTGAGCAGTGGTTTGGAGTACCTAAATCTGACGCAAACGGTAGTATTTTTAGCTCTCTGCGGTCAGGCCGCCGGCGATCCTTCCAGACCGAAGGATTTATGCAGGGTACGCACCGCCAGTTCCAGGTATTTCTCCTGGATCACGACGCTGATCTTGATCTCCGAAGTCGAGATCATCTGGATGTTGATGCCCTCGGCGGCGAGTGCCTTGAACATCTGGCTGGCAATGCCCGCATGGCTGCGCATGCCAACACCCACCAGCGAGACTTTCACGATGTCGGTCGCGGTGCGCACGCCCTTCGCACCCAGCTCGTTGGCGGTGTGCTTGGCCACTTCCACCGCGCGGTCGTAGTCCACGCGGTTGACGGTGAAGGTGAAATCCGTCGAGCCATCGGCACCGACGTTCTGCACGATCATGTCGATCTCGATGTTGGCGTCGCCAATCGGGCCAAGAATGGCAGCGGCGATGCCGGGGCGGTCAGGCACGCCGGCCACGGTGAGCTGGGCTTCGTCGCGGTTGAAGGCGATACCGGAGATGAGCGGGTCTTCCACTGAGCTTTCCTCGTCCAACGTAATCAATGTGCCGGGGCCATCCACGAAGGTGGACAGCACCCGAAGGGGAACCTTGTACTTGCCGGCGAACTCGACCGAACGGATCTGCAGCACCTTGCTGCCGAGGCTCGCGAGTTCCAGCATTTCTTCGAAGGTGATCTTGTCCAGTCGGCGCGCCTTGGGCTCCACGCGCGGGTCGGTGGTGTAGACGCCGTCGACATCGGTATAGATCTGGCATTCGTCGGCCTTCAGCGCCGCAGCGAGCGCCACACCCGTGGTATCGCTGCCGCCACGGCCGAGGGTCGCCGTCGAACCATCGGGCGTGATGCCCTGAAAGCCCGCCACCACCGGCGTGATGCCGGCATCGCAGTCGGCGCGCAGGCGCTCGGTGTCAATCGACTGGATGCGCGCCTTCATGTGCGAGACATCGGTGCGGATCGCCACCTGCGGCCCGGTGTAGCTGCGCGCTTTCACGCCGGCCTTTTCGAGCGCGAGTGCGAGCAAGCCAATCGTCACCTGCTCGCCAGTCGAAGCGATCTGGTCGAACTCGCGGGTCGAGCCGCGCGGGTTGATCGACTTCGCCATTTTCAGCAGGCGGTCTGTCTCCCCGGACATGGCAGACACCACGACCACCACCTGATGACCCTCGGCGCGGAACTTGGCCACCTTGTTGGCGACGTGCTCGATGCGCTCGACCGAGCCCATCGAGGTGCCGCCGTATTTTTGAACGATTAGTGCCATTTTCTATTTCTTGTCATTCCCGCGAAGGCGTTTGGCTTAAGCGGGAGTGACTTAATGTCACTCCCGATCGTGGCCAAACGCAATCCAGTGGTGTTGAGAATCTACATCCGTATTAGAGCTTGGCTGAAACCCAAGCCACGACGCTGGCGATAGCAGCCGGCAGGTTCTCTGGCTGTGTGCCGCCCGCCTGCGCCATATCGGGCCTGCCGCCGCCCTTGCCACCCACCTGCCCGGCCACGAAGTTGACCAGCTCGCCCGCCTTCACCTTGCCGGTGAGGTCGGCGGTAACACCGGCGATGAGGCTCGCCTTGCCCTCGCTTGCTGCACCCAGCAGCAGGATGCCGCTGCCGAGCTTCTGCTTGAGTTGGTCGTGCAGGGTGCGCAGGCCATTGGCGTCGGTTTCCACCTGTGCGGCCAGCACCTTCACGCCGTTGATGGTCGCGGCCTTGGCGAGCAACTCGTCGCCCTGCCCTGCCGCCAGCTTGCTCTTGAGCGCGGCCAGTTCCTTTTCCAAGGCCTTGTTGGCTTCCAGAAGGCCGCCGATCTTGTTGCCGAGATCGGCCGGCGAGGTCTTGAGCGCCGCAGCGGCGGTGTTGAGCTTGCCTTGCAGCTCACTCACAAAGCCCAGCGCGTTCTCGCCAGTGACCGCTTCGATGCGACGCACGCCCGCAGCCACACCACCTTCGCTGACGATCTTGAACAGGCCGATGTCACCGGTGCGGGTCACATGGGTGCCGCCGCAGAGTTCGGTCGAGAACGCACCCATCTTCAGCACCCGCACTTCCGCACCATATTTCTCCCCGAACAGCGCCATCGCGCCAGAGGCCACCGCGTCATCGAAGCTCATCAGCTTCGCACCGACTTCGTGGTTGGCGAGCACTTCGGCATTCACCAGCCACTCGATCTCGGCGATCTCGTCTGCCGTCACCGCCTGGCCGTGGCTGAAGTCGAAGCGCGTGCGCTCGGTGTTGACCAGCGAGCCCTTTTGAGAAACGTGAGTGCCTAGCACCTGCCTGAGTGCGGCGTGCAACAAGTGCGTAGCCGAGTGGTTGCGCATGGTGGCGCGGCGCACGCTGCTTTCGACCGTCGCGGTCACGGTATCGCCCACTTTCAGCGTGTCGCTTTCGAGGCTGCCGCTGTGGCCGAATGCACCGCCCATGATCTTCTGCGTATCAGCCACCTTGAAGACACCGAGATGGCCGGCGTCACCAATCTGCCCGCCGCCCTCCGCGTAAAACGGCGTCTTGTCGAGCACCACCACGCCGGCATCGCCAGCGGCGAGGCTCTGCACCGCCGCACCATCGCGGTAGAGCGCCAGCACTTTCGCGCCTTCGATGCTCAGGCCGTCGTAACCCAGAAACTGGGTCGCCGCGCCTTCGTAGCGCAGCGCCTCACCGGACTTGAACTGGCTCGCTGCACGCGCACGCGTGCGCTGCGCCTGCATCTCGCGTTCGTAGCCGGCCTCATCGAGCTTGAGGTTGCGCTCGCGCGCGATGTCGGCCGTGAGGTCGAGCGGGAAGCCGTAGGTGTCG
>JAUSQI010000128.1 GCA_030652575.1 Stagnimonas sp. | reverse complement strand
GCGCTGATGCCCTGCCACGCGTTCTTCCAGTTCTACGTGGCGCCCGCTACCACTCCCGGCGGCAAAGGCACATTGAGCTGCCAGCTCTACCAGCGCAGCGCCGACATCTTCCTCGGCGTGCCCTTCAACATCGCCAGCTATGCGCTGCTGACCATGATGGTGGCGCAGGTCTGCGAGCTGAAGCTCGGCGATTTCGTCTGGACCGGCGGCGACTGCCATCTGTATTCCAACCACGTCGAGCAGGCCCGCACCCAGCTTGCGCGCACGCCCGGCGTGCTGCCGACGATGCAGATCAACCCGGCGGTGACGAGCATCTTCGATTTCAAGTTCGAGGATTTCGAGCTGGTCGGCTACGCGCCGCAGGCGCATATCAAGGCACCTGTCGCAGTCTGATTTGCGCGCGCCGCGCCGGGCGCGTCAGCTTTTTGTCGGGAGGCGCCTGACAGTTCCACCGGCCATCTTCCAGGCCTCGCCACTCATCGGTGATGCGTCGATGCGGGCGCCGGGAAATTGACACTGCGCTCACTGCCACACCGGCAGCCAAGCAGGGCGGCAAGGGTCGAATAACTCTTGAAAAGCCTGCTTCAGACCCGCTATTCAAGGAGAGAGTCCCATGCATCAAAACTCAAAAAGCGCCGCTCGAATCTCGCTGATCCGCCACCTCGGCCTCGCCGCTTCGGTGGCCACCGTGATGGGGCTCACCGCCTGCGGCGGCGGGGCAGCAGGCGATGTTACCGATAGCGTTCTCATGCCGACGCTGATCACGCCGAAATCCTGCAACAACATCGCGGGCAATCTGGATGTGCTGCAAAGCACGCTGGTCAACCAGCTGCAGCCTGCCGTGCGGGCCATCCCGATCGTCGGCCCTTCGGCCGCCAGCGCCACCACCGCCCTCGTGCTTACGCTCGACGCCGTCGATGCCGTGGCCAACTCCCTCACCACCCTGGCCAGCACCCAGAGCCCGCAGCAGTTCACCGAGCAGCTGACCGGCGTCGGCGATTCCATCCTCTGCTCGGGTTCGAGCCTGAGCAATTCGCTGAGCCTGCTCGCCACCGCGCAGAGCATTCCGGTGCAAGGTCTCGCACAGGTGCAGCAAACGCTCGCACAGGTGTCGCAGCAGGTGGCCAACGGTCTGGTCGGCACCGTGCCCGGTGCGGACCTCAGCGTGCTGACCGATCGCCTGGTGGTGCTCGCCAACCAGGTGCGCGATCTCTCCACCAATCTGCCGCCCCAGTTCAACCAGCCGTTCCTGAAGGAAGTGCTGGCCCTCAACGCCACCGCCTTCAATTCGCTGGCGCTGATCCTGGGCGACCTGGGTGCACTCAACGGCAACAAGCTGGCGACCGACGTGACCGCCCTGCTGATTGCGGGTGCCAACAGCCTGCAAGTGCCGTTTGCAGAACAGCTGGGTCTGCCGGCCAATGTGCTGAGCCCGGTCACCAACCAGTTCAGCATTGCCGCACAAGCCATCGGCACGGGTCTGGGTGCCGTTGCCGGGCCGACCCTGCAAGCGGTGTCGGCGGTACTGGGCGGGGTGAACAGCGCCACCGGTTCAGCCACGGGTGCCTTCTCCGATCTCATCGGCGGGACGCTCTCCAGCGTGCCGGTCGTGGGTACCGTGGCCTCCACCGCACGCATCGAGGAAGTGACCCAGCTCATCGGCGGCACCACCACCGGCACGCTGACGCTGCTGCAGGCACTGCTGAGCACTTTTGGTGGCAGACTGCCCGGCGGCAACTAAACGGTCTTCAAGTATTGGAGCAATCGCTGCGCCACAAGGATGTGGCAACCGCCGCCGGTGCAAGCCGGCGGCGGTTTTTTTATGCTGCGGGTATGTCTATTGCATCCCAACCCTCGCTGAACCTCATCGTCGCGCACGACGAGACGCTGCTCATCGGACGTGACGGAGATCTGCCTTGGCGCTTGCCCAACGACCTCAAGCACTTCAAGGCCCTGACGCTGGGGCAGACGGTGCTGATGGGCCGCAAGACCTGGGAATCCCTGCCGCGCCGACCCTTGCCGGGGCGCGAAAACCGGGTGCTGACCCGCGATGCGCAATACCAGGCCGAGGGCGCGACGGTGTTCACCGCGCTGGACGCAGCGCTCGGCGCGCCGCCGCAGGGTGCCTTGTTCGTCATCGGCGGTGCGGCGCTCTATGCCTTGTGCCTGCCACGGGCGCAGCGGCTGCACATCACGGTCGTGCACGACCGGGCGGACGGCGATACCTATTTCCCCCCCTACGCTGTCAGCGAGTACCGCGAGATCGCGCGAGAGGATCACCCAGCCGATGCCACCCACAGGGTGGCCTACAGCTTCGTGACCCTGGAGCGCCTTGATGCGCCGCATTGAGCGACTGCTCCTGGCGGGTTTTCTGACGCTGACAAGTCCCTGGTGTGCTGCCGTATCGCTGAACGAGATCATCGAGGCCGATGCCGCTGCAAAGACCGCTGCGCCGGAGGCTGAACCGTCGGCAGCGCCGACAACGAAGCTCAGCACGATTCGCTTCGCGGGAAACAAAACCACTCGCGAACGCACGCTGCTGCGGGAGCTGCCGTTCAAGCCCGGCGATGCCGTCACCGCTGACCAGCTCGAAGCGGGGCGGCAGGCGATCCAGAATCTCAACCTGTTCAAGAAAGTGACGCTGACGCAGCGCCCCGATGGCAGCGGCGGGGTCGAGGCGGTTTACGAGGTGCAGGAGAAGTGGTACGTGCTGGGCTATCCGCGCGTCGATGCCAATTCCAATGGCGAGTACGCCTACGGTGTGCAGCTGGACTGGAACAACGTCTGGGGCCTCAACCACACGCTGCGGGTATCGGCGCTGAGCAAGGAAACCAAGCGTGTCGGCATCGGCAAGGAGCGCAATCTCGCCGTCGGCTATGCCGCACCGCAGATCTTCGATTCGCTGTGGAGCCTGGGTCTTGGCAGCTCGTACACGGAGCGGCCGGTGAACGATGCTTTCGGTCAATACAACGAGCGGCTGGAGGCCTACCAGGCTCTCGCCTCGCGGGCCCTCGATTCCGCCCGCCCGAACCAGGGCTGGTCGCTGGGCGCGGGTGCCTTGTGGACCGGCCAGCGCACCAGCACGGGGGCAGCCCAATACGGCGAGGCCTTCGGCCCGGTCGGCGTGCTGAGTTACCGCGATCTCAAGCTCGACATCTACAGCGAACAGGGCCTCACATTCACCTCGCGCGTCGACGCCGCCAGGCAGGATTTCGGGGCCGATTACGACTTCGCGCGCGTGACGCTGGCCGCCATCCGCTACTGGCGCGTCGGTGCCACGCCGCACCAGACCGTGCACGTGTTCGGCGACACCGGCATGAACTGGGACGGCCCGCGCAGCGTGCGCAATTTCACGCTCGGTGGCGTCGGCGGCCTGCGTGGCTACGAGCGTGGCTATCGCGAAGGCAATGCCTACTACCGCGTCGGCACCGAATGGGCGCGACCGCTGTTCAAGCCCTGGCTGCGCACGGTGGTGATCGCCGAGGCCGGCAATGTTTACGCACAGCCCAACGAGATCGAGCCCGGCGATGTGAAGGCCAGCATCGGACTGGGCCTGCGCCTGCGGCTGCCGATGTTCGTCAACGTGCAGGTGGAGGCGGGCATCGCCTTCCCGCTGGCCGGTGGCGCACCGAAATTCTTCGCCGGACAGGTCTGATATTGCTGCGCGCGGGGCACTGCGGCCATAGTGCGCACCCCCGACAAAATCAAAACACTGGAGAAACCCGTGGCCGACCTCAAGAAAGACTTCGCAAAGGCGCAGGAAGACGTCAAGACGCTCACCAAGAAACCGAGCATGGATGACTTCGCGTTTCTCTATTCGCACTTCAAGCAGGCCGAGAAAGGCGACGTCAGCGGCAGCCGTCCCGGCATGCTCGACCTGATGGGTCGCGGCAAGTACGACAGCTGGGCCAAGCTCAAGGGCATGGGCGCGGATGCCGCCATGAAGGCCTACATCGACAAGGTTGCCGGTCTGCTCAAGACCCACAAGTAAGTCGCTGCCAACAGCCGCTGATGGACGCGCTCGCCACCGCGCCACTGAAGTGGCTGTTCGAGCGCTGTGTGTTCGACGAGGCCACTCTCGAACTCTCGGTGGATGGTCAGCCGGTGGCGCTGGAGCGCAAGCCGATGGAGGTGTTGCGCCATCTGCTGCGCCACGCCGGCGAGGTGGTGACCAAGGAAGAAATCCACGCGGCCGTCTGGCCTGCGCGCGTGCTCAGCGACACCGTGCTGACCAAGGCGGTCAGCCGCATCCGCGAAGTGCTGGGCGACGATGCGCAGACCGTCATCAAGACCGTGCACGGTTACGGCTATCGGCTGATCGCGCCGGTGCGCATCGAGGTGGCCAACGCCACCCCGCCCAAGCCGGTGCTGGGCCTCAAGGAGGGCGATAGTCCGCCGCTGCGCGCGCAGTGGCAGTTGGACAGCCACCTGGGCAGCGGCGGCAGCGGCGAAGTGTGGAAAGTCGTGCACCGCCAGACGCGCGACGTGCGCGTCTACAAGTTTGCGTTGGACGCCGAAGCGCTCAATGCCTTGAAGCGCGAGATCACCCTGTTCCGCCTGCTGCGCCAGCAACTGGGCAGCGAAGCACCCATCGCCGAAATGCTGGACTGGAACCTCGAAGAAGCGCCGTATTTTCTCGAACTGGAACACTATCCGGCCGGCAGCCTGACGCTGTGGGCCGCCGAGCAGGGCGGCCTCAACCAGCTGCCGTTTTCGCAGCGGCTTGCCGTATTTGCTGCCATTGCCGAAGCCGTGGCACGGGTGCACGGCGTGGGCGTGCTGCACAAGGATCTGAAGCCCGGCAATGTGCTGATGCGCGGCAGCGGCGTGGCAGTGCAACCGCTGCTGGCCGACTTCGGCGGCGGCGGTGTGCTGGCCGACGATGTCATCGCCAATGCCGGCATCACCCGCATGGGGTTCACGCAAGTGCTCGATTCGTCGGCGCAGGCGACCACGCTCTATCTGGCACCCGAGGTGCTCGAAGGCCAGCCGCAGACCGTTCGTGGCGATGTGTATGCGCTGGGCGTGCTGCTCTACCAGCTCTGCGTTGGCGATTTTCGCAAGCCCGTCTCGCCCGGTTGGGAGCAGGGCATTGCCGACGAGTTGCTGCGCGGCGACATTGCCGACGCGGTGCAGGGCGATCCCGAACGCCGGCTTTCCAGCGCCCAGACCCTGGCCGATCGCATCCGCACGCTCGATGCGCGGCATGCAGCGCTGTCGGCACAGCGTACTGCCGAGGCCGAGCAGGCGGCCGCCATCGCTGCGGCTGAAAAGGCGCGGCGTGAAAACGAGACCCTGCGCGCGCGTCGCAAGGCGCTGTGGTCGGTGGTCACCGCCGTGGTGATCGGCCTCGGCTTCACGCTCAAGTTCGCCTGGGAGGCACGCCAGGCCGAGCAGGCCGCCAGCCAGGCCGCCAAGAGTGCGCAGGCGGTCACCGCATTTCTCTCCGAAGACTTGCTGGGGGCCATCGACCCCAACATCCGCAAGGGCCGCGAGGTCGATCTGATCTCGGTGCTGGACGCCGGTGCCGCCAAGATCGACGGCCGCTTCGCCGACGACATCGGCGGCAAGGCGCAGGCCTATGTGGCCTTGATGAAGGCCTACGAGAACTTCCCCGTGCGGCCGCTCGAAGAGCTGCTGCCGCTGTGGAAAAAGCACTACCAGGCCTTGATGGACTGGATGGCGAGCGACCCCGTCAATGCCTTCCCGGTCGCCTACAAGGTGATCCAGACCCAGCCTGATCTGGCTTACCTGAAAGACCATGAGCAACTGGTGCTGAAGCTGAAAGCCTATGCCGGCATGACGCCGACGGTATCGACGCCGGTGCGCCTCAACATCGCGCTGCTCGAAGCCACGCTGCTGACGCAGGATGGCCGCTGGAAAGCGGCGGTCGCCGCGTACGAAAAAGTCGACACCCAGGTGTTTGAAAACTTCGACGCCATGCTGAAAGGCAACAGCTGGAGCCTCTCCACCTTCGTACGCGACAACGGCAGCCTGCAACGCCTGCCGGCTGCCCGGCAGGGCTGCGCACGGCTGCAAAGCTACGCGGCGCGGCACCCCGAACTGCCGCTGGAAGAAAGCCTGGACTACGCTTTTGCGTGCACTGCCGAGGCTGCCTATGCAGGTGATTTTGCGCGGCTGCTGCAACTCGCCACACAGAGCGTGGCGCGTGCGAAGCCGGTGTATGCGGAAGAGAGCGGCTACATGCAGACCTTCTACGGCTGGCAGGGCAGTGCGCTCACCGGGCTGGGTCGCTTTGCCGAGGCCAAGCCGCTGCTGGATCGCGCGGTCGCGCTGCGCGAGAAGACCCGCAGCGGCCCCTATCTGGCCGGCAGCTACACGCAACGTGCCTGGTTGAGCGAACGGCAGGGCGATCTCGAAGCGGCGTTGTCCGACTACAAGAAAGCCAGCGCGGCGATGGTGGATTACCAGTCCAACATTCGTATCGTGCTGTCGCAGGTGGGCTTGTCGCGCCTGCACGGCAAGCTGGGTCATCTGGCCGAGGCCGAGGCCGCACTGGCGGTGATCCCGCCCGATGTACTGGCCCAGCTGCCGCCGCAGTACCGCACGCTGGCGCACTACCGGCGCGCGCAGGCCTTCATCCTGCGTCTCAAGGGTGACGAGGCCGGCGCGCAAGCCGCATTCAGGGAAGCCGAAAGCTGGCTGGCCGCGTCCTTCGGCCCCGACCACTTGTGGACTGTCGAAGCCCGCAACGAACGCTTGCAGCGATAGCGCACACTGCCGCGGCGCGGCACAATTCTTGACTGCATGGATGACGAGTCTTTCAGCATGCGCAGCATCCCAGTCGATTCAATCCGCCGCGCCGCGCGCTGATTTCACTCCCGCCACAGCCACCCACCACACTCGCCGGAATGGACGTCTCCACCACCGCCCCGCTGAAGTGGCTTTTCGACCGCTGCGTATTCGAGGAGTCCACCCACGAGCTGACGGTGGACGGTGCGCTGGTCGAGCTCGAACGCAAACCGCTGGAAGTGCTCAAGCTGCTGCTGCGCCACGCCGGGGAAGTGGTGACCAAGGAAGAAATCCACGCCGCCGTCTGGACCGGTCGGGTGCTCAGCGACACGGTGTTGACCAAGGCGATCAGCCGCATCCGCGAGGTGCTGGGCGACGATGCGCAGACGCTCATCAAGACCGTGCATGGCTACGGCTACCGGCTGGTGGTGCCGGTGCGCATCGCGGTGGCGATGGCCGTCGCCCTGCCCGAGCCGGTGCTGGGCCTGAAGGCAGGCGAGAGTCCGCCGCTGCGTCCGCAATGGCGGCTCGACCAGCACCTGGGCTGCGGCGGCAGCGGCGAGGTGTGGAAGGTGGGTCATCGCAAGACCGGCGAGGTGCGCGTCTACAAGTTCGCGCTGGATGTGCCGGCACTGAATGCGCTCAAGCGCGAGATCACCCTGTTCCGCCTGCTGCGCCAGCAGCTGGGTGAGGCCGCACCCATCGCCGAACTGCTCGACTGGAATCTGGAGGAAGCCCCGTATTTTCTGGAGCTTGAACACTATGCGGCCGGCAATCTGGCGCTGTGGGCCGCCAGCCAGGGCGGGCTTGCCCAGCTGCCGCTGAGCCAGCGGCTCTCGCTGTTCGTCACGATCGCCGAGGCCGTGGCACGAGTGCACGGGGTCGGTGTGCTGCACAAGGATTTGAAGGCCACCAATGTGCTGATGCAGGGCAGCGGCGCGATGGCGCAGCCGTTGCTGGCGGATTTCGGCGGCGCGGGCGTGATGGCGGACGAGGTGATCGCCCAGGCTGGCATCACCCGCATGGGCTTCACCCAGCTGCACGACAGCGCTGGCCAAGGCTCGACGCTGTATCTGGCACCCGAGGTGCTCGAAGGCCAGCCGCAGACCCTGCGCGGCGACGTCTACGCGCTGGGCGTGCTGCTCTACCAGATGGTGGTCGGGGATTTCCGCAAGCCGGTCTCGCCGGGATGGGAGCAGGCCATCGACGATGAATTGCTGCGCGGCGACATCGCCGAAGCAGTGCAGGGTGAGCCGGAACGCCGGCTCTCCAGCGCACAGGCGCTGGCCGATCGCATCCGCACGCTCGATGCCCGACGCGAGTCGCTGACGGCGGAGCGCGCCGAGTCGCTGCGGCTTCTGCAATCCGAAAAAGCGTTGCTGCAAATCCGCCAGCGCCGCCACTGGCTGTTCGCGATCATCGCTGCGCTCTCGGTCGGCCTGGTGATTGCCGCCGTTCAATACCGCCACGCCATCGCCGAGCGCCAGCGCGCTGAAGAAGCGGCCCAGGTCGCGCTGGAAAGCGGCCGCTTCATGATCGAGAGCATGCTGCCCGGCTACGACGGCGGTGTGCAGTCGGGCACCCGCAACCTGAGCGTCAAAGACCTGCTGGACTCGGCCTCGCATGCGGCAGACGCCAAGCTCGGCGACCAGCCCGAAATCGCCTTCCATGCCCGCCTCGCCCTCGCCAACGCCTACAACCAGATCGATGGCGGTTCGGTGGAGGCCAAGCGCCAGGAGCAGCTCGCGCATCGCGCCCTGCGGCAGCTGATGAGCACACAGCCGCAACGCGCCTTGCAGCTGATCCCCGCCGAAGGCTTGTGGATTGCCGCACCCGAGGACCTCGAACTGGTGCGCGCGCTGCTGGTGCTGGCCGATGCGCAGCCGGAGCTGGACCCGGCCATCCGGCTCGGCCTGCTGGGCAGCAACAGCGATGCCGAGTTCCGCTATGGCTCGCTGCAAAAGGCGCGGCTCACGGCCGCTGCCGCGCAAAGCCTCGCGAGCAAGATCGGCGACGCCGCCAATCTCGAAGACAACCTGGCGTTCCGCATCCGGCTGGCCCGCGAAGACGCCGACTTTGCCGAAGCCGAACGGCTGACGCCGGACTACGAACGCCTGGTCAACAGCGCCAAACCGCCCTCACCGCTGAACCTCGCCTACTTCCAGGCCGATCGCGGCATCACCCGCTGGATGCGCGGCGACAACGCCGCGGCAGCCCCGGACCTTGAAGCCGGCTACCGCGCCACGCTCGCCTTGCAGCCCGACACCAACTGGTATTCGCGCTATGCCGCCGCCTACTACATCGGCCTGCAAGCCGATCTGGGTGCCTTTGAAAACGTCGGCAAGCTGGCCGAGAGCTGGGCGCAGATCGCCGAGCGCATCGCCCCGCTCGAACCCGACATGCCGAACGAGACGCTGGTGGTCGCCGAGGCCTGTCTGAAAGCTGGAAAAGTGCCGCTGGCCGAGCGTCTGCTGCGGAGCCTCGATGCCGCGCGCTCGTCCGGCAATCGCCAGAACATCGCCAACTGGGCGCGCCTGACGATGGCGCTGCAAGGTGCCAATGCCAACGACGCTATTGAAGCGCAGCGCTGGCTGACTCGCGTCAACCCTGCCAGCTGGGCCGACTACCGCCCCGGTCATCCTCGCGAAGCGCTCGAAGCCGAGGTGCGTGGACGGCTGGACTTGCTGGGTGGCAACCGTGCAGTGGCGGCCGAGCAGTTACGTCGCGCCGAAAAAATCCTGATCGCGAATTACGGCGCGGCGGACTGGCGCGTGCGGCGCGTGCGAGCCGCTCTGGAGCAAGCTGGTTAGCTGTTGCGACTGACAGAAGCGCCGACAAAATCCTGCGCGAACTGCCGTGCCACGCGCGCCGAGCGGCTGGCGCGATTGAGCGCCCAGCGCAGCGCCAGCACCTTTGTTTCATCAGACCATTGCACATGGCCGAGCTGCCTGAGGTGCAGGCGCACGGCGTCGAGGTATTGAGCCTGCGAAAACGGCGGGAATGACAGCCAAAGACCGAAACGTTCGGACAGCGAGATTTTCTCTTCGGTCGATTCACCCGCCTGCAACTCGCCGTCTTCCCAGCGGAACTCGTTGTTGTCGGCCTTCATCGTCGGCATCAGATAGCGACGGTTCGAGGTCGCGACGATCAGCACGTTCTCGGCCGGTTCCTCGATGCCGCCATCGAGCGCGGTCTTCAGCGCCGTGAGCGCACGGTCGTTGTTGGCCACACTGAAGTCGTCGACGTAGAGCAGGAAGCGTTCATCGCGCTCGCGCAACGGTGCGACGACATCCGGCAGGTCGATCAGGTCATGCGGATGCACCTCGACCACGCGCAGGCCTTCGGAGGCGAAGCGCGTCAACAGGGCTTTGACCAGCGATGACTTGCCGGTGCCGCGCGAGCCGGTCAGCAGCACATGGTTGGCGGGCCGGCCCTGCACGAACTGCTGCACGTTCTGCACCAGTGCGGCCTTCTGCCGGTCGATGCCCAAAAGATCATCGAGCGCCACCGACTGCACATGGTTGATCGACACCAATGTGGAGTGCCGCCAGCGGTAGGCGAGCGTCGGAGCGGGCTCGGTGGAGTAGGGGGTGTCAGCGGGTTCGTTCATGCGCGGCGGCGTCCAAGGTTTTTTGCGGGCCGTATTGTCGGCGAACCCCTCTCGCCTGCAACGCTAGCCCTCTGGCCAACGCCCCCGCGGTGCCGGGCGGGCACGCAGTGGCGTCTCCGTTTCCTTCAGGAAAGCGGCAACGGTGCCTGCGGTCTGTTCGGCCCTCAGCAGCATGAACAGATGCCCGCCACCACGCACCACGTGCAGCTGTCCCTTGGGTAGTAGGGCCGCGAGCAGGCGGGCGTTGATGGGTCGCACGATCGGGTCGTCGTCGCCGATCATCACCAGCGCCGCGCAGCGAATGCGATGCAGCCAGGGGAAGCTGCTGAACCGACTGATTGCAGCGAGTTGCTGCAAGTAGGTTTTGGTCTTCGGTGCACGCGTCAGGCTCGCGTAATCAATGGCGAAATCAGGCCGCCCGCGCAGCTCGCTGCCATAGAGCACCGCCGCGTTACGCGCCATGAAGGTACGCGACAGATACCGCTGCGGCGTGGTCATGCGCAGCAGGGCCGAGAGCCGCCCCGGCACCATCGGGAATCCTGCACCGGTCGCCATCAGGACCATTCTCGACACCCGTTGGGGATAATCGTGCGCGATCTGCTGTGCCAGTCCGCCGCCCCAGGAAACGCCCGCGACGATGAAGCGGCCGGTATGCCCAAGCGCATCGACCACACCGACGGCGAACTGCGCGTAGGCAGAGAAGCTGGGGCAGAAGGTGGCCGGCTCCGAGCCGCCAGCACCCGGCACGTCGAACACGATGACGCGCTGTCCTTCCAGCGCCTTCAGCAGCGGCAGCATCAGCTCCAGGTTGGCACCGATGCCGTTGCAGAACAGCAGCGGCTCGCCGGTGCCGGGGGTCATCGCATAGCGCAGGCGCACGCCACGTACCTCGACATGGCCGACTTCCATGTCGGCGTCGGCAAGCGCCCGCCGCTGACGCTCAAGACCAGAGCCCCAGACACGGGCCTGATCACGCACCTCGTCACGCTGTGGGTCGTGCTTCACAAGTGAGCCTCTCTAACCAAACACATAGGTGCCTGGCGCGGGCGCCAGCTCCGGATAGTCCGTGCTCGCCAGCACCGCCTCAGCGGGCCGCATCGCACCGGAGCGTTCGTGTAGCCAGGCGTGCCAGTGCGGCCACCAGCTGCCGCTGTGATGTTTGGCACCCGCACGCCAGGTGTCGGCATCGGCACCGGCTTCGCCATCGGCACCGGCTTCGCCATCGGTCCAGAACTCCGACTTCTTGTTGCCGGGAGGGTTCAAGATGCTTTGCATGTGCCCGGCATTGGAGAGCACGAAATTGTTCTTGCCACCGAACAGCAGCGTGCTGCGATGGCAACCCTTCCAGGGGGTGATGTGGTCGGTGGTGCCGCCCAGCACGTAGGAGTCGGCCTTGATCCGGCTCAAATCCACCGGCACGCCGTGCAGGCGCAGCCGGCCGGGATGCACCAGCGAATTCTGCAACAGGATGTCCATGAACTCGCCATGCAGCCGCGCCGGCAGTCGGGTGCTGTCGCAGTTCCAGAACAAGAGGTCGAATGCCGGCGGCCTGTTGCCGAGCAGCACGTTGTTGACCCAGTAGTTCCAGATCAGGTCGTTGGGCCTGAGCCAGGAAAAGGCGGCGGACATGGTCTTGCCGTCGAGCACGCCCTTCTTGGCGGATTTACGACGCGCGGCTTCAATGGTGCGCGGCGTGGCGAACAGGCCCATCGGGGTGTCACTGGTGGCCTCGGTATCGAGCACGCTGACCATCAGGGTCACGCTGCTGACGCGGGTATCGCCTGAGGCCGCCCGCGCCGCCACATAGGCTGCAATGGTGATGCCACCGGCGCAGGCGCCGGTCAGGCTGATGCGCTGGCTGTTGGTGATGTTGCACACGGCCCCGATGCCGGTGTCGATGGCGGCGGCGTATTCGGCCAGGCCCCAGTCGGCGTGCTGGGTCTCAGGGTTGCGCCAGCTGATGATGAACACCTCGAAGCCGGCCTCCAGCAGGCCCTTCACCACGCTCTTCTCAGGCGAGAGATCAAAGATGTAGAACTTGTTGATCTGCGGCGGGATGAACAGCATCGGCACCGCGCGCACCTCGGCCGTATGCGGCCGGTAGCGGATCAGCTCAAACACCTCGTTGCGAAACACCACCGCGCCCTCGGTGCAGGCGAGGTTGCCGCCGACGGTGAAGCCGGACTTGTCCACCTGTTCGGGCAGCCCGTGGTTTTCCTTGATGTTGTGGATGAGTTGCTTGAGGCCATCCAGCGCGCTGTGGCCGCCGGTGTCGCGGAAACGCTTGATGGCTTCGGGCTGCCAGGGAAAGTTCGAGGGCGCCAGCGCATCCATCGCCAGCGAGCTCATGAACTCCAGGCGCGCACGGCTGTGGGCTTTCAAATCCTGCGCCGCGATCCACTGCCGCAGTGATTCGCCCGCTGCCAGATACGCCTGCAACCAGGCGCGATAGCGGGCATCGCTCTGCCAGCTGGGGTCGTTGAAACGCTTGTCGCGCGGCGCGGGTGCCAGTGTCGATGCGCCCTGCACGATCTTGCGCAGCTCGCTGCCGAAACCCAGCAGCGTCCTGGCCGTGAGGCGAGGCTGCGCGGCGGCGAGCCTTGTGGCACGCATGGCTTCACGCAGCACATCGCGGGCGCTGAAGCTGACGAAGGGATTGGGGCCGAGGATGGCGGCCGCGCTGTGGTCTGCGAGTTTGTCTGGCGAGATGCTCATGTCACATATCCCAGCCGCCGTTGATCGCCCAGACCTGACCGGTGATGTAGGAGGAGGCATCGGCACAGAGAAAGCCCACCACCCGCGCCACCTCGTCGGCCCGGCCAGCGCGGCCGACGGGAATCACCGCCTTCATGCGATCCATCACCTTCTCGGGCACATGCGCCAGCATCTCGGTGGCGATGATGCCGGGGGCGACGCAGTTGACGGTCAAGCCAATGGATTCCTCACCGAGCTTGCCCTCCTTGGCCAGCATGGCCGCGCACTCGCGCGCCAGCGTCTTGGTCAGGCCGAACAGGCCGGACTTGGAGGCCGCGTAATTGGATTGCCCGATGTTGCCCATCTGCCCGGCGATGGAGGAGATGTAGACGATGCGGCCGCCACCCTGCTTCACCATGTGCGGCAGTGCTGCCTGTGACATGAAGAAGCTGCCGGAGAGATTGATGTCGACCACCTTGCGCCAATCGTCATCGCCCATGCGGCTGATGGTCTTGTCGATGGTGATGCCGGCGTTATTGACGAGGATGTCCAGCCGGCCGTGCTGTTCGATCACCTCGGCCACCGTGCGTCGGCAGTCTTCCGGCATGCCGACGTTGCCCTGGTGCACCGAGCAGCCGGCATGGCCCTCTGCGAGTGCGCCTCGGAACGCTTCGGCGTGTTCCCGATCCCGCGAATAACCGGCGGCGACCACGGCACCTTGTGTGGCCAGATCAGCACAGATGGCGGCACCGATACCGCGAGTGCCGCCGGTGACCAGCGCGACACGGCCCGTCAGCGGCTTGGCTGCGAGGCCGGTTGCCTGTGAATTGGTTTTGCTCATGATTGGTCTCTCCTCATTATTATGGAATCTCACTCAAACCACGGTGTGCCAGCCCCGTGAATCGGCCAGGGCGGCTTCAAACCCCAAGTGCAACAGTGGTTTGTTTTGCATCTCCTGTGAAGCAGCCTTTGAAGAAGACATCAGCTGGTGTGCGAAATGCTAAGGACTTTCTCGGTCTGGTGCTGAGCTGCCAGGCGTCAGATCGAGCGGACGCTGCGCGTCGTGAGACGGGTCGGTTCCCTTGGGCAGCAGCCGCTGTGCATCCGCCCAAGGCTGCCACGGCCGCATAGCCTTGCAGCTTCAGGTACTCGCGCACCTAATCTCCAAAGCGCACTGGGGGGAGCGCGCTTTCACACACCCCGCGCCTTGCGTCGGAGTCGTCTGGCCCGATGAAGCCGGACGGAAAAGTGGGCTGGGAGGCGATCAGTCACGACTCCCTAGCCTCGGGCTTTTTTGCATCTACGATCAAGCCAATTTCTTGTGCCGGTTGCGGCGGTTCACGCCGGGCTCCGAGCCGGTGCGGCGGCGGAAGTCTTCTTCGTAGTCGCCGTAGTTGCCCTCGTGGAACACCACTTCGCCCGAGTCTTCGAACGCGAGGATGTGCGTGGCGACGCGATCCAGGAACCAGCGGTCGTGCGAGATGACCATGGCGTTGCCGGGGAAGTCGAGAATGGCTTCTTCCAGCGCGCGCAGGGTTTCCACGTCGAGATCGTTGGTCGGTTCGTCGAGCAGCAGCAGGTTGCCGCCGGTGAGCAGCATCTTCGCCAAGTGCACGCGGTTGCGTTCACCGCCCGAGAGTTCCTTGATGCGCTTCTGCTGGCTCTCGCCCTTGAAGTTGAAGCGGCCGATGTAGGCGCGCGATGGCATCTCGTAGTTGCCGACCTTGATGAGGTCGCCACCGCCGGAGATTTCCTGGAACACCGTGTTCTCGCCATTGAGCGAATCGCGGCTCTGGTCGATGGCGGCGAGTTTGACGGTCTCGCCGATCTTGATGGTGCCTTCATCGGGCGTTTCCTGACCCAGCATCATGCGGAACAAGGTGGTCTTGCCCATGCCGTTGGCGCCGATGATGCCGACGATCGCGCCCTTGGGCATGCGGAAGGTCACGCCCTTGTAGAGCCAGCGCTCGCCAAACTTCTTGCCGACGTTTTCGACTTCGAGCACCAGGTCGCCCAGGCGGGGGCCGGGCGGGATGTAGAGCTCCTTGGTCTCGCTGCGCGTCTGGAACTCCTGCGAGGCCAGCTCTTCGTAAGCCTTGATGCGCGCCTTGGATTTGCTCTGGCGGCCCTTGGGGTTCTTGCGCACCCATTCGAGTTCTTCGGCCATCGCCTTCTGGCGCGCGTCTTCCTTGTTGCTTTCGTCCGACAGGCGCTTGGTCTTCTGCTCCAGCCAGTTCGAGTAGTTGCCCTGCCAGGGGATGCCGGTGCCGCGATCCAATTCCAGAATCCAGCCTGCGACGTTGTCGAGGAAGTAACGGTCGTGCGTCACCGCAATGATGGTGCCGGGGAAGTCCTTGAGGAACTTCTCCAGCCAGGCCACCGACTCGGCATCGAGGTGGTTGGTGGGTTCGTCGAGCAGCAGCATGTCGGGCTTGCTCAACAGCAGGCGACAGAGTGCGACGCGGCGGCGTTCGCCACCCGAGAGCTTGGTGACATCGGCATCCCAGGGCGGCAGGTTGAGCGCTTCGCCGGCCTTGTCGAGCACCAGGTCGATGTTGTCGCCATCGGCGGCGGTGATGCGCGATTCGAGGTCGGCCTGCTTGGATGCCAGCTTGTCGAAGTCTGCGTTCTCGTCGCCATAGGCGGCGTAGACGGCTTCGAGATCGGCCTTCAGGCCCAGCAATTCGCTCAAGGCCTCTTCGACATTGCCACGCACGGTCTTGGCGGGGTCGAGCTGCGGCTCCTGCGGCAGGTAGCCCATCTTGATGCCGGGCTGCGGGCGCGCCTCGCCGACGAAGTCCTTGTCGATGCCGGCCATGATCTTCAGCAGCGTTGACTTGCCCGAGCCGTTGTAGCCGAGCACGCCGATCTTCGCACCGGGGAAAAACGACAACGAAATGTTGCGCAGGATTTCCTTTTTCGGCGGCACGATCTTGCCGCACTTGTTCATGGTGAAAACGTATTGGGACATGCTGGAAACCTGATGACGATTGCAAGGGCGCGCATTCTACTTAATGGCGCTTGGACAGACGCGCGTACAATGCGACATGCGCGCCATTGCCCTTGTCCTTCTGCTGCTGTCAGCCTCTGCACACGCAGAGATTTACAAGTGCGTGGCGGCCGGTAAAACCACCTATTCCGACCGCCCCTGCGATGCCGCGGCACAGCCTGCCGTGCTGCCGCCGCTGAACACCATCGAGCGCAGGGAAGGCGATGACCTCGCCAAGAGCTACGACGAGCGGCTGAGTCGCGACAAGAAGGCCCGCGATCAATCCGACGCGGCATTCCTGAAAGATCACGCGGCGAAGGGCGAACGCGACAAGGTGATCCGCAAAGCCATCATCGACCACCGGGCGGTGAAGGGCATGACGGCGAGCGAGGTGCAGAGCGCGCTCGGTTCGGCGGATGAAACCCTGCCAGACGGCGCTTGGCGCTATCGCCGCGATGGCCAGCGCATCACCGTCCGTTTCGAGGATGGCCAGGTTTCAAGCGTGAGCACCACCACCGAGAAGAAAAGATGAGCGTGACCTTTGCCGACATCACCGCTGCCGCGCAGCGCTTGCAGGGCCAGATCGAACGCACGCCCTGCACGCATTCACGGGTGCTGTCGCGCATCACGGGGGCCGAGGTCTGGCTGAAGTTCGAGAACTTCCAGTTCACCGCCTCGTTCAAGGAGCGCGGCGCCTTCAACAAGCTCTCGTCGCTGAGCGCCGCCGAACGCGCCGCCGGTGTGGTGGCGGTGAGTGCGGGCAACCATGCACAGGGCGTGGCGTACCACGCGACACGCCTCGGCATCAAAAGCATCATCGTCATGCCCGAGAACACGCCCTTCACCAAGGTGCGCAATACCCGTGAGCTGGGTGGCGAAGTCATCTTGAAGGGCGAGACGCTGGCCGATGCGGCGGAGTTCATGCAGGCCGAATACATCGCCAAGCGCGGCATGACGCTGGTGCATCCCTACGACGACGCGCTGATTGTCGCCGGCCAGGGCACGGTGGCGCTGGAGATGCTCGAAGATGCGCCCGAGATCGACACGCTGGTGGTGCCCATCGGAGGCGGAGGGCTCATCAGCGGCATGGCGATCGCCGCCCACGGCATCAACCCCGACGTACGCGTGGTCGGTGTGGAGTCGGCCGGTTACCCCAGCGCCTATGCAGCTCTGCAAAACGACCTGTCGCTGGTGACGGGCGGCGCGACCATTGCCGAAGGCATTGCGGTGAAATACATCGGCCAGCTGCCGCTGGAAATCATCCGCGAGCACGTCGCCGACCTGATGCGGGTTGAGGAATCCGCCATCGAGCGTGCCATCGGCCTGCTTGCCAACGTCGAAAAAGTCGTGGCCGAAGGCGCTGGCGCGGCAGGATTGGCAGCGCTGCTGACCGACCCGGCACGCTTCAAGGGCCGCAAGATCGGTCTCGTCATCTGCGGCGGCAACATCGACACGCGCCTGTTCGCCAGCGTGCTCATGCGCCAGCTGGTGCACGAGCAAAGGCTGATTTCACTCAGCATCGAAATCGAAGACCGCCCGGGATTCCTGGCGCGCGTCGCCGGCCGCATCGGCGAGAGTGGCGGCAACATCATTCAGGTGCATCACGAGCGACTGCATGCCGGCACCCATGCCAAGCGGGCGACGCTCGAAGCCTTGGTGGAGGCACAGGATGAAGCCCACGCCGCCGTCATCGCCGCAGACTTGAGTGCCGCCGGCTTCATCGTGCGGCGCGGCAGCGGCAGCGTAGAGATGGATTGATGGCAAAGGTTCTCAGCCTCTACGAAATGGCGGCCAGCAAGGGCCGTGTCATCCGCCAGGGCGAGATCGTGCAGATGGTGATGGATGGCGCGGGCGCATTCGTCTGCGCGGCACAGGATTTCGTGGTGGCGCAGAAGTGGGGCATGTCGCGCACCGGTTCCGGCAACATCACCACCGACCGCGGCCGCCTGCTGGACAAGATCGAAGTGCTGATCTCACGCCCCAACAGTTTCGTCAGCACCCGCGGCAGCAGCGTGCCCATCGAGCGACTGGCCAAGGCCATGAAGCAGGCGGGCTACGACCTCAAGGAATGGAACATCTCGCGCGACGTGATTGAGTTGATCGAGAAGCGGCCTGATCAGACGCCCATGAAAAAGGTGGTTGTCGAAGTGCTGCCTGCTGAGTCCCCCGACACGCCGTCGGCTTGAGCTTTGCAGCCTATGTGCTAAGCGACTGCCGTTTCCCGAGTAGACCCGCTGAGGCGTCGCTGCAGCAACCAGCCGAAGATCAAGCAAAGGGCAGGGCTGAAAACGCCGCCGGCCTGGCTGGAATTGCTGTCCGGTGTGCTGGCTGGGGGTGTGGTGGGTGTCGGCGTGCTCGGCGCAGGTGTCGTGCCGCCACCTGTGCCAGTGGCTGCCACATTCTTGAGAACGAAAGGTAGTACATCCTGGCCGCCTACAGCATCTGTCACATCGGGAACGAGCCGTATCGAGAGCGTCTCGTCGGGCTCGCTCATGGTGTCACTCAGGGCGGTGAGCGTGAAAATCTTGGTTTTTTCGCCTACGGCAAAGCTCAGGCGGTTTGTCGACACCTGGTAGTCGTCATCACTTGCCGTGCCCGTGAAGGCCAGCCCAAAGCTGACCGTGGAATCCGGCACCACCGAGAGATCGACCGAGATATCGCTGCTGCCGCCCTCGGGAAGCTCCACCGCACCCCCACTGGGTCGGAACCGCGCGCGTGGCGTCAGTATTTCGGATATCGAAGCCACTCTCGGCTCTGCGCCGTTGAGATCGTCCTGACCATTGAAGATCACCTTGTCGCCCAGCAGCACGAATTGTGCGCCCGAGAGATCGGTCTGGAGCTTGCTCGTACCACCGACCTGACCATTCGTGATTACGAAGCCATTGCTCAGAGCCTTGTCACTGCCGGGTAGTTGCAACAAGGATCCTGCGTTCAGGGCCACATCCAGTTGCGTGGTGCCTGCTGTAGTGCCATCACTGCGGTAGGTACTTCGACCGCCCGGCGTGCTGAACAGGAAAAAGCTTCCGAAATCGAAGAAATCGCTGATGTGCGATGGCTTGCTGCCATCGCGTGTTGAAAAGGCAGTCAGTGAGCCGGTGGCAGGAACGTATGCATACAGCCCGCTCTCATCGCCATCGGCACCGAAAAAGACCTGCCCGGTAGCTGCAAACTCGAAGAAGGGGCCGGGGCTGGAACCCAATCCGGCACTGAGATCGCCCAGCTTGCGAACGCTGCCACCCGTGAAAATGTAGGGCTCGACGCCCCCATTCGGTGGGCCTTCGTTGACGCAGGCCGCGAAGTAGAGCCCGCTCGGGAGGCTGTTGATGCCGCCTGAAAGCTGGCTGCCACAGGCACCCGGCTGCAGCAGTTCAGCCGCTAAGAGCTTGTCGTTCTGGCAGAACCCGCCCTGTTCTTCGGCTTTGCAGGCTCCGAAGTAGAAGAGATCGCCACCGTGAACAGTCAATCCTCCGGTCCCGCCGAGGCCGTAGTAGTAAGGGCCGTAGGAATTGAACGCGACCTGCGTGCCGTCAGCACTGCCATCGCTACAGAAAATGCGGGACTTACCGTCAGGGTCGCCAGGAAAGATATCGCCTGAAAAGCAAACCTTTTTGCCCAGCGGCTTTAGTCCGCCGAAGACATAGATATCCGGATTCAGCTTGGTGATGCTGTCGCTGGCACCATCCAGAACGAACAGCGTCGGTCTGCCACCCGTGGCGCGTGTGTTATCGAAGGCCGTGAAAAATAGCTTGCCGTCGACCACAGTGATGTTGCCGGGACCTGATCCATCTTCCCCTGCCAGCAGATCCGCCACCAGCATGGTGCCCTCGCGGGTGCCGTCGGTTCGCCACAGCTCTGCCCCGCTCATGCCGTCATTGGCCGCGAAGTAAACGTGCTCGCCAAAGCGCACCAAGCCGGCCGGATCAAGAAATGAGTCCGTGCCGCCAAGACTACTGGCGCTGCCGGGCCTGATGTCTCGTATCAGCTTCCCGGGGTCCGCGGCTAAAGATGGGAGTGAGCAGACAGAGAGCATGCAGAATAGGAGTGCCCAAATGTTCATTGGGCGGCCGAACAAAGTTCCAGCAGTCGTTTTGATCATGGCGTGCTTCGCAGATCTCAGGGCGTGGTGATCTTCTGGTAGGTGAAACTGGCCGCCGGTGTGCTCGCCTGGTTATCGGTGTAGGCGCGGAAGTCCGGCGTGAAACTCAACGTCTGCATGCCGCTGGGGTCGAAGCGCGTCTGGCAGAGCGTGCCCGGTTGCGTGGCTGCGGATGCGGTGTAGTCAATTCGGCCGATGAAGGTGCCGAACGCAACGCCGCCGCGGGGGCCGGAGTCGGTGAGTGAACAGGTGCTGCCCGGATTGGCATCCACGGCGAAGAAGTAGCCCGAACCGTCGCCCGCCGTGCTGTCGTCGAAATACGCGACGAGGAAATCATCGGGCGTGGTACCGGCACTGTTGGCGGTGCCGCGCCAGCTACCGAAAAGGCTGTTGGCACTGGAGGGCACCCGAACATGGATATCCGAATCCAGGTCGTCTTCGTCGCTGTCCTTGCTGATCACTCGGAAGGTATTAGCCGTCTGTGCGCCGATGTAGAGCAGTGTCTCCGGGTGGCTGACATCCTTGGCGCCGCAGGAGCCGGTGGTATCGGTGGTGATATCGACCTTGAGCCGGCCCGTGGTGACGTCGAAGGCATAGCTGCCCACCTCGTAGCCATTGCCATTGGGCTCGGTCGCGATGCCCGTGCCGGCATAGTCATTGAAGCACTCCGCATCGCTCTCGAAGCTGCCGAGAATGAACTTGCCATCCGCGAACAGGCCAATCAGGCTGGGCTCGGTTTCGTCCGCAATGCTGTTATCCGGCGCCGCGCTGCTGCCGTCGTTGAAGTATTGGCCCACTAGCTGGCTGGCATTGAAACGGGGTGCCAAAGGCAGGGACAGCAGCTTGACCGTGTGGTTGCCGAACCCATCGGTGGCGCTGTAGTGGAGCATGCCGCTGCTGTCCACAAACATCTTTTTGTTGGCGTCGCCGCTGAACCCTGCGTTGGAGGTCTCGATGAACTCCTGCACCAGCGTGAAATTGTTGGCGGCATCAATGCTGTAGCGCCCCGCCGACATGCCGGGGTCGGACTCCGGATTGCCGTTGGCGGCCGTGCCCTGCGCCTCGGCACTGAGCAGGATGTAGCGGCCATCGGCCAGCGCAGTGAACACTACGATCGGGGAGGAGGGCTCGATCGGGCCGCTGCCCTCCTGCTCGCTTGCAATCACCCAGCTGCCGGCCACCCCGCTGCCGCGGCTGACGCGCTCGAGTTCATAAGTGAATAATCCGTCGGGCGACACGGCTTTCAGCACACCACCATTCAGGCTGAGGGTGGTGGTGTCTTGTGTTGCGCCAGCGGTGGTTTCGTGCAGGCCACAGTTGCCGTTGCTGTCGATGAAGGCCATGCCAGCCACAAGATGGCCGGAAGTCTCGTTGTAGCTGTATTCCGCGAACTCGATGCCATTGCCGTTGCCATCGTAGTTGGCAAAGCTGCCTGCGGTGGCTGGGGTGGGGTTGCAGCTGGCGTCGTTGGGGTTGCCGCCCTGGATGTAGGTGCCGTCGGTGTAGAAGGTGAGGGTGGTGAGCTCGTCCGCAGGCGGGGCCACGCCGTTTTCGCGGATGAGCAGCCAGGTGCCGGCCAGATCAGCCTTGGTGGGGATGGTGGGGCCTGGCGCTGGTGGAGGTGCAGGGCTGGGTGCAGGTGCAGGGCTGGGTGATGGACTGCCTAGGTCTACCGGCGGCGGCAAGTTGTCTTCGGGTGAGTCCAGCACATCGCCGCAGGCGGGCAGCAGAACAGTGGTAGCGGTCAGCAGTGCGGCACGAATGAGGAGTCTGGTTTGCATGTTTTATGCTCCTTAGAATGCGTAGCCAAAGCTCAGCCTGGCCGCGCTGTAGGTTTCGGAGGCGGTGACGATGAGGCCCGCGCGGATGCGCCGCGTGAAGCGGTTTCCAGAGGGCGCGAGCAGGCCGAAATTGACGCCGAAATCGGTATAACCCTGCACGAAGAAATCCTCGCCGAGCAGATGGGTGTAGGCGGCAAACGCCTGTACGCGCACGGGGTAGCCAAACATCTTCACGTCGTTCTCGACGATCTGACCGACCTTGACTGTGTAGCTGTCGATATTGGGGTCGAACGAGTAATCACTGATCTTCAGGCCCAGCGAGTTCACCTGGCCCAACAAGATGGCCGGGGTGACGGTGGCACCGCCCAGCTCGATGCGATAGCTCAAGCCGACGGTGGCGGAAGCCAGCTGCACCAGTTGCAACAAGTCTTCTGAATACACCACGCCATAGCTGAAGCCGCTTTGCAGGCTCAGGTTCCCGGTCAGCGCTTGCCGGTAGGTGGCACCGAAGCTGCCCGAATAGATTTGTGATCCACCGAGAATGGTGTAGGTGATAGGCAGGCTGAATCGCAGCTCGTTGCCCTTGCTGCCGACCAGCATCGAATAGCTCAGGGGCAGCGTGTAGTTGCTGCCATTGAGCCGGCCAGTGGAGAACGTGCCGCCCTCGAAGCCGATCTGCGTGGATCCAGACCCGGCTTTAGAGCCGCCCGAGCCAACCGAAGGCGCGTCGCTGGTGAGTGATGAGAAGTTCTGGTCCACCAAGGTCGATTGCAGGCTCGACGGATTGCCGGCGACGGGGCTCGAAGGGCTGTTCTGGATGCGGTATTTCTCGATATCGCGCAGTACCAGGTCTCCGTTGTCGCGCAGGAAGTCCCGCAGCAGGCGGTTTGAGTTCTGCCGGTTGTCGCTGGTGAACGAGCGGCTGAAGCCAGTGGCCGGGATTACCAGATTCACCGTGTTGGAGCCGGCATCGAAGCTGTAGCGGATGCCCACATCCAGATAACTGATCTGCGCGCTTGCGGCACTCGTATCGGTGTACGTGCGAAAGAAGCTGGAAAAGTAACCGGCGACGGTCTGGCTGCCGATGATGCCGAAGGCATCCTGCACGCTGTTGTAGGAATTGCTGGCTTCCCTGCCATCGACGCTGACCGTCAGCTGCACCGCATCGGCAAGCGCGACGCGCGGTTCAGCGAAACCGGCTAACCCCAGTAACAGCGAACCGGCAAGGCGTTGCCGTCGCATCCACCGCATATTTCGAATCATCATTGTTGTCATATCGGTTACCAGAACAGTGTTGTCCTCTTGAATAGGCAGCAAGGCCGCGCCCGCTTTGGGACGACTAGGGGCTCGGCTTCGACTCCGTCGCCGCGGGTGCGGTCTCGCCCGTCGGTGCCAAAGGCACTTCGGGCGTTGTGGTGGTCACTTCGGGTGCAGGAGGCGCAGCGGCGGCTGGAGCGGGCGGCATGACTGGTGCCGCCACGGCGGGCGTCGGTGCCGTAGCGACGGCCTTGGTGGCAGGGCGGCAAATCACCTCGCGGAAGTCGTCGGTGCCGGAGCAGTAGAACGTCTGGCCGCGGCAGCTGGCAGACCACGATTCAGAATGGCGCGTGGAAGCCACATCGCCGATCACGATCTCGCTGGAGGCGCAGCCGACGCGCCCGGAGCTCAGTTGCAGCTGCGAGGTCGGTGCGCAGCCGCCAAGCAGAAGGGCAGCGAGTGAAAGCGGGGACAAAACAAGTGTCAGTTTCATAGAGAAAATCCGGGTTAGAGCAGGCGGAAGCGATAGCCCAGCGTGAAGCTGATGACCGGGTAGTACTTGAACTCCTTGGAGCTGTCTTCGGCGTTGCGCTCTTCGTCTGCCAGCGCGCTCTGGAACTCGGGGTCCGTGGCCAGATTGCGTCGCGTGGTGGTGCCGGTGTCGTTGTCCGTGACCGTAGCGGTACCGGTGGCGTTGAGATTCACCTTGGGCGAACCTTGCAGCAGCACGCCGATGTCGAAAGCGAAATGCAGGGGGAAGCCCGTCATGGCGTTGCCATAGCCAAAGCCGACGTAGGGCGCGACGCTTTTGAAGTCGATGCCACCGAAGAGCTGCGGGTTGTCGCCCGGATTGCTGCTGACCGTGAAGTCGCCGACGTCGCATTCGGTCTTGCAGCTGGCCTTGAGGTCCACTTTGTTGCCGTTGCTGTAGAGGCCGGCCGAAAGCCTGGTGCCGCCGGCGAAGGGATGAAAATCGACCAGGGCACCGAAGGTTTGCAGCTTCAGCTTGCCGTCGTAGTCGACATCGTCTTCCTTGATCGAGCGGTCGTAGTTGAAGAGATTGCCCTGCACACGCAGGTTCACGCGCTTGTGGATGCTCGTCACGGCTTCGATGCCCAGGCCCAACGTGCTCACCCTCGCGGCGATGGCAAATCCCTTGCGGGCGTCGCGGGCTGCGTCTTCACGCGCATCCCGGAAGGATTCTTCCTGTTCGCGGGCTTGCTGCTCGGCCAGGGTGGCAGCTTCGGTTGCCGGATCGGCAGCGGTGACCGTGCCCGTATTGACTGCACCTGCCTCTGGAGCGGTGACGGGTGGCACCGTCGCATCGACTGCCGGAGGCGGCGCGGCTGCCGGTTCGGATTGCGCGGCGGCTGTCGCAGCCAACAACAGCAAAGCGGCACTCAGTGGCGCCTTCAATAACAACTTCATAGGTCGCTTCCCTTAAATGTGGATGTCGAATGCCGCGCTGGTTTATCCCTTCGGAACTTTTTCGGTGCCGACTTTTTCCTGGGTGCAGCATGCGCAGCGACTTCTGGCAAGTCCTGACGCAATGGTGAACAATGCATGACGAATTCCTCACGAATCGTTCAGATATCCATCTAAGTGATTGTTTTTTATGGGTTCTGAATTTTCATAAAAATAATTAAGGGAAGGCGTGGGTAAAAAATCCATCTATCCGCCTGTTTCTGGGGATAGCGGCGTACAAACGAGCGGAAGACCGCTGCCGGTTTTCGGGTTTCGAACTTTGCGTAGGCAGACGGACGCTGAGTAAGAACGGGCAGGTGATAGGGCTCGAGCCCATACCACTGAATCTGCTTTTGTTGCTGCTTCGCACGCCTGGCGAGCTGGTCACCAAGCAAGAGCTGATTGATCTGCTCTGGGGTGGCCGTGTCGTCTCTGAGGGCCTGATCACCAGTTGCGTGAACAAGCTGCGACTGGCATTGGGTGAACAGGGTCAGCCCTGATTGAAGCGGTGCATGGATACGGGTACCCGAATCCCAGCAGAGGGAAGCCTTGCGTCAGGCGCGGTATGGTTTGGCGTGGCTGTCTTTTGAAGAGGGCGCTTTCGAGTCTTCCATCACCGGCTATAGGGCGCTGCTGGCCGTGAGCGCCGATACCGATGCCGAACGGGAGTTTCGCCGTGAAGTGGAGTGGGATCTTGCCGAAGCCCTGATGGAAACCCAGGGCTGGGACGAGGCCTGGCAGCTCTTGGGCGGTGTGGAACAGTACTTTGCCGAAGTCGGCGGCAGCAACGGCCCGCGCCAGATGTGGCTCAAGGTCAGCCAGGGATACTGGTTACAGATGCATGAGCGATGGAGCGAGGCAGAAGCAATCTTCCAGAAACTGGCGCACGACGCCGCGGCGACACTCAGCGACCAGCACCCGCTCTATATCATCAGCCAACAGTTTCTCGGCCTGTTGCGTGTGCAGCAGGGACAGGGAAAAAGCTGCCTTACCCTATCTGCAAGCAGTGCTCGACTGGCGCGAAAAGTATTACCGCAAGGGGCATTACCTCACCAATATGACCCGGCTGCGCATCGGCGAGGCACTCACGCTCGATGGCCGCGCCGCCGAGGCGGTGCCGCTGCTGCAAGAAGTGCTGGTGGATTCAACCCATGTACTGGGCGAGCAACATCCCCACACGCTGGACATCCTGCGCATCTTGGCAGAAGCAGAGCTGGCTCTAGGCAAGCCGCAACAGGCAGAAGCCGACTTCAGGTTGGTGTTGCAACGCGCCAACAAAATGGCGGCCAACAACAACCGGCTGACCTGGGCCCGGTACGGCCTCGGCCGCGCTCTGCTGGCACAGGGCAAGACGTACGAGGCCAGGCCGTTTTTGATCGCAGCCCAGCACGATTTCAGCCGTTACTTCGGGCCGCACTACTCCGTGGCGTAACGTATCCAGCAACAGCTGGAGACGACTGACCGAAACCCGCGCATGCTGGCCGATCGGCTTTCCTGAGCCGGCATCTGAGCATCCTGCCGGGCGATCAGCGCGCCGACCCGATTGCGGGCGATCAGCGCCCGAGCAGCGAACGCGCGATCACCTCTTTCATGATCTCGCTGGTGCCGCCGTAGATGCGCTG
>JAUSQI010000045.1 GCA_030652575.1 Stagnimonas sp. | reverse complement strand
CGCTGGGTGACGAACTTGCTGGTGCCGGGCTTGCGGCGGTCGAGGTCGGGTTGCAGGTCGGCTTCGGTCAGCGGCAGGCCGGGCGGGCAGCCATCGACGATGCAGCCCAAGGCCGGGCCGTGGCTTTCGCCAAAAGTGGTGACGACAAAATTGCGACCGAAGGAGTTGCCAGACATATCTGTGCTCAGTGTTGTTTCTGTAACCAGCGCAGCAGCTCACGCCGTGAAATGACGAACACGCCATCGCCACCCCGCTCGAAGTCCGGCCAGGCCACTGGCAAGTGCGGGAAGCGCTCCAGGAACTCGTCCTGCGAGCCGCCGATCTCGCAGATGAGCAGGCCGTCGTCGGTGAGGTACTGCGGGGCCTCGGCCAAGAGGCGCGCGACGATATCCATGCCGTCTTCCCCGGCCTCCAGCGCCAGGCGCGGCTCGTGGCGGAACTCGGCGGCGAGTGCATCGACTTCGGCCGTCGGCACATAGGGCGGGTTGCTGACGATCAGCTGGTAGCAGGCCTCGGCCGGCAGGCCCGCGAACAGGTCTGACTCATACGCCCGCACCTGCGGATGCACGTGGTGGCGCAGGATGTTGCTCTTGGCGACTTGCAGCGCGCCGGAGTCCAGCTCGGCCAGATCGACCTCGGCCTGGGGGAAGGCATAGGCACAGGCAATGCCGATGCAGCCCGAGCCTGCGCAGAGATCGAGGATGCGGGTGGGCTGTGTGGTGAGCCAGGGCTGGAAGTGCTTGCCGATCAGCTCACCGATGGGCGAACGCGGAATCAGCACGCGCTCGTCGATGGTGAACGGCAGGCCGCAGAACTGGATCTCGCCCATCAGATACGCGGCGGGCTTGCGGCTGTTGAGGCGCTCGTTGAGCAGCTTCCACACCAAGGCCCGCTCGGGCTGGGTGAGCGTGGCTTCGAGGTAGATCGCGGGCACATCGGGTGGCAGCTTCAAGGCCCACAGCGTCAGGTGGAACGACTCGTCGAGCGCGTTGTCTGTGCCGTGTGCAAACACCAGGCCGCGCCGCGCAAACGCAGAAGCGCCCCAGCGGACGAAGTCGCGCACCGTCGCAAGCTCCGGTGGCAGGGAAAGAGAATGGGCGGCGAGCGGATCGTTGGGCGTAGACATTCTCGTATTATCGACCCAGCGCGTTGGCCGGGTCGATCATCCAGGATGATTTATTGAGGCGGCAAGCTGCCTCGACACCGTGGTCTTCACTTTCGATTTACCCATGCTCAACAAAATCCCTGCACCGCTGCGCTTCGGCCTCATCGCCGCCCTTGCCGCCGCCCTCGGCCTCGCACTTGGCGTCGTCTTCATGCAGCCCAAGGCGATCAGCATCGAGTCCGGCACGCTGTTGCAGCCGCCTCGCGAACTGCCCGCGTTTGCGCTGACCGATGCCGACGGCAAACCCTTCACCAACGCCAATCTGCAAGGGCACTGGACGGTAATCTTCGTCGGCTTCACCACCTGCCCGGACGTCTGCCCCGCCACCCTCACCACCATGAAGGGCGTGATGGCCGACCTGGGCCCGCTGGCCGACCAGGTGCAGATGATGCTGCTCTCCATCGACCCCGAGCGCGATACGCCCGAGCGCCTGAAAAGCTACGTCCAGTACTTCGACCCGCGCTTCAAGGCCGCGACCGGTAGCACCGCCGAGCTGGACAAGCTCGCGCGGGCGATGAGCTTCGTCTACACCAAGGTGCCGGGTGCAACGCCCGAGACCTACACGATGGATCACTCCGCTGCGCTCATCGTCATCAATCCGCAAGGGCAGCTAGCGGGCTTCTTCACCGCGCCGCATCGCCAGAAAGCCCTCGTCACCGACCTCACCACTCTGCTCAAAAAAAAAGCATGACCGACGCCTCTCTCTCCGACCGCCTGTTCGCGGCGATCCAGCAAGCCCTGCCGACGCGCGCGCTCTCCAGCGGTATGCACGCCCTGACGCGCATCGAGACGGTCTGGTTCAAGGACGTCTTCATCAAGGTGTTCATGCGCTTGTTCCCCAGCATCTCGCTGGATGAAGCCGTGGTGCAGGACGCCACGCAGTTCAAGAGCTTCAATGCCTTCTTCACTCGCGCGCTAAAGCCAAGCGCCCGCGCGGTCGATGCGGCCACAAGCGCCTTCGTGAGCCCGGTCGACGGCACCGTCTCGCAATTTGGCGATATTGCAAACGGCACACTCATCCAGGCCAAGGGCCACACTTACAGCGCGCAAACCCTGCTCGCAGGCCGTGCCGACTGGGCGGCTGAGTTCGCGGGTGGGCAGTTCATCACCATCTATTTGGCACCCTACAACTACCACCGCATCCACATGCCGCTGAAGGGCACGCTGCGCGAATGGGCCTACGTGCCGGGGCGTTTGTTCTCGGTGAATCACGCCACCGCCCGCGCGCTGCCCGGCGTGTTCGCGCGCAACGAGCGCGTGGTGGCACTCTTCGATACCGAACTCGGCCCGATGGCGATGGTGCTGGTCGGCGCGCTGTTCGTCGGCAGCATGGAGACCGTCTGGGCCGGCGAAATCAGCCCGCCGCATGTGCGCGACCCCGAGCCGAAAATCTATGCGCAGCGCGACACCATCACGCTCGAAAAAGGCATGGAGATGGGCCGGTTCAACATGGGTTCAACGGTGATCCTGCTCACTCCGAAAAAGCTCGACTGGCTCAATGGTCTGGCTTCGAAGCAACCGCTGCAGATGGGCCAGCGCATCGCCACGACCAACTAAGAACCGCATGAATCTCGACCTGCACCGCACGCTCGATGCCCTCGGCACCATCGTCCTCGGCAAGGAACGCCAGCTCAAGCTCGCCCTCACCTGCCTGCTCGCTCGCGGCCACCTGCTGATCGAGGACGTGCCGGGCGTGGGCAAGACCACGCTGGCGCTGGCGCTCTCGAAAGTGCTGGGCCTGAGCTTTCAGCGTGTGCAGTTCACCAGCGATCTGCTGCCAGCAGACATCCTGGGCGTCTCGGTGTTCGAGCGCGACGCGGCGAGCGGCAACAGCAGTTTCCGCTTTCATCCCGGCCCTATTTTTTCGCAGGTGGTGCTGGCCGATGAGGTCAACCGCGCCAGCCCCAAAACCCAGTCGGCATTGCTCGAAGCAATGGAAGAACGGCAGGTGAGTGTCGAGGGCGCGACGCGTCCCCTGCCCGACCCGTTCTTCGTACTCGCCACCCAGAATCCGGCGGATCAGATCGGCGTGTTCCCGCTGCCGGAATCGCAGATGGATCGCTTCCTGATGCGACTCTCGATGGGCTTCCCGCCCCGTGCCGCCGAACGTGCGTTGCTGCTGGAGCAGGATCGCCGCACGCTGTTGCAAGAGCTGCAACCGACACTGACACCCGCGCAGTTGCGCGAGGCGCAGGCACTGGTCGGCAAGGTGGTGACCACCCCCGCGCTGGTCGACTATCTGCTGGCCTTGATCGAAGCCACGCGCCGTCATCCGGGCTTGAAGCAAGGTCTTTCTCCCCGCGCCGGCCTGGCACTGCGCCGTGCAGCACAAGCCTGGGCACTGCTGGAAGGCCGCAGCGGTGTGATCCCCGAAGACGTACAGGCGGTGTTCGCCGCCGCTGCGGGCCATCGCCTGATTGCCGCCGAACGCGAGCGCGCCGCACCGACGGCGGAAGCCATTCTCGAAGCTGTAGCCATTCCATAAGGCCGAAGGGCGATGCGCATCCGCCCGACGCTCGATAGCGCGCCCGCCGCGCTCAATCTCGATGGCCGCGATCCGTTCTGGGCACGGCTGGCCATGATCGTGCTGCACCCGCTCAAGTCCGCACGCCAGCGCATCAACCGCTGGGTGGCGAGCCGCGTCACGCGCCAGCCAGGCCCGGTCGCGATCCCGCGCCACCGCATCTACATCGTGCCGACGCGCTTCGGTTACGGCTATGCGGTGCTGCTGCTGGTGATGCTGCTGGGGGCGATGAACTACTCCAACAGCATGGCGTTCGCGCTCACCTTCTTGCTGATGGGCCTGGGCCTGCTGGGCATGCACCACACGCATGCCAACCTGCTGCATCTCAGACTGCGCGCGGGCAAGGTGAACAATGTTTTTGTCGGCGAAGAAGCGCGCTTCGAGGTGTGGGTGGAAAACCCCAGCAACAGCGCCCGCTACACCATCGCCCTCGGCTGGCCGGATGATCCTCCGGCCCATTGGCTCGACGTGCCGGCGCAGGGCAGCACCAGCGGATTTTTGCCGCTGCTCGCGCCCAAGCGCGGTTGGCTGCGCGCACCACGGTTTGCGGTGGCCACCGAGTTTCCACTGGGCCTGCTGCATGCCTGGACGTGGATCGAGCTGGACATGAATACGCTGGCCTATCCCGCACCCGCCACGCAAGGCCGCACGCCGCCGGTTGCGGCGGGCGATAGCGGGGTCGCCGCCACCAATCGTCCCGGCGTCGATGAGTTCGTCGGCCTGCGCAGCTATGCGGCGGGCGACACGCCGCGCACCATTCACTGGAAAAGCTTCGCCAAGCTCGGCGTGCCGCTGGTGAAACACTTCGGCGAAACGATCTCCAGCGAGCGCATCTTTGCCTGGGATGCACTCAGCGGCCTCGACACCGAAGCGCGTCTGGGCCAGCTCTGCCGCTGGGTGCTGGATGCCGAGGCCGCGCGCGAGCCGTATGTACTGGTGCTGCCCTCGCTGACGCTGGGGCCAGCGATCGGCGATGTGCATCAGCATGCCTGCCTGCGCGCGCTGGCACTGCACGGGTTGCCGACATGAGCAGCCCCATCAAAGCCGCCGTCAGCAGCTATCTGCATGTGGCCACGCTGCTGCGCCTGCTGGCGGTGCTGGTCTTCGTGCTGGCGCCGCACATGGCGCGCCTGCCGGTGTGGGAGACCGTCGCGGTGCTGGCCGTCATCGCCTGGCGCGCCTGGGCAGCACAGCGCCACTTCACCATGCCGAGCAAGTGGATTCGCGGCGCGCTCGCGCTCGCGGCCTTCGCCGCCGTCTACATCAGCTATGGCCGCATCAACGGCCAGCATGCCGGCGTCGCGCTGCTAGTGGTGATGGCCGCGCTCAAGCTCACCGAGATGGACCAGCGCCGCGACGTGATGGTGATGGTGTTCCTGATGTATTTCGTGTGCAGCACGCACTTCCTGTTCTCGCAGGAGTTGTGGACGCTGGTCTATCTGCTGCTGGCGGCGGTGGCTGTGACCACCGTGCTGATCGAAAGCAACCACGCCGGCGAGCCTCTGCCGCTCAAGGTCACGCTCGGACGTGGCGGCAGGCTGGTGGCGCAGGCGTTGCCGCTGATGCTGCTGATGTTCATCCTCTTTCCGCGCGTGCCGGGGCCGCTCTGGGGCCTGCCGTCCGACGCCGGGGCCTCCCGTTCCGGCTTAAGCGACCGCATGGCGCCGGGCGATATCGCCGCCCTCATCCTCAGCGATGAACTCGCCTTCCGCGTCGATTTCGACGGCGATGCGCCGCCACAGAACCAGCTCTACTGGCGCGGGCCGGTGTTCTGGGACTTCGACGGCCGCGAATGGAGCGAGGGCGGGCCGGTCTACACCGCGCCCTATCCGGTGCAATTGCAGGGCGCGCCGGTGCGCTATGAAGTGACGCTGGAACCCAATCGCACCACCTGGTTGTTCGCGCTCGATGCCATTGACCAATCCCAGCTGCCGCCCGACTCGCTGGTGACGGTCGATGGACGGCTGCTGGCCAACAAGTCGATAAGGGAACGCATCGCCTATCGCGCCGTATCGCACCCACGCTACCTCGCCGCACCCGAACTCAGCGACCAGCATCGCCGCATGGCCACCCGCCTGCCCGGCAACCGCAACCCGCAGGCGGTGGCACTGGCGCAGCGCTGGCGTGCCGAGGGCATGAACGATGCGGCGCTGATGCAGACCGCGCTGCAGATGTTCCGCGACCAGCAGTTCTTCTACACGCTCAATCCGCCGATCCTGGAAGGCGGCAATCCCGTCGACGAGTTCCTGTTCACCACCAAAAAAGGCTTCTGCGAGCATTACTCCAGCGCCTTCACCACGCTGATGCGCGCGGCAGGCATCCCGGCGCGCGTGGTCACCGGCTATCAGGGCGGTGCGCGCAATGTGATTGGCGGCTACTACACGGTGCGGCAGTCCGATGCCCACGCCTGGAGCGAGGTCTGGCTGCGGGACAAAGGCTGGGTGCGCGTCGACCCCACCGGCGCCGTCGCACCCAACCGCGTCGAGCTCAATCTGCAATCCGCACTCGGTGCCGATGAGGCGCTGCCGTTTGCGTTCCGTCGCAGCAGCAGCCAGTTGTTCACGCAGCTCGAAGCGCGCTGGGATTGGGTGAACGCCGAGTGGAACCGCTGGGTGCTGGCTTACGGCCCGGAATTGCAGAAGGAGTTTCTCGGCCGCTTCGGCATCGAAGGCTGGCGGGACCTGATGCTCGCCCTCATCGTCGCCCTCTCGGCCGCCACCGGCCTGTTCGGCCTCATCGCCCTGCGCCGCGCGATGCCCGTGCGCATCGAAGACGATGCGCTGCGGCTGTGGCGACAGGCCACCGCCAGGCTCGCGGGCGATGGGCTGATCCAGCGACCTCACGAGGGCCCGCAGGTTTTCGTCGCGCGCGTGATCGAACAACGGCCGGAGCTGGCGGCGACGCTACAGCCGCTGCTGGCCAGCTATCTGGCCATGCGTTACGTCGGAGATACCTCGGCGATTGCGAAGCTCCAGCAGCAGTCTCGGGGATTCAAACCGCGCAAGGTCTGAGGCTCAAACCCCTGTCATTCCCGCGAAGGCGGGAATCCAGGTGTCTGTTTGATATCGAAAGCGAGGGGCGCTTCTCGCTGCCTGGATTCCCGCCTTCGCGGGAATGACGGCCTCTCTCATGCGCGCGGATCGAAGTCCGCGAACCTTTCGGCCATCTGCGCGTAAAACGCCTTGTCCTCGTCGCTGGCCGCAGGCGGCGTGACCACGCGAATCTCGATGATCTGATCGCCCGGCGTGGCACCCGGCAGGCCCCGTCCTTTCAGGCGCATTTTCTTGCCGCCCTGAATGCCGGCGGGCAGCTTGAGTTCCACCTCGCCGCCCAGGGTCGGCACGCTGACCGTGGCACCGAGCGCCGACTGCCAGGGTGCGACACTGACCACGCAGGACAGATCGCGGCCTTTCAGCTCGAACCTGGGGTGCGCTGCAAAGCGCATCTCCAGCAGCAGATCGCCGCCGAAGCGCCCCTGGCCAGTGAGGCGGATGGTCTGCCCCTCGGTAATGCCCTTGGGGATTTTCACGTCCAGCGTCTTGCCGCTGGTGAGCTGCACGCGGCGACTGCCGCCGTTGAAGGATTCATCCAGCGAAATGGTCAGCACATCGCGGCTGTCCTCGGCCTCTGGTGCAAAACCACCACCGCCCATGCCGCCGGCACCGCCGCCGAACATCGACGAAAACAGATCAGAGAAATCGCCACTGAAGCCGCCGGGATTACCACCACCCGTCGCGCCACGACCACTGCGTGCACGGCCACCACCCCAGCCCGGCGGCGGCCGAAACTGCTGGCCGGCGCGCCAATCCGCACCCAGCTCGTCGTAGGCCTTGCGCTTCTCGGGGTCGCTCAACACCTCGTTGGCTTCGTTGACTTCCTTGAAGCGATCTTCAGCACCCTTGGCCTTGTTTTTATCCGGGTGAAACTCGGCAGCGAGCTTGCGATAGGCCTTCTTGATCTCGGCGGGTGTCGCCGTGCGGGCAACGCCGAGCGCTTTGTAAAAATCTTTGTATTCCATGGCGTCATTATCAATGAAAAAGCCGCGCACCCAATGCTGAGTGCGCGGCTTGGAGCAACGACAGATTTAGTGCGTGACGGTGATGCGGCGAGGCTGCACGGCAGCGCGCTTGGGGATGGTGATCTCCAGCACGCCGTGCTTGCCGCTGGCACTCACTGCATCGCCATCGACTGTGTCGGGCAGCGCGAAGCGGCGGTAGAACTTGCCGAGCAGGCGCTCGTTGCGGCGGCTTTCGACACCCTTGCCCTCAACCGTTTTTTCACGGCCGCCGCTCAAGATCAGCACGCCGCTCTCCAGAGTGATTTCGACCTTGGCAGGGTCAACACCGGGTAGGTCGGCTGACAGCACAAACTTGTCGGCGTATTCGGCGATGTCGACGGCTGGCGCGTAATCGGCAGTAGCGCCGACGCTCGCGTCTTGCGTGCTGGCGTCGTAAGAGCGGGTGATTTCATTGAGCAGCGCGCGGTGCAAGGACCACGGCTCATAACGGGTCAAAGTCATGGTGACGTCTCCATTGTTGTATGCGGCAAATTGCGCACCTGCATTAATTAGTGGCGCGGTTTTGACTTTCAAGAGTGTTCGTCTGTCAAGCATTCGCAGGCCGTGAGACTTGCAGGCAACGCCACCACGCCCTGGGTGACTACCAGCCCACGCTCACGCCAAGGCGGATCTGCTCATCGAGCGCGGCCTTTTTGTCGGCGGGATCGATGCGGTGATAACTCAGCTTGGCCCCGGCGTTTTGCGATAGCCAGTGCTGTAACGGCGCAGACAGATCAAAGCCCAGACTGGTCTCGGAGGCCGCCTGCTGCAGACTGCCCAGCGACCACACCGCGGCATCGTGGCGCTGCCAGCTGGCGGTGACCGGCACGCGGTACACGCGATGGCTGAGCTGGCTGCGCGCGGCCCAGCCACCGGCCTGTTGGGCGCCATTGGCTTGTCGCACCGTCACGCCCTGGCTGAAGGCCCATCCGCCCAACTCGATGGCATGTTGTGCACCCAGTTCGAAGCCTGAGGAGCCGGTGCCGGCAGCGTCTTCACCCGTCGCAAGATCACGCACCGCGATGCGGCTGACACGAATGCCGCGTGCGCCAAAGTCGTCATCCCAGGCGGTCTCGGCAGTGAGGATTTGCGCTTTTTGCGGCACCCCACTGGCCAGCGTGCGCTGGCAAAGCTGGCCATTGACGCGCAGATCGCTGGCATCGGCCGTAACACTGCGCAGCGCATTGGGCAGCGGCGCGGTGAGCGAGGCATCCAGCCCGCACCCGGCGCTGCTGGCATCGGTGCTGGCGCTGGCGTTGAGGGCAAAGCGCAGGTCACCGTCGTTCCAGCGCGCATTCAGTGCGCGGCGCTGCGCGGCCAGCAGGCCATCCTGGCTCAGCCGCTGCTCAAGATGGTTGCTCACGTCCAGTTGCAGGGCCGAGCCCTGGGGCAAGGGCACGGCGGTCTGAAACGACTGCGCCAAACTCTGAATCCCGATCGCGCGCGCATCCTGCTGGCGATCGGCCTGCTGCACGTCGTAGTGCGATGACACGTTGAAAAGGCCCAACACCTCGCTGCCGGAAACCTGTGCTTGCAGCAGCGAAGGCTGATCCCGCAGAGCCTGTGGCGTCACCGTGAACGCGAACGGTGCGCCTGCGGCATCCAAGGTGCTTTGCTGCATGGGTGGCGTCGCACAGCCTGCAAGCATGAGGCCATACAACAGGCAGAAGCTGGGCAAGGTTCTGGACATGGCAGCAAGTCTGACTGCGCCAGCGATGCAAGGGTTCAGTTGGCGTAAGGCTCTGGCTTGACGCGCGCGAGCAGCACCATGCCGGCGATGAAGAAAAACACCAGCGCGAAAATCGCCAGACGCGGGTTGCCTGTGATGGCGGCCGTGGCCCCCACCACCAAGGGCCCCAGCACGGCGGCGAACTTGCCCAGCATGTTGTAGAAGCCAAAAAACTGGCCTGCGGATTCCTTGGGGATCAGCGTGGTGAAGTAGCTGCGCGACAGTGATTGCACGCCGCCCTGCACTAAACCAACGGCCGCGGCCATCATGTAAAAATCCTTCTCGGTCTGCATCGCCAGCGCCCAGATCGTCACGCCGATGTAGACGCTGATGCCCAGATACAAGCCGCGCTTGGCCCCATAGCGCTCACCGATACGCCCGAACACGATGGCAGCAGGGAAGCTCACGAACTGCACGATGAGCAGGGCTTGAATCAGTGCGGAATCTGCAAAGCCCAGCTTTTTGCCGAAATCCACCGCCATGTTGGCCACTGTGCCAACCGCATCGATGTAGAGCCAATACGCGAGCAGGAACATGTACACCGGCTTGTGGTTCTTGATCTGCCGGACCGTCGCCCACAGAGCGCTCCAGCCCATCGCGCCATCGACTTTTGGCGGCGGCTCTTTCACGTTGAAGAACATCGGCAGCGAGAACACCGCCCACCACACCGCCACGCTGACGAAAGACCATTTTGCGGCCTCGGCTGCGTTGGCGATGCCGAACCACTCGGGCTTCAGCACCATCGTCACGTTGACGACGAACAACAGGCCGCCACCGAGATAACCCAGGCCATAACCCAGGGCAGAAACCCGGTCGCGTTCTTCAGGACGCGCGACATTCATCAGCAGCGCATCGTTGAAACTCAGGCCACCGAAGAAACCAATCCCGGCAATGGCGAACAGGGCAATGGCCCAGCCCCACTGGCCTTCGCCGACGAACATCAAGCCTGCGGTGCCGGCGCAACCAATGGCGGTAAACGCGGCCAGCAGCGGCTTTTTGATGCCGCGCTTGTCGGCGATCACGCCCAGCCAGGGGGCCATGAGCATGACGATGAAGCTGGGCAGCGAATTGCCGAACGCGCCGAGGTAGAACGTCGCGGTGCTGCCGTCCACGCCCTTGGCGTAGTAGTTGTTGAAAATGATGGGGAACATGCCGACCAGCACGGTGGTGGCAAAGGCGGAGTTGGCCCAGTCGTAAAAAGCCCAGCTCCATTGCTGCTTGCGTTCGGGTGTCATGTGGTTGCCTAGATAATTTCGTAGCCCATCACCAGCGCGTCTTCGGTTGCACCCGCGCCATTCGGGTAGTAGCCCTTGCGCACGCCGAGCGTGTTGAAACCAAGGCTCTCATACAAACGCCGGGCGGCCGTGTTGGAGCGGCGCACTTCGAGCAACAGGATGGTGCAGAACTCATCCTGCGCGACTTGCATCAGGTGCTGCATCATCTGCCGGCCAAAGCCCTTGCCGTGGTGATCCGGGTCGACGCAGAGATTGAGCAGCTGCGCCTCGCCGACGGCGATGCTGAAAAACGCGTAGGCCAGCACGCGGCCTTGCGCATCCAGCAAGGCCCAGCAGGCAGTGCCGGCCTTGAAGGTGTCTTGCATGATCCTGGCTGACCAGGGGTGTGGATAGCCGCGCAGCTCGATGGCTTGCAGCTCATCGACACGGGTGATGTCGAGACGCTCTATGCGCTCGTCAGACATGGGCCTTGAGGTGCTGCGCGATCTTTTTCAGGTCTTCCCAGCTCTTGGCTTTTTCCTTGGGCGCGCGCAGCAGGTAGGCCGGGTGGTAGGTGACGAACACCGGCGTCTGCGACAGGCCATATTGATGCAGCGGCCCGCGTAGCCGCGAGAGCGGTTCGTCGGTGAGCAGCAGGCGCTGCGCGGCGATGCGGCCGAGGGCGACGATGAGCTTGGGCTTCACGTGGGCGATCTGCGCATCCAGATAATGACGGCAGGCCTCGACCTCATCCTTCTCCGGGTCGCGATTGCCGGGCGGGCGGCACTTGACGACGTTGGCGATGAACACCGACTGCGTCACCGTGCTCGGCAGGCTGGCGGCATTGACCAGCGGTGACTCGGCCGCCACGGCGCGGCTGCGGTTGATGGCCTTCAGCATTTCGTCCAGCAGCTTGCCGGCGCGGCCCACGAAGGGCTCGCCGCTGGCGTCTTCATCGGCACCGGGGCCCTCGCCCACCACCATCAGCTCGGCTCGCGGATTGCCAATGCCGAACACGGTATTGGTGCGGGTTTTACACAGCTTGCAGCGGGTGCAATCCGCCACCTGGGCGCGCAACTCGCTCCAATCCTTGCTGGGTACAAAGCTGGCATCGGTCGGCAGCAACAAAAATGGAGTGGGTGCGGGCGGCGATATCGCTACAGCCACAGCCGGCGTTGCGGCTTGCATCGCAGGCACCGGACTTGCAATGGGCTCGGCCACCACAGGCTGCGCTGCCGCACGCGGCTGCCAGCGTTCGACCCCCAACAACCCCAGCACATCGTCACGGCGTTTGCTCATGCCGGCATTCTCCCACCGTTGACGGACAAATCCAGCCATTCGTCGGCGCTCTGGCAATTGCCAAGGCGATCGCGCCAACACTGTTTTGGCAGCGTCAAGAAAATGACTCCCCAGGATCCGCCATGAAAACCACCAACACCTTGTTCTCCTTTGCATTGCTGGCCGTGTTGGCCGCCTTGAGCGGATGCGACAGCACCTCTGCCGACAAGTCGTCGCCCATCAGTGTCGGCGGCACCGGCACGATTCCGGGTACTGGCAATACGGGCGGGACTGGTGGCGGCACCACAGGAGGCACCACGACCGGGGGCATTACGACCCCACCCGTTACCGGCGGGGGCACTGGCACCACCACACCGATCAACACACCGCCCATCGCACTGCCGGATGTTGCCGTGGTGCAGATCGGCAGCACCGGCAATCCGGTCAACGTGCTGGCGAACGACAGCGATGCCAATGGCGACAACCTGACCATCACCGCCGCCAGCCTCACCCTGAGCGTGCCGCCAAATCCGGGCAGCGTCGTGGCCATCGCCGCAAACGGCAAGAGCCTGCGCTACACCCCGCCGACGGGCTTCATCGGCGCGCAGACGCTGCGCTACACCATCAGCGATGGCAAGGGCGGTGTCGCCTCGGCACTGGCCGTCATCACCGTCAGCCCGCTGGCCTTGCCGTCGGCGGCGCTGCCGGATGTCTTCACCAAGCTCGTCGATGCACCGGTGAGCACGCTGGTTGTGCTGGCCAACGATGTCGATGGGGCCGGCGGTGGCCTGGTAGTGACCACGGCAAGCAGCCTCGCAACCGTGCCGCCCAGCAATGCCGGCGTGGTCAGCGTCGTCGACGGCGCGCTGCGCTACCAGCCCAAACCCGGTTTCGTCGGTGTCGAGACCCTGAGCTACACGCTGATGGACGCCAATGGCGCCACCGCCACCGCACCGGTCGTGGTCACCGTGCTGCCGCTGGCCGCACCGCCGGTGGCGCTGCCGGACGTCGCCACTCTGGCCGTCGGTGCCAGCAGCGATCTCGATGTGCTGGCCAATGATGTCGATCTTGCCGGTGGCGGCCTGACGCTGACTGCGGTGACGCCGATCACCAGCCTGCCGCCGGGTGGCGAAGGCCTCTTCACGGTCGTCAACAATCGCGTGCGCTACGTGCCGACCTCCGAAAGCTTCATCGGCACGCAGACGGCGAGCTACAGCCTCATCGACCAGAACGGCTCCACGGGCACCGGACTCATCACGATTGTCGTCACCCCCGCCCTGCCCACCGTGCCGCCGCTGGCGGTACCGGATGTCGCCATGCGCAATACCGGCGCCACGACTTTCGCGCTCGATGTGCTGGCGAATGACATCGATGTCGCCGGTGGCGGCTTGACCATCACGGCAGCCGAAGTGCTGCTGGGTTTGCCCAGCAGCACGGGCATCGCGGTGACGACCAACGGCAGCGTGCTGCAGCTCGCCTTGCCGGCGACCTACGCCGGCGTGCTGACCTTGAGCTACACCATCACCGATGCCAATGGCGCCACCGCCACCACGGCAGCGGTGGTGACCGTGGCACCGTCGGCGCTGCCCGCTGTGCCACCCGTGCCGCTGCCCGACCTTGCAACGCTCGCGCAGGACAGCACCGCCACGGCGATTGACGTGCTGGTCAACGATGTCGACCCGGCGGGTGGCGGCCTCACGCTCACGGCTGCCAGCGTGCTGGTCTCGCTGCCGCCCGCTGCGCATACGGTTGCGGTCGTCGGCAACCGGGTGCAGTTCACGCCGGCTGCGGGCTTCGCGGGCGTGGTCACGGTCAGCTACACGGTGACCGATGCCAATGGCGCCACCGGCACTGGCCTTCTGACGATCACCGTGGTGCCCGCCGTGCTTGTCGCGCTGCCTGCCGCAGTGGGCGATGTGGGCAGCTTGGTGGTGACGCTGCTGAGTGGATCGACCGGCAGTTTCGATGTGCTCGCCAACGACATCGACCCGGCAGGTGGCGGCCTGACGCTGCAAAACCTGCGCTTCCAGAATCCGCTGCTGGCCACGGTGGGGTCGGTGCTGAGCATCGTTGGCAATCGGGTGCAGCTGACGGTGCCGCTGCTGGGGCTCGTCACCGGTGTGCTGCCCATCGAGTACACGGCGGTGGACAGCCTCGGCCGCACCGTCACTGGCGTGCTCAACGTGACCCTATTGCCCTGAGTCTTCGTGCACAAAAAAAGCCCGGCGCGTGCCGGGCTTTTTTTGTGGTGCGTGCTCAAGACCTGAGGGCGTACCGGTTCAAGGCGGACAGGATCGCCTTCAGCGAGGCCGTCACGATGTTGCCGTCGATGCCAACCCCGTGCGTGGCCTTGGTCGCGGTGCCGATCTTCAGCTCGATGTAGGTCACCGCCTTGGCATCGCTACCGGCCGAGATGGCGTGCTCGTGGTAATCGACCACCGAGAGCGCCTGCCCGGTCAACACGGATAAGCCGGCGACGAAAGCATCGATTGGGCCGTTGCCCTGACCGTCGAGCTTTTGCACCGCGCCGCGCACTTGCAGCTCGGTCGCCAGCTGCACGCGATCCTGCTTCGAGTCTTCCACCAGATGGTGGGCGACGTAGGCATAGGGCGTGATCGGGTCGAGGTATTCCGCCTTGAACAGCGCGTAGATATCTGCCGCTGATACCTCCTTGCCGGATGCATCGGTCACCGCCTGCACGGCACTGCTGAACTCGATCTGCAAGCGTCGCGGCAGGCTCAGGCCATATTCGGATTCCAGAAGATAGGCAATGCCGCCCTTGCCGGATTGCGAGTTCACACGGATCACCGCCTCGTAGCTGCGGCCGAGGTCGGGCGGGTCGATGGGCAGGTACGGCATTTCCCAGAACTCGCCCGGCTTGCGGGCCGCGAAGGCCTTCTTGATGGCGTCCTGATGCGAGCCGCTGAAGCTGGTGAACACCAGATCGCCGACATAGGGATGACGCGGATGCACCGGCAGCTGGTTGCAGTACTCGACCGTCGCGCGCACGGCGTCGATGTCGGAGAAGTCCAGCTGTGGGTCGATGCCCTGCGTGTAGAGATTGAGCGCGAGATTGACCACATCGACATTGCCGGTGCGCTCGCCGTTGCCGAACAGGCAGCCTTCGATGCGATCGGCACCCGCCATCAAGGCCAGCTCGGCGGCAGCGGTGCCAGTGCCTCGGTCGTTGTGCGGATGCACGCTGAGCACCAGCGCATCACGGCGCGCGAGGTTCACGTGCATCCACTCGATCATGTCGGCGAATACATTGGGCGTGGAGTGCTCAACCGTCGAAGGCAGGTTGACGATCAGGGGCTGCTGCGGCGTGCTGCCCAGTGCGGCGCTCACCGCATCGACAATGCGCTTGCTGAAGGCGAGCTCGGTGCCGGAGAACATCTCGGGCGAATACTCGAACAGCCATTGCGTGTCGGTTTGCTGCGCAGCCAACTCTTTGATGAGCCGGGCATGGGCCACCGCCAGCTCGTTCAACACCTGCTCCTGGTCGAGATTGAACACAACGCGGCGCATCACCGGCGCGGTGGCGTTGTAGAAGTGCAGGATGGCCTTCTTCGCCCCTTGCAGCGACTCGAAGGTGCGGCGGATCAAGGGTTCGCGCGCGGGCGTGAGCGCCTGGATGGTGACGTCATCGGGGATGCGCCCTGACTCGATCAGGAAACGCACAAAGTCGAAGTCCGTCTGCGAGGCGGACGGAAACCCGATCTCGATTTCCTTGAAGCCGATCTGCACCAGCAGATCGAACATCTTCAGCTTGCGCTCGAGGTTCATCGGCTCGATCAGCGACTGGTTGCCGTCGCGCAGATCGGTGGAGAGCCAGAGGGGCGCGCGGGTGATTTTCTGGTCGGGCCAGGTGCGGGTCTTGAGCGCCACGTCGCCGATCACGGCTTCGATGGGGCGGTATTTGGTAGCTGGGTTTTTCAACATGCTCATGTTGTTTGCGCCGCTGTCGCGGCGATCCGGTCGGATTGGTCTTTTATCAGGGTTGGCACGGGAGTTTTGCCGCCGTGCGCGGCTTGGCGTCGTTTGGTCTGCCCTACGGCAGCAGTCGAGCCAGCAGAAGCACACGCGCCTTCAGGCCCGCGCGGTTGGCGCTGGCGGCGTGAGAGAGATGGAAGGCGGTGTTCATTGGCGCAAGAGCTTAGCGACTGCGGGCCACAAATCAAGCCGTGGGTTTCTTGCGACGCCGCAGCAGCAGGGCAATCGGGCCGGAGACCGCATAGGCGAAGAAGGCGAGAAACAGCACGCGCGGCGGGTCGATGGCGACCAGTGCCAGCACGCCCACCACCATCGCAAACGGCAGGAAGCGCATGCGTCCACCGAGATTGAGTTTCTTGAAGCTGTTGTAGCGGATGGAGCTGACCATCGACAGCGCCGTGGCAAGCATCAGGGGCGCGGCGACGAACAGCACCTCGCGGCCCTCGAACGGCACGCGGCCGCTGATCCAGCTGAAGAGCGAGTGCGAGTCATCGACACAGCTCCAGACGAAGAACGTCACCACCGCCGCCGCGGCCGGTGAAGGCACGCCGTAGAAATCCTTGTTCGATCCTGCAATCGCCGCCAGCACGTTGAAGCGCGCCAGCCTGAGGGCTGCGCAGGCGCAATAGGTGAAGGCGATCATCCAGCCCAGCTTGCCGCCGAGCCAGCGGTACTCGCCGAGGTATTGCAGGGTGAAGGCATACATGACGATGGCGGGTGCGACGCCAAACGCAACCATGTCGCAGAGCGAGTCGTACTCCTTGCCGAAGTCGGTCGAGGTATTGGTCATGCGCGCGATACGGCCATCGAGACCGTCGGCAATCATGGCAATCAAAATGCCGATGCATGCCAGCTCGAAGCGCCCGCCCATGGCCATGACGATGGCGTAGAAGCCGCCGAACAAGGTGCCGGTCGTGAACAGATTGGGCAGCAGATAAATGCCCTTGCGACGCAGTTTCTTCGGTAACACTTCAGGGGCGCTCATGCGCTTCTCCGTAGCAGGGTGGCGAGCACCGTTTCGCCGCATCTTAACGGTTGGCCGAGCTGCACCTCCACACGGCAGTCCGCGGGCAGATACACGTCGACCACGCGGCTCAGGCGTCTTGCACCGCAGATGCGGCCCTGGCCGACACGATCGCCGAAACCCGCCCACACCGGCCGCACGCCCAGCAACCAGCCGCGGCTGACCACAATCAGGATCGACTCGCCCTCGTCGGTGCGGATGCAGCTCACTTTTCTCGGTGCGCCTTCGATGGCCGTCACCTCGCCCTCGATCGGCGCACGCAGCAGATAGTTGGAGAACAACGGCACCGTGATGCCGATGCGGATCGCCTCACGGGCGAGATAGGGATCGTGGCATTCGCGGCGAAAGCTCACCACGCCGTCGGCGGGTGACAGGATGCCCAGCGGCTTGGCCGGCGTGTTGCGCGGCGCATCATGAAAAAATGCGCATCCAGCCACAAACAGCAACAGGCTCAGGCCCAGCAACAGCCAGGACTCAGCAAGTGCACTACTGAGCGCGACCAGCCCCAGCAACAACAAAAACACCCATCCTTCGGCAGCAATCCGAAGGATGGGTGTGGCAAGACCGCCCATGTTTTAGCGCCCTACCCCGCTCGCCTTAGTTCTTGGTTTTATCGACCAGCTTGTTCTTGGCGATCCAAGGCATCATCGAGCGCAGGCGAGCACCCACTTCTTCGATCTGGTGCTCGGCACCGAGGCGGCGACGGGCCTTGAGCATGGGCTGGCCAGCCTGGTTTTCGAGCACGAAATCGCGCGCGAACTTGCCGGTCTGGATGTCGGTGAGGACGCGCTTCATTTCCTTCTTGGTTTCTTCGGTGACGATGCGCGGGCCGGTCACGTAGTCGCCGTATTCGGCGGTGTTCGAGATCGAATAGCGCATGGTCGAGATGCCACCCTCGTACATCAGGTCGACGATCAGCTTCA
>JAUSQI010000036.1 GCA_030652575.1 Stagnimonas sp. | reverse complement strand
ACCCGCAGCGGCAAGATCATGCGGCGCCTGCTGCGCTCCATCGCCAAGGGCGAGGACATCACGCAGGATATTTCGACGCTGGAGAACCCGGCCATCGTGGCGCAGCTGGCGGCAAAGGCTTAGCCCGCCCAGGTCAATTGTCTAAAGATACGAGCAAAGGCAAGGGAGCCAACCCCAGCTCGCTTAGAAATTGATTGTGCTTCTCGGTCGCCGCTTGGATCGAGTGTTCGAGTTTCACCAGATCTTGATGTGTCGCCTCCAAGCTGATCTGAGAGTCTGCAACGGCGGTGCTGATGTAGCGCGAGATATTGAGGTTGTAGCCCTCCTTCTCGATGCGCTCCATCGGCACCCGCAGCGAATAGCGTTCTTCTTCGCGGCGGAACTGGTAAGTGCTGACGATCTTGGCGATGTGCTCGTCCGTCAGCTGGTTCTGACGCTTGCCTTTAACAAAGTGCTCGGCGGCATTGATGAAGAGCACGTCGTCCGGCTTCTTGCACTTCTTCAGCACCAGAATGCACACCGGGATGCCGGTGGAATAGAACAGGTTCGCGGGCAGGCCGATGACCGTATCAATGTGGCCATCCTTGAGCAGCTTGGCGCGGATGCGCTCTTCTGCACCTCCACGAAACAACACCCCATGTGGCAGGATGATGGCCATCACGCCTTCGTCTTTCAAAAAGTGAAAGCCATGCAGCAAAAAGGCAAAGTCGGCGGCGGATTTGGGCGCGAGGCCGTGGCTTTTGAAGCGCACATCCTCTGCCACCGCATCGCTCGGCTCCCACCGATAGCTGAAGGGCGGATTGGCGACGATGGCGTCGAAGTAGGGTTTCTTGGCCGGGTTCAGCTCGCGAAGCGCATCCCAATCGTTGGTCAGCGTATCGCCGTGGTAAATCTCGAACTCGCTGTCTTTCACCCCGTGCAGCAGCATATTCATGCGCGCGAGGTTGTAGGTGGTGATGTTTTTCTCTTGCCCGTAAATCTTGCCGATGCCGTGCGGGCCCATGCGCTTGCGCACGTTGAGCAGCAGCGAGCCTGAGCCGCAGGCAAAGTCCATCACGCTATCGAGCCGGGCTTTCTGCCCGGTGGCAGGCTCCTGGCTATCGAGCGTAACGATGGCCGAGAGAATGTCGGAGATCTGCTGCGGGGTGTAGAACTCGCCCGCCTTCTTGCCAGAGCCCGCCGCAAACTGGCCAATCAGATACTCGTAGGCATCGCCCAGCGCGTCAATGTTGGTGGAGAACGTTGCCAAGCCCTCGGCGATCTTCTGGATGATGGTGCAGAGCTTGGCGTTGCGGTCGGCATAAGTGCGACCCAGCTTGTCCGAGCCGAGATTGATCTCTGAGAACAAGCCCTGAAAGGCACTCTCGAAGGATTCGGTTTCGATGTATTTGAAGCCAATTTGCAGCGTCAGCAGCAGCTCCGCGTCCTGCGTGCGTGCCATGCCCACAATGCCCGCCCAGAGGTGCTGCGGCTTGATGACGTAATGCACCTTGCGGCGCATCTGCTTCTCGAACGCTGGCACGTCGTCGAGATTCTCCTCATACCAGGTCGCCAGCGGTGCGCGGCGGTCGCCGTCATCGGGCGTGGGGTAGTCCTTGCCCAACTCCCTTTTGGCTGCGGCCTCGTAGTTGTCCGAGAGGTAGCGCAAGAAGAGAAACGACAGCATGTAATCGCGGAAGTCGTCCGCGTTCATCGCCCCGCGCAAATCGTCGGCGATGGCCCAAAGGGTTTTGCCTAGCGCTTTCTGGTCTTGGTCGGTCATTTTTTGGGGCGGCGTTTTATCTTGTTTTCGAGTGCCTTGAGATCGGCCTCGTCTTGTTGGTCGGCTTCGAGTGCTTCCTGCTGTTTGCGGCGCTGGTCGTAGTCCAGATACAGCGCGCTCGCGGCGCTCTCCATCTGCTCATGGCTGATCGAGCCCGCGTGGGTCAGCAGCGGAAAGTCGTTTGAAGTGATGATCTGATCCACGTTCTGTTTCCAGAACGCCATGCGGGTTTCCTGCCGGCCCTTGGCACGCAGCTCGGCGGTTTCGAGAAAGATCACCACGAGGCGGTTCAGGGTGTCGATCTCATCCTCGGTCAGGTAGTTCTTGGCGACGAGGATGTCCTGCTTGCGCACCTTGTCGCCCTTCCAGTGATGCAGGCCAAAGTGGGGGTCGTCGCGGTTGGCTCTTGCGCTGATGAGTTCGGCGGCAGTCTTGCGCGTCGCGGCATAGAGCAGCAGGTTTTGCACCGTGGCGAAAAACTGCTGCGTAGCCTGGTCGGTCTTGTCGTAGTCGCTGCTCAGGGCAAAGAGATCGCGCACCTTTTGGTAAAAGCGCTTCTCGGAGGCGCGGATGCCCCGGATGCGCTCCAGCATCTCGTCGAAGTAATCCGGGCGGCCATCCGGGTTCTTCAGGCGCTCGTCATCCAGCACAAAGCCCTTGAGCAGATACTCCTTGAGCACCGTGGAGGCCCAGCGGCGGAACTGCACGCCACGCGGCGAACGCACCCGGTAACCCACGGCCAGAATGGCGTCGAGGTTGTAGAGCGTTAGGCTGCGCTGCACCTCACGCGCCCCCTCGGTTTGAACTGTCAAGGATTCCTTGACAGTTGCTGCCGTCGCCAACTCCCCGTCTTCAAAGATGTTTTTGAGGTGCAGCGAGATGTTCTGCTTGGTGGCGTCGAACAGCTCTGCCATTTCGAGCTGGGTGAGCCATACGGTCTGCTCCTGCGCCCGCAGCTTGATCTGGCTCTTGCCGTCTTCGGTGGTGTAGAGAATCAGGTCGGTCATGACGTTAAGGCCGCAGTTGATGCAGGCGAAGCAACGGCTGGTGCAGGCGCGTCATTCAGCAGTGCGGGCAGATCGAACTGATGCTTGGCGAGAAACGCTGACAGGATGTCGCGGAAGAGCTGCTTGTTGTCCTCCAGCATCTCGGTTGGCTCGTAGAGCGAATACTTGCCGTGACTCAGCAGATTCAGCGCGCGGGAATACAGCCCCTCATCTTCAACGCCCTCAAGGCAGGCCGAGAAATCTTTCTTCCCGAAAAAGGTGGCCGTCTTTTCAAAAATGCTGCGCAGCATATTGAAGTGATAGGTGAAGAGCGCGCCGGAGTCTGCTGCCTTGCGGATTTCGCTGAGCATCGAAACGTGGTGGAAAAACGGCGTGTCGTCGGTTGCGCGCAGCGTTAAATCCTCGCCGCCATTCGGGCGGTGCAGGAAATAGCGTTTTGTCTTTGCGGTCTTCAATTCGTTACAGACGACATTGAAGAACAAGGCATGGTGAGAGGAAACAACCACCTTAATAGGCGCGGGCACCCTGCTTGTTGCCTCCGGTCCGCCGCCTGCCGTGGCCTCCAATTTTGTCCGTTCCTTGGCCTTGCGAAGAAGTTTGGCGAGGTCGCTGGCGACCGCGATGGCGTTGTTGTCATCAAGCGACGAAATGGGGTCGTCGATATAGAGATGCTGCACCCAGTCATAGGACGGATGCCCGTCAATCACTCGCTCGCAGATCGCCATGAACAAGCACCACACAAAGATGTTCTCTTCACCACGCGACACCTTGATGTGCTCAGACTCGCCCTTGCTGAACGACACCGCCCAGCTGGTGTAGTCAATATCAAAATCCAAGTCGGTGTAACGGCTCAGATAACCCTGGATGCTCTCGTCGAGAGCAAGGTCCTTGATGCCAGAGAAAAAGCGGGAATCCGAATTGAGTTGTAGAACCCGCTTGCTGTCGCCTTGTAGATCGTTGTCCCAGACAAAGAGGTCTTCGGTGTAGGCATTGAAATAGAGAGTGTCTGGCGTGCCTGCGTTCTTGGATTTTCCGGCGGCCTTGAACTCCATCGAGAGGCGCGTTTTGCCAGTGCCGTTGTAAGCATAGAGCAACACAAAATCTTGCCCGCCACTGTGAAAGTCGTCGCGCAGCCGCGTGACCAAACGGTCGAATGACGCAAAGCGAAAAATCTTTGGCTGGTCGCTCATGCCTCAACCGCCGCAGGTGATGGGAAAAGCTGCTGCATCAGCCCTTTCTTGTGGGTCTTGAGGGCTTCGAGCTTTTGGGTTTCGGCGGTGATGAGGTCGTCGAGCGAGGTGAGGCAGTCAGCAATGCATTGTTGTTCTGGCCGTGACGGCAACACAACCGGCATTTCGGTGATCATCGCCATGCGGACCGAATCAACCGAGTTCTTCGCGCTCATTCTCATAACACGCTCCCCAAAGTGCTCTGAGAAGTAAAGGTAGAAAAAGAGTCCGCTTACGCTTTTATCGAAATCGTAAATGCAATACACGCGTTGGTGAAAATCAAACTTCCCATTGATGTAGTGAAAGTTCTTCCCGACGCCAACGCCGTCCCCAGAGGTCAAGACGGCCTCGCCATCAAACGAAAAGGAATCTATCCGCTCGACTGTCTGCGAACGCACAAAGAATGGGTAACGTCCGTCATCGACCTTGTTTTGAGTGTCCTTTGCCCCAGTAGTTACCTTCGCAAACTGCGAAACAGATAGCGGCACCCACTCCCCGGCGTCTTGGAACTCGGGGAAGCGGAGGCAGGGTTGGGTTTCGCCTTCGCGGGGGAAAAGCTGCTGCATCAGCCCTTTTTTATGGGTCTTGAGCGCGTCCACTTTGCGGGCTTGGGCGGCAATCAGCCCGTCCACCGAACTCAGGCACTCGGCGATTTTTTGTTGTTCGGGTAGTCGTGGGACAGCTGTTTCAATTTTTTCAATGTTTGCCTTCGATAGGCTCGGAACGCCTCCGGCTTCGTTGTGCTTGAGCCAATCAATGCTTTGAAAAATCGCATAGATGAATTTGGGCAGGCAGTCATTAAATGAGTGTGTATAAAACAGCGTGTCTACCGTCCAAAACTTCCCGGTAAGAAACATCGGATTATTGATTGTTCCTTTCCGTCCGATGCAGACGCTTTCTCCGTCATGCAAATAGTCATCGACTGAAAGCATGTAGCCGCCTGAGCCGTAAACGGGAACTTCTCCCGTTGAGAGGTGCTTGTAGTCTTTGCCGTTGCCAATTGAAAACAATTTTTTAAATGGCTTGAGTTGCCACTCTGGCTTATCTCGAAACTCTGGAAACCGCTGCTTGGGCACCAATACTGGTTCGCCGTCTTCCTTTGCGCCGGACGCTTTCGTCTTACTGCTCATATGCACTGAGCCCTGAGATGTCGCGCCCCTGCGCTCGCTTGGTCAGCAGGGGGTGCAGGTCTTCCATCAGCGCCAGTTCGGCCTGGGTGCGGGCCTTCCAGCCGAGTTCCAGCGGGGCCATGAGGTCGCTCAGGCGTTCGCCGTCAAAAATCATGCGTTGCAGGATGCTGTCTACAAAGCCTTGCAGGGCAGCAGGGGCGAGCTGATGTTTGCTGGCAATGCCAGCCAGTTCGCCCGCGTCTTTGTCGGCCTTGAAGCGGGTATAGCCCTCGCGGATGGCCTTTTCGCTCAAGCCCTCGCCCGCCTTGAGGGTGGCGATGTAGGCGGCAATATCCTCGCGCTCGTTGATGAACTTGGCATCGGCCTGAATGAGGCCAATGAGCTGCTCGCGGCTCATCTTGCTTTTGCCTGGTCCCTTGGCCGAGAACTTGGCGATGAGGCCCATGATGTAGTCGTAATCAATGAGCGCCGAGGCAAACAGCACGAACTCGAAATCGAGCTGATCCACATTGGGCGCGGGCTGGTTGCCGCCCTTGCCCTGCTGGGCCTTGAGGCGCTGGGCGGTGGCGAGATAAGCGCCCTTGAAGCCGAGCAGATTTTCCTTGGGGATGATGTGCTCGATGGCGGCGGCGTTGTCGCTAGTGAGGTCGGTGTATTGGTCAAGCTGGGTTTTGAGCCGCTGCACTTCCTTGAAATGGCTGATGAAGCCCGCGCGGGCGTCGTCGCCCTTCAAGTTGGGCACGGCCTCCGGTGCGCAGCTCAGGCCCTGCGTCTGCATGAAGTCGCCCAGCTTCTTCACGGCGGCGTCGAGCTTTTGGATGACGACGGGGGCCTTGTCCACCAGCCAAATTTCACGCGCCTGCTCGCCGGTTTTCTCGCCGCTGAAGAGGGCAATGGCGGCATCGACGGCATCTTGCTGCTGGCGAAAGTCGAGGATGTTGCCGTAGGGCTTGGTGCCGTTGAGCACGCGGTTGGTGCGGGAGAAGGCCTGAATCAAGCCGTGGTGCTTGAGGTTTTTATCCACATACAGCGTGTTCAGATACTTGCTGTCGAAGCCGGTGAGCAGCATGTCCACGACGATGGTGATGTCGATCTTCTGCGCGTGCGGGTGGTCGGCATTGGGCCACTGCTGGTCTTTGATGCGCTTCTGCACGTCTTGGTAATAAAGATCGAACTCGCTGACGGTGTGGTTGGTGCTGTAGCGGCTGTTGTAGTCGGCGAGGATGGCCTTGAGGGCTTCTTTCTTTTTCTCTGGCTCTACGGTGTTGTCTTCTTTTTCTTGCGGCAGGTCTTCCTGTATCTGCCGCACATCGGCATCGCCCTCGGCGGGTGGGGAGAAGACGCAGGCGATGTTGAGGGGTTGGAAGTCAGGGTCGGCGGTGAGCTTTTCGGCTTGCAGGGCCTGAAACAGCGCGTGATATTCAATGGCGTCGTTGATGCTGGCGGTGGCGAGCAGGGCATTGAAGCGGCGCTGGCCGGTGGCGGCATCGTGCTTGGCGAGAATGGCCTCGATGACGGCCTTCTTGGCCAGGGCTTCGCCGGGCTTGGGCGTTTTCTTGCCCTCTGGCTTGAAGTAATCGACATGGAAACGCAGCACGTTGCCGTCTTCAATGGCGTGGGTGATGGTGTAGGCGTGCAGGCGCTTCTGGAAGAGATCTTCCGTGGTGCGCATGGAGGCCTGCACGTCTTCAATCTTCTGCTGCGAGGCATTGGCCTCAAAAATGGGTGTGCCGGTAAAGCCAAACAGCTGGGCCTTGGGGAAGAACTCCTTGATGGCCCGGTGGTTCTCGCCAAACTGCGAGCGGTGGCACTCGTCAAAGATGAAGACGATGCGCTTGTCGCGCAGCGGCTCTAACTGCTCTTTGTAGGTGAGCTGGTCGCTTTTCTTGCGTTGCACATTGCGCTTGCTGTTTTCATCCAGTGCCAGGCCGAGCTTCTGGATGGTGGTGACGATGACCTTGTCGGCGTAGTCATCCGACAGCAGGCGGCGCACGAGCGCGCCAGTGTTGGTGTTCTCTTCCACGCAGCCTTGCTGAAACTTGTTGAACTCCTCGCGGGTTTGGCGATCGAGGTCTTTGCGATCGACCACGAACAGGCATTTCTCGATGTCTGGGTTGTCCTTGAGCAGCGTGGAGGCCTTGAAGGACGTGAGCGTCTTGCCGCTGCCGGTGGTGTGCCAGATGTAGCCATTGCCGCAGTTCTGCTGAATCGTGTTGACGATCTGCTTCACGGCATAGACCTGATACGGGCGCATCATCATCAGCTTCTGCTCGCTGGCGATGAGCACCATGTAGCGGCTCAGGCTTTGGCCCAGCGCGCACTTGACCAAAAACGTCTCGGCAAAGTGGTCGAGGTGGGTGATTTTCTGGTTGTCTTCGCCCGCGAATTGGTAGATGGGCAGAAAGCGCTCATCAGCATTGAACGCAAAGTGGCGGGTGTTGTTGTTGGCGAAATACCAGGTCTCGCTGCGGTTGCTGACGATGAAGATTTGCAGAAAGCACAGCAGCGTTTTGGCATAGCCATTGCCCGCGTCGTTTTTGTAGTCAACGATCTGCTCCATCGCCCGCCGGGGGCTGATGCCGAGGGCCTTGAGTTCCACCTGCACCACCGGCACGCCGTTGATGAGCACGATCACGTCGTAACGATGGTGGCTGTAGTCGGTGTTGATGCGCAGCTGGTTGATGACCTCGAAGCTGTTCTTGCACCAGTCCTTGATATTGACCAGGGTGTAGTTCAGCGGCGTGCCGTCGTCGCGGGTGAAGCTGCTGCGCTCGCGCAGGGTGCGGGCGGCGGTGAAGACATCGGTGGTGATGATCTCTTCAAGCAGGCGCTTGAACTCGCCTTGGGTCAGGCTGACGCGATTGAGCGCCTCGAACTTTTCGCGGAAGTTTTTTTCGAGTGCTGCGCGGTCGCGGATGTCTGCGCGATAGTCATATTTCAGCTCTTGCAGCTTGGTGATGAACTGCTCTTCAAGGTGGCGTTCGGCGGTCATCTTTGATGCTCAAAAATCAATGCAGCGCCCAGCGTAGCCCGGATGTAATCCGGGATTGAACTCTTTGCTTAAAAAACCCGGATTGCATCCGTGCCGCTGCACTACGCCGACAGCGCACGCCCGAACAAGGCCACCATCCGCCCCCAGGCCTTCTCGGCCTGATCGTGGTCATAGACCTTGGAATCGGTGGGGCACCAGCCGTGCTTGGTGCCTGCATACACCTCGATCTCGGCGGGCAGCTTGGCGGTAGCGAAGGCCGCGCGCAGCGTCTCTTTGGCCTGCGGCTCCTTGGCGTCGTCGTTTTCAGCGATGGCGATGAGATGTTGCGCCTTCATGTAGGGGATCAGCCGGTGCGGGCTGTCGGGCTTGTCGGTGACCAGCCCGCCTGCGTGGAAGCTGGCGGCAGCGCCGATGCGCCCGGCTTGGTATGCGGCCGTACGGAACACCAGCGGGCCGCCCATGCAGTAACCGGCGGTGCCGATCTTGCGCTCTCCATCCACGGCCTTCTGCGCGTCGAGAAAACCGACGAAGGCACTGGCATCAACTTGTAAGGTGGCCTCGGTGAGCGAGTTCTTCAGCGCCATCAGTGACTCGCGCACCGCAGGGTCGTCGAAGCTGGGGTTGGCGGGTGCGGTGGGCGCGCGCTGCTTGCGATAGAACGGATTGACCACCAGCACCGCATAGCCTGCCTCGGCGAGGCGCGTGGCCATGTCCTTGAACGCGGGGCGCAGGCCGAAGATGTCGGGCCAGATCAGCACCGCCGGATGCTTGCCCTTGTTGGGATGCACGAAGTAGGCATCCGCCGTGCCGTCAGCGGTTTTGATCTCGACCTCCCTGCCCTTGGTGTGGCCTGCGAATGCCGCCTTGGGCAGGCTGGCGAGCAGCCCGGCGGTGAGCGTCATGCGCCCGAACTCGCGCCGCGTGATCTGCCTTCCCGGTCCCGCAAACTCATTGAAATCATCGTGCTCGCACATGGTGGTTGTCTCCGATTTCTGGTGGTGTCGTGGAGTTTGGCACGGCGACAAGGGTCTGCCTCACATCGGCCTGCGAATCGGCTGGCGACATTATTCGATCGCCAAAAGCGATCAGCTCGCACGCTAGGTGAGCCTGTTCAGGGGCGAGACAGCAACAGCGGCTGTGATGCCTGCACATTTACAGTCGCTGACTTCCATGACCATCCATCTCGACATCGTGCCCGTGCTTTCGCTCATCGCGGGCATCGCCATCCTGATCGCGCCGCGCATCCTCAACTACGTGGTCGCGTTCTATCTGATCGCCATCGGCCTGCTGGGCTTGATCCATTAGTCATCGCGCGTCGCTAGACTGTCGCTGCCCGCATCTGCGGCGGCAAAGCACCCTCTGGCATGACCCCAAACGAAACCGACGAACTGCTGTTTGCCGACGAGGATGAAGGCTCGCTCGGCAGCCTGCCGCCCTGGATCGTGCTGGTGGTGGACGACGAACCGGACATCCACGCCGTCACCCGCCTCACGCTCGAAAAGGCACAGTTCTCGGGGCGCGGTGTGCGGCTCGTCAACGGCGCTTCGGCCGCCGAAGGACGAGCACTCATGGCGGCGCATCCCGACGCGGCGCTGATCCTGCTCGATGTGGTGATGGAGAGCGACGACGCCGGCCTTGCCTTTGTGCGGCACGTGCGCGAAGAGCTGGGCAACCGCGAGGTGCGCATTGTGCTGCGCACCGGTCAGCCGGGCGTGGCACCGGCGCGCACGGTGATCGACCACTACGAGATCGACGACTACCGCACCAAGACCGAGCTGACCAGCGAGCGGCTCTATGTGAGCGTGGCCGCGGCGCTGCGCACCTATGCGCTGCTCGACAGCCGCCGCCAGCGCGAACGCGCATTGCTGCAATCCAACCAGGAACTGGAGCGCTTCGCCTACGTCGCCTCGCACGATTTGCAGACGCCGCTGCGCGCCATCGTCGGCTTCACCCAGCTGTTGCAGCGCCGCAATGCCGCGCAGCTGGACGACGATGGCCGCGCGCTGCTGGCGGACGTGGTGAGCAATGGCACGACACTCGCCCTGCTGATCCGCGACCTGCTGGAGTTCTCGGACCTGAGCCGCACCAACCGCCAGCCGCAGGCGGTGGTGCTGGACGCCGTTCTGCAGCGCGTGCGCATCCGCCTGGCCGAGGAGCTGGAAACCCGTCAGGCCCTGTTGCAGGTGGAGCCGCTGCCGGTGATCGAGGGCGACGCGGTGATGCTCGAACAGGCCTTGGTCAACCTGGTGCACAACGCGCTCAAGTTCCAGGCCCGCAGCGGTGCCGTGGTGCGCGTGCAGGCGCAGCAGACGGCCGACGCGGTGGACGTTCAGGTGATCGACCAGGGCATCGGCATCGAGCCGGCGCAACTACCGAAAGTGCTCGAAGGTTTCCATCGCGTGAATCCGCACGAGGCCTCGGCGGGCAGTGGGCTGGGCCTCGCCATCTGCCGCAAGGTCGCGCGGTTGCACGGTGGCGAGTTGCTGGCCAGTTCGGTGCCGGGTCTGGGCTCGACCTTTACGCTGCGACTGCCGGCCAGCGCACGGTAAATCGTGCGCCTACGAGAGCCTCGCTGGTCACGGCAATGCTGCCACCGAAAGTCTGGGTGACCAGGTTGTAGACGATGTGCAGGCCCAGGCCACTGCCGCCGCTGCCACGGCGCGTGGTGAAGAAGGGATCGAAGATGCGCGGCAGTACGTCGGCGGCAATGCCGACACCGTTGTCCTCGACAACGAGCTGCACCTGATCGTCGTCGCAGCTGGCCGTGACTCGCACCAAACCCGGCTCTCCATTGGGGAAGGCATGTTCCAGCGCATTGAGCACCAGGTTGCTCACCACCTGCGAAAGCGCGCCAGCGGCAAGGTGCAGCGACACGCCGGGTGGGCACAGCAGCTCCACCTTGTGCGGCGTGGCCTTGATGCGCGGGTGCAGGCTGTGAATGGTTTCGTGCAGATACACGTCGAGGTCGATGGTGCGCGTCTCGCGGCTGGTCTGGTCGACCGCCACCTGCTTGAAGCTCTGGATCAGCTCCGCCGCCCGTTCGAGATTGCTCAGCACGATCTCGGCGGACTGGCGACTGGTGGCGACGGTATCGAGCAGCTGCGATTTTTTCAGCGTGCCATTGGTGATGGCCTCGGTGAGCAGTGCCATGCGATCCATCAGGTGCGAAGCCGCCGTCACCGCAATGCCGACCGGTGTGTTGATCTCGTGCGCGATGCCGGCGACGAGCACGCCGAGCGAGGCCATTTTTTCGGACTGCACCAGCTTGTCCTGCGTGCTGCGAAGCTCTTCAAGCGCGGCCTGGGTTTCGGCGACCTGCTGTTGCAGCGAAGCGGTGAGGCTGGCGCGGGCGTCTTCTGCCGCCTTGCGCGCGGTGATGTCGCGCACCACCGCCGCACCGTGGCGCTCGTTGGCCACCGTCACCGCACCCACCGACATCTCCACCCGCAGCAGCGCCCCATCCCGCCGCACGCCGCGCCACTCGCGCACGGTACGGCCTTGCGCCGCCCCGGTCGCAAAGGCCAGCAGCTCGGCCGCGGGGCCTTCGGCATCGCCGGGCAGCAGGCGCGCTAAGGGACTACCGATCAGGTCTTTGACGGCGTAGCCGAACATCTCCTCCGCACCGGCATTGGCGCTGACGATGCGGCCCTGAGGATCGAAGGTGAGGATGGCATCGGGGATGGTGTTGACCACCGCCGTCACGTCTTCGGTGCTGACCTCTGGCAGTCTCTCAACTGGGGCACCGTTGTCGTCGCTTGCCAGCGTTCGGGAGGCAACGGCCGACTGCGCCGGCAATTCTTCCTCCAGCTCGTTCCAACGGTCGAGCAGGCTCAGACTCAGCGCCTCCAGCTTGCGCGCCGTTTCGGCACGCTCGGCTTCGGCCTTGCGCGCGCGCTCTGCGATGAGATCAACGTCATCGGGAAAGGTTAGCCAGGCGGATGCCGGTGCATCGGCGCTCGTGGCGACCGCCAGCGCGGCAGCCGGCAATGGTTCGGGTTCGTTGTCAGCCGGCATGAGCGGCTGCGCTGCGACGGCTTCAGCACTGCCCTTCGCCTTGTACAGCCTGGGCGCTTCCGCCACCGGCGCCGTGCGGGCGGCCCGTTGACCCGATCTGAAGAAGTCTTTCAGGCCCATATCAAGCCCAGGGATCGTAGCTGCCGATCCACCACAGATGGCCTTCGGGATCACGGCAGCTGTAGCCCTTGCCGCCGTAGTCCTGCGTGGTCAGCGGGTCGATGATTTCCGCGCCGGCGGCGACGGCCTGCGCATAGTGGGCGTCGGGGTCGGCAGCCACCAGGCAGCAGCACTGTGTCTCCCGGCCGCCGATGTCGGCCGGCATCGCCATGCGCTGGCCCCAGGCATCGTCACGGGCGGTGCTGAGCATGATGAGCCCGTTGCCGAAACTCAGCTGGGCGTGGGCGATGCCGCCTGCGCCGTCCTCGTGCACGGCATGCTTCTCGAAGCCCAATGCCGCGCACAGCCACTCGATGGCGGCGGGCGCGTCGCGGTAGCGCAGGCTGGGATGGATGGTGCTGCGGGTCGAGGTGGCGGCAGTGCTCATGACGGACTCCGGGCGTTGATGAAGTGCCAAGTCTGCCCTGCCGCCCTGAAGACTGCTCTACGCTTTTTCGCCGCCCAGCGCGCCGATCAGGTCGGTCAGCAGGGCAGAAAGCTCGCCGGTCATCAGCGCGAAGTCGGCCTCGAACTGGTCGGCGGGATTGATCCCTGCCCCTTCGTCGCCGCCCTGCTCCATCGCCAGCGATTTCACCCGCTTGATCTGGAACGGTTCAGCCAGCAGCAGGCTGAGGCGGTCCTTCCACAACAGGCCGACGCGCGTGGCGAGCTTGCCGCCGCTGATGTGCTCGCGAATCTCTTTCACCGACAGATCGTGCCGCAGATAGCGCACGGTGGCCGCTTCTTCACCGGTGCCTTTCAGCTCGCATTCGCTGTCGAGCGCGAACTGGCCCGGCGCATCGCCAACCGTGAGCCATTGGGTCATGGCCCCTTGCGGCGACAGTTCGGTTTCGAGCCGGGTCACGGGCAGCTCACCCAGCGTGTTGCGCAGATGTTCAAGCAGTTCTTCGGCACGCGCGGGACTGGCGGCATCGACCACCACCCAGCGCGCGACCGGGTCGATCCAGGCGCGGGTGACGCGGCGCTTGGCAAAGGCGCGCGGCAGCAGCTCCGCCGTGATGCGTTCGGCAAGATCGCGCAACTGCTTCTTGCCCGGCTTGTAGCCCTGCTGGGTTTCGAGTGCCACGGCGCGCAGCTTGGCTTCCTCCTTGATGACGCTGGAGGGCAGCAGTTTCTGCTCCACACCCAGAGCGATCAGCAGATGCTTCTGGTGCGAGGCAACAAGACCCACGTTCTCGGCCGGCGGCACCCAGCCACGGCTCAGCAGGCTCATGCCGGTGCAGGGCATCAGCGGCTGTTTGGCAAGGGCGGCTTCCAGCGTGCCGGGCGACATGGCCCAACCGGCGGCGAGGCGATAGGCCTGAATGTTTTTGAACCACATGACGGCGGCAGGACGGATCGAAAAGGGCAGCGATCATAGTGCACCCGTCGCGTGGCCGACTGTCCGCATCTCACGAAAACGCGAACGCGCAGAGGACGCCATCCGTCAACGCATCAGGCCACCGCGGCTTGTTTAGCCGCTTGCCGTGCCTTCAGGGGCGTCACCTTGGGGCTCTGGTTGAGGTGATCCAGCGTCACCCACTGGATCAGGCTGATCTTGCCGTTCATGTCCTCGGCCAGCGCCGTGCAGCTCTCCACCCAGTCGCCGCAATTCAGATAGGTGACGCCGCCGATGTCGCGGATTTCGGCATGGTGGATGTGCCCGCAGACCACGCCATCGAGCTTGCGGCGCTTGCACTCGCGCGCCACCGATTCCTCGAAGGTGGAGACCACGTTGACGGCAGTCTTGACGTGCTGCTTGGCGAACGCCGAGAGGCTCCAGTAGCCCATGCCGAACAGGCTGCGGCCCTTGTTGAACCAGTAGTTGAAGCGCATCGCGCTCTCGTAGAGGGCATCGCCGGTGACCGCGATCCAGGCGTGGTAACGGGTGATGACGTCGAATGCGTCACCGTGGGTGATGAGCAGGCGGCGACCATCCGCCGTCTGGTGGATCAGCTCGTTGGCGAAGCGGATGTTGCCGAGGTCGATCTTGAAGCCGACGAACTTGCGCAGGAACTCGTCGTGGTTGCCGGTGATGTAATAGACCTTCGTGCCGCGCTTGGCCTTGGTGAGCACCTTGCGGACGACGTTGGTGTGTTCCTGCGGCCAGTAGAAGGTGTTCTTGAGCTTCCAGCCGTCGATGATGTCGCCCACCAGATACAGCGTGTCGCAGGTGTGGCTCTTCAGAAACTCGACGAGATGCTCGGCCTTGCAGCCCGGCGTGCCGAGGTGCACATCGCTGACCCACACCGTGCGGTAGTGGGTCTTGCCGTCCTCGTGTTTGGCGTTACCGGGCTTCGCGGTGAGAGGCAAACGGGCCATGACAGGTCTCGGTGGAGTTCACACGAGCGTCATTTTCCGGCCTGTCTGTGACGACGGCGTGACGGCAGCGCGCGCATTCGGCGTGCTGCCGCAGTTGGCGTCAGCTGAAGCGCTTCACCGTGCGCTGCTTCTTCTTGATCTGGCTCGCCGTCAGCACGTTCTTGCGGCCCTGGAACGGGTTTTCGCCGGTCTTGAAGCGCAGCTGGATCGGCACACCCACCAGCTGGAACGCCTCGCGGAACTCGTTGATGAGATAGCGGTGGTAGCTCGTCGGCAGCTTCTCGGTCTGGTTGCCGTGGACGAGAATCTGGATCGGATTGGTGCCGACCTGGTGCGCGTAGCGCAGCTTGATGCGGCGGGTGAGCACAGCGGGCGGCGCATGCTTGTCGCAGGCTTTCTCCAGCGCGCGGGTCAGCTCGGGCGTCGGGATGTCGCGCGTGGTGGCTTCATAGGCCAGCACCACGTCGTCCATCAGCGCCTTCAAACCCGAACCGTGCAGCGCCGAGATGTAGTGCGGCGGCACGAAGTCGAGAAACGGCAGTTTGAAATCGACATCGGTGCGGATGGCGTTGCGCTTGTCGTTGTCGAGGTGATCCCACTTGTTGACGGCCAGCACCATCGCGCGGCCGCGCTGGGCGATGAGGCCCATGAGCTTGGCATCGTGCACGCCGATCTCGTCGTGGGCGTCGGTCATCACGATCACCACATGCGCACGCTCGACCGCCTGCAGCGCCTTGACGATCGAGAACTTCTCGATCACTTCGCTGACCTTGTTGCGGCGGCGGATACCGGCGGTATCAATCAGCTCGTACTCATGTCCGTCGCGCTCGAAGCGCACGCTGATCGCATCGCGGGTCGTGCCGGCCACCTCGCTGGTGAGCAGGCGGGTGTCGCCCAGCAGGCGGTTGACCAGCGTCGACTTGCCGGCGTTGGGGCGACCCACCACGGCGACGCGGATGATGCCGTCGTCGGTGGCGAAATCGGCCGGTGGCGCATTCACCAACAGGCTGCGCAGCAGGTTGCCCAGACCATCGCCGTGTTCGGCGGAGATCGGCAGCGGCTCGCCCAGACCCAGCTGGTGGAAGTCGCTGGCAATCGCGGTCCTGGTGCGGCCTTCGGCCTTGTTGACCAGCAGCGTCAGCGGCTTGCCGAACTTGCGCAGACGCTGGGCGATGGCGAGATCGGCATTGGTGCAGCCTTCCAGCGCATCGACCAGGAACAGGATGTGGGTGGCTTCAGAGAGCGCGATCTGCGCCTGCTCCTCGGCCAGCATCGCCAGCGCGTCGTCTTCGTCCGGCGAGAGCCCGCCGGTATCCACCACGATGAAACCCTTGCCCTCGAAGCGCCCCTGCCCGTACTGGCGGTCGCGGGTCAGGCCCGGCAGGTCCATCACCAGCGCGTCGCGGCTGCTGGTGAAGGCGTTGAAAAGGGTCGATTTGCCCACGTTGGGGCGGCCCACCAGCACCACGACGGGCAGCACGGCCGCAGCGGGCGCCACGGCGTCGACATCAACGGCGGCTTCTGAAATTGAATCGGACATAACTAAAACCTACTCACGCTCCCGCGGACGGGAGAACGTTTGACCAAGGCGGGCCGACATTGTGTCAGCCTCGACCCGATCAAGCGCGGGAAGGGGGCTAGCGGCAGACAGCCCCTTACCCCTGACCCCTCTCCCGCAAGACGCGGCAGAAGGGAATAAATCGTTTTACCGCAACGTCAGGGCTTCAAGACGGCCGTCGACGTTGTAGACATAAAGCGTCGTGTCGGTGGCCACCATCGGTGCCAGCACGGGGTCGCGGCCGACGCGGGTGCGGCCCACCAGCTTGCCGTCGGCGGCGTCGAAGAAATGCAGGTAGCCCTGATAATCGGCCACCACCGCGTAACCCTTGAAGAACGCGGGCGGCGACAGGCGGCGGTATTGCAGGGCTTCGTTCTTCCACACCGCAGCGCCGGTGGCGGCATCCAGCGCCCACATCACGCCATCGACATCGCTGACGAACACCGTGCCGCCACCCACCGCCATACCGGTGCCGGATTTGATGGCACGCCGCCAGCGGCTTTCGCCGTCTGCGGGGTTGATCAGCGTCACGTCACCACCGTAGCTGGCCACCAGCACGCCGTCGAGGTCTTCGACCAGCTGCGCGTCGATGTCGGCAAGACGCTCCAGCTCGGTGCGGCCGCTGGGCACGGAGATGGGTTGCTCCCACAACGGGATGCCATCGCTGAGCTGCACGGCGGCGAGACGACCGCTGTCCATGCCGAGCAGCACACGGTCACCTTCGATCAGCGGTGCCGAGATGCCGCGCAGCGTCAGCGAGGGCACCGTGCGGTCGAAGCTCCACAGGCGCTGGCCGTCGGCCTTGGAGAGACCGAAACTGCGGCCATCGATGCTGCGCACCACCACGACATTGCCCGCACCGGCGGGCGGTGCCAGCACTTCGCTGGAAACCTTCGCGCGCCAGACCAGACTGCCATCGGCACGCTTGAGCGCAATCACATCGGAATCGAGCGTGCCGACCAGCACCAAGTCGTCGACGACCGAAGGGCCGGCGGAGATGCGTGCCTTCAGCAGCGTCTTCCAGCGTTCACGGCCGGTTTCCGGGTCCAGGGCAGAGACGCGCCCGGCGCTGTCGGCCACGAAAAGCGCATCGGCCTCCAGCAGCGGACGCAGACCCGAGGGACGGCCATCTGCGCCATTGCCGATGCTCTGCGACCAGCTCTCGCTGACCTTCACCCTGGGGTTTTCGATGTCGGTCAGCTTGGCGGGCTCACGTACCTTGGCCTTGGTCGAGCAGGCAGCAGCAGCCACGGCCAGCAGCACGATGGTCGCGGCGCGCAGGGTGTGGCGGCAGGTGGAACGAAGGCTCAAGCGATTCTCCTCAAAACTCAAGATGCATCAGGCGGCGTCGGCAAGATCGTCGATCTTGCGTTGCAGCGTTTCACGATTGGCGGCAGCGGCATCGCTGGTGGTGAGCGCTTTCTGGAACGATTCGCGCGCGCCCTTGCGGTTGCCCTGCGCCAGCAGGATGTCGCCGCGCAGCTCCTGCACCAATGCGCTGTAGCTGTCGTCGGCATTGCCGTCGAGCAGCTTGATGGCCTCGTCGAACTTGCCCTGCTGCGACAGCACACGCGCCTGGCGCAACTGCGCAAGCGGCTTCAACACCTTGTCTTCCGAGTTGCTGGCAACCCAGGCGAGCGGCGGCAGGGCTTCGTCGAAGCGGCCTTTCTCGACCGCGTGCTGGGCGACGCGCAGCAGCGCCTGTGCGGCGTACGGCGTGCCGGCGAACTCGGTCTTGAGCTTGTCGGCGATGGCGTTGGCCTCGTCGGCCTTGTCGGTGAGCAGCGCGGTTTTCAGATCTTCGAACATGCGGGCCGCTTCGGCGCCGCGTGTCTGCTGGTGCGCCTTGTACTGATCCCAACCGACGATGCCGCCCAGGCCGAGAACCAGGCCTGCAGCGAGGGCGATCCAGTTTTCCTTCCACCATTGCTTGACGCGCTGGGCTTGGTCTTCGTCATCGTAGTGGGACACGCTGTGAAACTCCGTTCGTTGTGTGGACTGACCGCGGACACGGTCAGGGGTTGCATTCAGACCAATCGGGTGGCGAGAAAATCAGCCAAAGCAGCAAAAATCACCCGCTCGCCGCTGGCCTGCTGATGGGCCGTTGCCGACTGGATCGCGGATTTTACTTGAACCGCGCCCTCGGCCAGTTCCGACTCGCCCAGCACCAGCAGCAAGCCCGCGCCGGATTTCTCGGCTCGGCCCAGCTGGCTCTTGAGCTTGCCACCACCGGCATTGAGCACCAGCCGCAACTGCGGCAAGCGGTTGCGCAGGTCCTCGGCGACGATGCGCGCCTGCCGCTCCGCCGCTTCGCCCATCGTGCAGAAATAAACCTGCGGGGCGTCGGCAGCGGCTTGCGATTGCTGTTTTTCCAGCAACAGCACCAGACGCTCCACCCCGCTCGCCCAGCCCACAGCCGGTGATGGCGAACCGCCGAGTTGCGAGACCAGATTGTCGTAGCGGCCACCGGCCAGCACCGTGCCCTGGCTGCCGAGTTCGGTAGTGGTCCACTCGAACACGCCGCGTGTGTAGTAGTCGAGACCACGCACCAGTTGCGGGCTGACCTCGTAGGCGATGCCCAAATCTTCCAGCGCCTGCCGCCAGCCGTCGAAGTGGGCGCGGGATTCGGTTTCCAGATAGTCGGCAAGCTGCGGGGCGTCGGCGACGATCTCTTTCGTGCGCGGCACTTTCGAGTCGAGCACGCGCAGCGGGTTGGTGTGCAGGCGGCGCTTGGAGTCTTCGTCCAGCTCGGCCTCGAAGCGCGACAGATAGTTGATGAGTGCCGCGCGGTAATTCACCCGCGCCTCGGCCCCACCCAGCGAATTGATTTCGAGCTTGAGTCCGCCAATGCCGAGCGCCGTCAAAAAGCGATGCGAGAAGGCGATGACCTCGGCGTCGATGTCCGGCCCTGCCATGCCGTAGGCCTCGACACCGACCTGATGAAACTGGCGATAGCGCCCAGCCTGCGGCCGTTCGTGGCGAAAGGCCGGGCCCGCATACCAGAAACGCTGCTGCTGGTTGTGCAACAGGCCGTGCTCGATGCCTGCCCGCACGGTGCCTGCGGTCAGCTCAGGGCGCAGACTCACTGAAACCCCATCGCGATCGTCGAAGGAATACATCTCCTTCTCGATCACGTCCGTCACTTCACCGACGGCGCGCTTGAACAGCGTAGTGGCTTCAAGCAGCGGCAGCCGCAGCTCGCCGTAGCCGTAGCGGCTGGCGACGTCGGCGGCAGTGGCGAACACACGACGGAACAGCGCGGACTGTGCCGGCAGAACATCGTTGAAGCCTCTCAGCGATTGCAACTTGCTCATGCGGCAGCGCGCTCGGCCAACTGCTGGCGCACCAATTTTTCGAGCTCGTCCACAAGGTTCTCGTTGTGAATTTTGTGCTGGATCGCGCCGCCGATATAGATCGAATTGGGGCGACCGCCGGCGACGCCAAGCGTGGCCTCACGCGCCTCACCGGGCCCGTTGACGACACAGCCGATGATGGCAAGGTCGATAGGTTCGGTAACGTCTTCCAGCCGCGCTTCGAGTTCGTTGACGGTCTTGATGACATCGAACATCTGCCGCGAGCAACTGGGGCAGGCCACCAGGTTGATGCCGCGGTTGCGGAGGTGCAGCGACTTCAAAATATCCCAGCCGACTTTCACTTCTTCCACCGGGTCGGCAGCAAGGCTGATGCGGATGGTGTCGCCGATGCCATCGGCCAGCAGCATGCCCAAACCGATGGAGGACTTCACCGCGCCACTGCGCAGGCTGCCGGCCTCGGTGATGCCAAGATGCAGCGGCTGGTCGATGAGCTTGGCGAGCTTCTGGTAGGCGTGGACGGTCATGAAGATTTCGCTCGCCTTCAACGAGACTTTGAAGTCCTCGAAGTTGTGCTTCTTCAGGATGTTGATGTGGCGCAGTGCGGATTCCACCAGCGCGTCGGCATTGGGCTCGCCGTATTTTTCCTGCAGATCGCCCTCGAGCGAACCGGCATTCACACCAATGCGGATCGGCACGCCGTAGTGGCGCGCGCAGGCAATCACCTCGGCCACTTTCGCATCGCTGCCGATGTTGCCGGGGTTGATGCGCAGGCAGTCGGCGCCCATCTCGGCGGCCTTGAGCGCGCACTTGTAGTTGAAATGCACGTCGGCAATCAGCGGCAGATCACCCACCCGTTTCTTGATTTCGCCAAAGGCTTCACAGGCGGCGATGGTCGGCACCGAGACGCGGACGATATCCACGCCTGCCTTCCTGGCGGCCAGGATCTGCGCAACCGTGGCGGCAACATCCTCGGTCTTGGTGTTGGTCATGGTCTGCACGGCGATGGGTGCATCGCCCCCCACCAGCACCTTGCCGACACTGATCTGCCGCGACTTGCGCCGGACGATCACATGCTGCGCCTTCATCGACATGATTAGGGCAGCGTGATGCGCGCCGTGTTGTCGCCGCGATGATACTGGGAGGTATCCACCGACTGACCGTTGTAGGTGATCTTGACGCCCGGCGCGTTGCCAAGAAACACCACGAACGGCGGCTTGCCATCCAGCGCTTGATTGCTGCCGGACTCGACCAGGCCGGAGAGCAATACCTTGCCGGTGGCGTCTTTCACCTCGGTCCAGGAGCTGCCATTGAACTGGATTTGCAGCGGGCCGGTGGCATTTGCTGGCATTACGGCAGCAGAAACGGGCTCGCTTGCAGCAGGCACTGCGGGTGCGACGGGCGAACTCACGGCGGCCTCAGGCGATGGCGCGACCGGAGCAGGTGCCTCCGTCGTCGGCGCCAACTCGGGCCTGGTTTCGGATGGCGTCGTCTCGACGGCTGGCGGCGTCACGGTAGGCAGCAGCGTGTGGTTTTTACCCCAGAACGCGAGTGCGCCGACTACCAAGCCCAGCAGGATGATCGCCATTGCCAGCTTGAAGCTGATACGCCGGCCACTGCCGAGTTCCGCTCCGCCGGCGAGGATGAGCTTGGAGGGATGCGGCGGCGTCTTGTGGCCCGCCACACGCTCGTAGGCGGCCATCAGATCTGCTTCGGCGACCGGCAACACCTTGGAGAGCTTGCGGTAATAACCGCGCACGTACACCGGCTCGTTGAGCTGTGCGAAGTCGTCGCGTTCGATGGCATCCAGCGTGAAGCGGGACAGCTTGATCTGGGCAGCCAGATCTTCGAGCGAGAGTTTGTTCTGTTCGCGCGCCTGGCGCACCAGGCGGCCAGGGCCCTGCCCAGCGGCGTTGGAGGTTGGAATGTCGCTGTGCAAGTCAGTGATGCCAGTCATGAGCCGCTTAAGGTGAACGACGATCGGAGAGACGTGGATTGTAGACGCATCAAGCCCATCGCCTGTGGCGAAAGTTTAGGGAAACTCGCGCTGCAGCTGCTGGCTCAGACGTGCGGCATTGTCGCGGTCGCCCAGGGCCTGCTCGGCCCGGATGGCCAGACGCAGCGATTCCTGCGAAGGCTTGGCAACGCGGTCACGCCGCTGGATGAAGGCACGCACTTTCAGCCAGTCCTGTTTCTTGCTGGCCATTTCAGCGAGCTGTAGCAGGGCCTCGGGGTTTTCGGGCCGCACTTGCAGGGCTTCGCGGAAGTACGCCTCGGCCTTGTCCGGGCGATTGCCGCGATTGGCGCAGACACCCGCGTTGATGAGCGCGGCATCTGGCGCGTTGTAACTCTTGTTGCGCGCGACACTCTCGAACAGCTCCAGCGCTTCGTTGGTGCGGCCACGTTCGCACTCGAAGATCGCGAAATTGTTGCGGGTAAACAGGTCTTTGGAGTCCAGCGAGATCGCTCGGCGGAAATGCTTGGCCGCCTCGGCATCGTCACCGCGCTGCGCGTAGATGAGGGCGATGGCGCTATGCGCCGGCGCATAGCGCTCGTTTTGCGAGAGCGCGCGCTGGGCTTTTTCCATCGCCATGTCGTAATTGCCCTTGCGGGCGTATTCGATCGCCAGGGTGGTGTTGGTGCGCGCCGCCTCGTCGAGATTCTTCTCGCTGTCCTGCGAGCCGCCCGTGGTCACGCAGCCAGCGATCACCAAGGGCAACAGCAGCGCCAGCCATTTCATGAGGCGACCTGTACCGCGATATTGGCCAGGCGGTTCTTCTGCTTCGACATGACCTCGCCCACCAGCTGGCCGCAGGCGGCGTCGATGTCATCGCCGCGCGTCTTGCGGGTGGTGCAGACGATGTCGCGGCTGCGCAGGTACTCGGCAAACGCGCGAATTCTTTCCGAAGGCGAGCGCTTGTAGCCTGCCTTGGGGAAGGGATTGAACGGGATGAGATTGATCTTGGCGGGCAGATTGCCCAAGAGCCTTGCGAGTTCTTTCGCATGGCCGAGCGAGTCGTTGACGCCATCGAGCATCACGTACTCGTAGACGATGTGGGCCTTGGGGCCCTTGCCCTGGGTGTAGCGATGACAGGCATCCATCAGCTCGCCGAGAGGATACTTGCGATTGATCGGCACCAACTTGTCACGCAGGTCGTCGTTGGGCGCGTGCAGCGAGACGGCCAGAGCCACATCAACGTCTTCGCGCAGGCGATCCATGAACGGTACCAAGCCACTCGTGCTGACGGTGACGCGGCGCTTCGAAAGCCCAAAGCCGAAATCATCGAGCAGGATGCGGATGGCGGTGACCACTGGCTGGTAGTTGGCCATCGGCTCGCCCATGCCCATGAACACCACGTTGCTGATGACGCGCTCGTTCTGGAAGTCGCTACCCAGCGCACGGGCCACGAACCAGACCTGGGCGATGATCTCCGCCGCCGTCATGTTGCGGTTGAAGCCCTGCTTGCCGGTGGAGCAGAACGAGCAGTCCATCGCGCAACCCACCTGCGAACTGATGCAGAGCGTGCCGCGATTGTCTTCGGGGATGTAAACGGTTTCGACGGCATTGCCGCCGTCCAGCCGCAAGACCCATTTTCGGGTGCCGTCGGTGGAAGTCTGTTCGGCGATCAGCTCAGGCGTCTCAATCGAGAACCAGTGCTTCATCTTTCCGCGCAGGTCTTTCGCGACATTGGTCATACCGTCGAAGTCATCGAGACCCCGACGGTAGATCCATTGCATCACCTGGTCGGCGCGGAAGGGTTTCTCCCCCCGCTCCGCAAACAGCGCGCGCAGGCCGGTGCGATCCAGGCCGAACAGATTGACTGTCGGCAGGGTCGCTGGCTGGGCTGGCGCGCTATCAGTCATGCCTTAGCGGGTGCGGGGGCACAGCTCGGTGGTGCGGAAGAAGTAAGCCAGCTCGATCTTCGCGTTTTCAAGTGAATCGCTGCCGTGGGCGGCGTTCTCGTCGATCGAATCGGCGAAGTCGGCGCGGATGGTGCCGGGCGCTGCGTTCTTGGGGTTGGTAGCACCCATCACGTCGCGGTAGACCTGCACGGCATTCTCGCCTTCCAGCGCCATCGCCATCACCGGGCCGGAGATCATGAACTTGACCAGATCGGCGAAGAACCCGCGCTCGCGGTGCACCGCGTAGAAGCCTTCGGCTTCTTTCTGCGAGAGATGGATCATGCGGGCAGCGACGACCTTGAGGCCGGATTCTTCGAGGCGCTGGATGATCGCGCCGATCTTGTTCTTGCCGACCGCGTCGGGCTTGAGGATGGAAAAGGTTTGTTCGATGGCCATTGCTGAAAGTCCGACTAGGGGTTTATGCGCGTTGGCCTCTAAAAGCATCTGGGGCCGGTCCGCCAGAGCATTCTTGGCGGGCCTAAAAACGTCGCGGGATCAGCATTGTAGCGCAGCAAGGCGTCAAATGACGCAGCGCAGCATCGTGATCGCTAGACGATAAGCTCTCGCCGCAGTCCGGTGAAGCGCGATCGTCAGACCGCGAAGCTCTCGCCGCAACCGCATTCGCCCTTCACGTTCGGGTTGATGAACTTGAAGGCTTCGTTCAGGCCGTCGCGCTGAAAATCGAGCGTGATGCCGTCGAGCTTGTCGAGCTGCTCGGTCTTGACCACCACCTTCGCACCTTCGGTCTCGAACACCTGATCGCCCGGCTCGATGGCGTCGGCGTAATCGAGCACATAGGCCCAGCCCGAGCAGCCGGACTTCTTCACACCCAGCCGCAAACCGACGCCGGAGCCGCGCTTGGCGAGCTGGGCATTGATGCGTTTGGCGGCAGGGGCGGTGAGCTGGATCATCTGGTTTGGGCTTGGGGGATGGCAATCGACTGGAGGGCGTCTTCGCCCATGAGTGCACAGTGGAGCTTGTCGTCGGGGATTTCAAGCACGCGGCGCAATTCCGCCGTCGTGAGCGCATGCAGCTCGGCGGCGGTTTTGCCGATGGCCCAGACCGCCAGCCAGTGGCCGACCGCAATGCCCACGGGGCATCCGAACGCGGTGAAGCGCGCATCGACCACGCGGCCTTCGGCAACCCGCAGATGCAGGGCCAGCCAGGAGGCGCTGGCCCGGTTCTCGACCTTGACCGTCACCACGTCGGCGGTGCCGGCCGCGAACTCGCCGCTGTTGCCGGCGGCCTCCAGAAACTGCGTCCAGAGCGGGGTCGGATAGTCGAACACGTTGTCGGAAGTGGGCGCTGCGACGCTGCCTGCGGCATCGCCGCTGATGTCGCGCAGCCACAGCACCGCGTCGATTAACTGCCGCGCAGCCGCGTCGATCTCGGCCTCGGTCGTGCTGCGGCCCAGCGAGAACCGCAGGCTGGCATTGGCCAGCGCGTCGCTGCGGCCCAGCGCCCGCAATACATAGCTCGGTTCGCGCGTGGCGCTGGAGCATGCCGAGCCGGAAGACACCGCCAGCGCGGGCAACATCGCCCGCAGCGCCTCGCCCTCCACGCCTTCGAAGCTGACGTTGAGGATGTGCGGGGCCGCTGCGCCGCTGCCGTTGCGATGCAGACGCGGCAGGGCTTGCAGGCGCATCCACAGGCGGTCGCGCAACGCGCTGATGCGGGTCGCGTCATCGGCCAACCGCGTCGCCGCCAGTGCAAACGCAGCCCCCATGCCGACACTCTGGTGTGGGGCCAGCGTGCCGCTGCGCATCCCCTGCTCGTGCCCGCCGCCATGCAGCTGCGGGGCGACGCGCGCGCGCGGCCGCTTGCGCACGAACAGCGCACCGATGCCTTTGGGGCCATAAATTTTGTGGGCGCTGAGCGAGAGCAGATCGATTGGCGTCGTGGCCAGATCAATCACCAGTTTGCCCGCCGCCTGCACGGCATCGACATGCAGCAGCACGCCGCGCTCACGCAGAAGCAGCGCGAGCTGCTCGACCTCGTTGATGGTGCCCAGCTCGTTGCTGACCCACATCAGCGACACCAGCACGGTCTGTGGCGTGAGGGCGTCGATGACCTGCTGTGCGGTCACGCAACCCTCGGGGCCAGGCTTGAGATAAGTGACGCGCAGACCGCGTGCGCCATACACGGATTCGAGATGGCGGCAGGTGTCGAGCACGCACTTGTGCTCGGTCTTGCTGGTGACGATGTGGGCGTTGTCGACGCCGCGGAACTCCAGCGCGCCCTTGATGGCGAGGTTGTTGGCCTCGGTCGCACCGCTGGTCCAGATGATTTCTTCGGGCGTCGCGCCGATCAGTGCGGCCACTTGCGCTCTTGCACCCTCCACGGCCTTTTTCGCCTTGCGCCCCGGCCCGTGATCGCTGGCGGGATTGGCGAACACATCCGTCAGATAGGGTTGCATCGCCGTCAGCACTTCGGGAGCCAGCGGCGTGGTGGCCGCGTAGTCGAGATAGATCATGGCGACCATTTTACCTAGGGCGGGGCTTGAGCCACCAATGAGCCACCTGAAGGAAACCCTGCACAAGTCTTGCGAGTTGAATGCGGCGATCTGAGGAAGGAGTGAGTTGGCGGTGCAGCTGGGCTTATCGGAAACGGGCTTTGAGTGGACTCGGCGTGCGACGTGCCGTCAGGTGTTATTGGCTGAGATGGATGCAGTAGTCCCGTGGTCTGGTCTGGAAGACCTGATTCGCCCGCACTACCCGGCGTTTGGACGAGGCCGTCAGCCGTGTCCCCTGGCTTCGATGCTGCGGATTCATTTGATGCAGCAGCGGTTTGGCTGTGCCAACGAAGCGATGGAAGAAGCCCTGATCGACTAGCCTTTGCTGCGTCGGTTTGCTGGCCTGGATGGCGGTGAGGCACTACCGGACGAAAGCACCATTTTGCGATTCCGGCGGATGCTGGAAGAAAACCAGTTGGCTCCGTCGATACTGGGCGTGGTGAATCACTTGCTCTAGGAGCAGGGAATGCTGCTAAGGCGGTGGACGGTGGTGGATGCCACTCTGATTGCGGCCCCACCCTCAACCAAGAATGCCGACGGCGCGCGCGATCCGGACATGAGTCAAACGAAGAAGGGCAACCAGTGCAACCCGCTGGGCTCGCTTCCAAGCGATCAACCCCGCCGACTCGCCCCAAGTTACCCGCGCAGCCGATCCTTCAGTGACTTGTGCAGGGTTTTCTTTTAAGCAACAATCTTTCAGGTTATCCCCAAAAGCCGGATGATTTTATGAAAATAGTAATGACATTTATAATTGCGCTACTGTATTTTTTTGGTGTTGCATTAATTAATGTTTATTTACAGGCTTACTTTTCGAGTCCTTTTGTTGAAAAATACGAATCGGTAGATAAATACTACATTATAAAGGATGCGCTTCAAGTTGCTTCTGTAGCTATAAATGGTTTTTTTGCCGCATTAGCTTTGCGATGGCTTTTGCAGGAACGCGCACTAGTGGGGGCATTCTTTGTCGCGATTCTGCCGCTAAGTTATTCCATGATTTCGTTGTTGCAGGTAAACTTTTCATTTGATTATTCTGGCTTTGCAACAATTAAGGACGCAGTAGTATTCACGGCGAGTCCAATGGTGTTTTCAATTTTGATAAGTAAATTTCGTCATAAAATATTCAAACAACAGGGAAAATAATATGAAAGCAAATAGAAAAATTAATGTAACTGGAAAATTTATTTTTCTGATGGCTGCTTTGATTCTCAGCTTTAACGCATCAGCGGACCCAAGGATGTTCCTATGCCAGACTTGCACCAATCAAACCGCAGCTATTAATAAGAGTAAGTCGCTGGCTACCCCAAGCGTAGGAACCCAAGAATTTTGGATCTTCAACTCCTTGCAAAATTTGTATTGGCCAGTGAAAGTCGAAAAAGAGCCGAACGGAACAGGCGGATTAATTACTAGCGCCTACGTTGATGCCGCGCCAAATGATTTAGTTGAGGGCTACAACCTCTTCAGCTACATCCGTCAGCGTCTTAATTCTGCTCAAATGGCGTATGATCCAAACCAAACGTCGACTTGGAATAAAAGCAATGGCTCCGTTTTTTATAACTTAACTTCTAAAGATGGCGGTGACTCATTGCACGGAATTTTACCAATTCCAATTCCAGCACAGGCATGTGGTTGTACTAATGCTAATAAGGTAGTAACCGATGAACAGGTAGCGCTTAATGTACGCAATTATTTAACGTCGCAAGTAATCGCTCGTAACTTTGGTGCCATTTCACTGATTTGGTTAAGAGTCGCTAAATTTCTGATCAATCAATCAAATGTTTCTACGCACACCCTGAGATTTGAAGATGGCTCGACGATACTCGTCGATATCGATCCTCTAGGTGGGTCAGAGGTTGTAAGATTTCAGTTAGATTCTGTAACCAATGCTGACGGTACACGACAATCTGGAAACAATGTTGAAGGCAAGGAAAATCTTAACGGTGGATCCACAGCCGGTGGCGGTCGCCGCACTTTCTACGCTTATCAATGCACGAGCGGCAGTATTTCTCTAGGTCCAAATACATTTTTCTATCCGACATGCTCATATTACTCAACACCATAGGATCTTGATATTTATCAGAATGGGTAATAGACGGCTTGATTGTCGTCTATTACCCAACTGGAGAAATTTCATTGCGTTTAGGTAGCGTCCTGAGTGTGTGCAATTCGCTGCGAGTAGGTAAATAGTCGCCCCTGAAGAATCCCCTGAAGCCACGTTGTCTATAGGTTTCTGATCGTTTTCTGTGGAGTCTGGATTGCCGGGAAGAGAGAATCCGCGTGTGGATTTCTGGCAATTTCGGGAGGTTTGAGCGTCATCGATTGACGGCTTCGGAGACATCTGCAGCGCGGAGCGACGATCTGTTTCGCTCGCGGTTGGATGGGCAGGTGGATCTGCGACATCCCCTGATCCGCCTGGCCCAGCGGATGCCCTGGGCGGCACTCGAAGATGCCCTTCAGGACACCCTGCCACCGGCCCCGGTCGCCGGCGGTCGTCCGGCCTTGCCGGTGCGACTCATGGAGCGCCAGCGCACGATCCTGGGACGGCTGCTGCGGGATGTGCAGCGCCAGCTGGCCGGGGCCAGTGCGGCCGCCCGCGAAGCCCTCACGCCTTGACTGGAGCGTGCAGCGCGCTTGCACCGACAACGCCCGAAAGACAAAGACAAGCTGTATGCCCTGCATGCGCCGGAGGTCGACGAGTGCATCGGCAAGGGCAAGGCGCGTCAGCCCTACGAATTCGGGGTGAAGGTGGGATTGGCCATCACGGCGAGACAGGGGCTGATCGTCGGAGCCAGAAGTTTCCCCGGCAATCCCTACGACGGCGACACCCTGCAAGAGCAGCTGGAGCAGGTCGAGTGTCTGACCCGGATCAAGCCGCAGACCGCCATTGTCGATCTGGGATTCCGGGGGCGAGAGATCGACGGTACGACCATCCTGCATCGCGGCAAGGCCAAGCGACTCACCCGAAGTCAGTGGCGCTGGGTGAAACGACGCCAAGCCATCGAACCGATCATCGGTCACGTCAAAGACGACTGCGGCATGCGCCGCTGTGCCCTGAAAGGCCAAGAAGGCGATGCGCATCACGCCCTACTCTGCGCTGCCGGCTACAACCTGAGATGGCTGCTGCGGTGGATCGCCTCTTTTGTGCTCTTCTTGCAGCACCTGATCTCATCAGCGCTCCCGGAAAATCGCGCCTTCGCCTTCCGGTTTGCACCCGTAATCGCGTGAAAACGAATTCTTCAGGGGCGACTAGCTAGAAAAACCCGATAGCACAGTCAAAAAGCCTTTTACTTCATCGCTCGTGTTGCCCTTGCCGAAACTCACGCGTATCGCGCCCTTGGCAGTGGTCTCATCCACACCCATCGCCAGCAAAACATGGCTGGGCTCACCGCTGCCGCTGGCGCAGGCCGAGCCGCTGCTCACCGCAAAGCCCTTGCGGTCGAGGTGCATCAGCAGTGCCTCGCCCTCCCAGCCCGCGAGGGCGAACTGCGAGGTATTGGGCAACCGTGGCGCGGCGGCGGCGAACAGACGAACCGCGGGCATCTCCCTCAGGCCAGCTTCCAGTTGCGCCTGCAAGGCCTGCACGTGCGCCGTGCGTTCGTCCAGTTCCAGCAGGGCGAGCTCGGCGGCAGCACCAAAACCGACGATGGCGGGCAGGTTCTCGGTGCCGCCGCGCAGGCCGCGCTCCTGCGCGCCGCCGTGCAGCAAAGGGCTCAAGTCCACCTCGGCTTTCACCACCAGCGCGCCGATGCCTTTGGGGCCGTAGAGCTTGTGGCTGCTCAAGGTAAGCAAATCCGCACCACTTTCGACGAACGACAACGGCAGCTTGCCGGCGGCCTGGGTGGCATCGACATGCAGCCAGCCGCCGGCGGCATGCACGAGTGGGGCGGCTCTGGCGGTGTCTTGAATCACGCCGGTCTCGTTGTTGGCGGCCATGAGGCTCGCCACCCGCACCGGCCCGGCTGCGCATTGGGCGGTGAAGGCAGGCCAGTCGATGAGCCCGTCACTAGTCATCGCTATTTTTTCCACGAGCCAACCGTCGCGCTTGAGGCTCTCGGCAGCCTCCATCACCGCCGGATGTTCGGTCGCGCCATACAGCACGCGACCTTGCGGCTTGCCGGTGCACAAACCCTTCAAGGCGAGGTTGTTGGCCTCGGTGCCGCCGCTGGTCCAGATCAGCTGCTGTGGTTGTGCGCCCAGCAAGGTCGCGACCTGCGCCCGCGCGCGCTCCACGCCATCTCGCGCGGCGCGGCCAAAGCGATGAAGGCTGCTGGGATTGCCGTACGGCCCTTTGAGATAGGGCAGCATCGCGTCGACGACGCGCGGGTCGACCGGCGTGGTGGCGTTGTGGTCGAGGTAGGCCGGCATGGCTAGCCAGACTTCTGGCCGAACTCCCCACAGTCATCGCCGAGTTCGATCTTCTTGCTCGACCCGATCGGTTCGATGAAGGTATCCGGCCCGGCCTTGAGCGCCTGCACTTCCGCCTGCAGGGCCTGCACATGGCCGAGCAGCGCGCGGATGGCATTGGCGACCGGGTCGGGCATGTCCTTGGTGATGCCGTAGGCATCGAAGCCGTGCGTCGCCGCCTCACCTACATCACTGATGATGCGCGCGGGGATGCCCACCGCAGTCGCCCCCGCCGGCACAGCCTTGACCACCACGGCATTGCTGCCGATGCGCGCGCCTTCGCCCACCGTGAAACTGCCGAGCACCTTCGCGCCGCCGCCCACGACCACGCCATTGCCCAAAGTTGGATGGCGCTTCACACCCTTGTCCAGACTGGTGCCGCCGAGCGTTACGCCCTGGTAGATCGTGCAGTCGTCGCCAATCTCGGCGGTTTCACCGATCACCACGCCCATGCCGTGGTCGATGAACAGACGCTGGCCAATCACCGCGCCGGGATGGATTTCGATGCCGGTCAATCCGCGCGCGATATGCGAATTGAGCCGCGCCAGCCATTTGAGGCCGTGCAACCACAGCCAGCGCGAGACGCGATGGCCCCAGACGGCGTGCAGGCCGGGATAGCAGGTGAGCACCTCCAGCACCGAGCGCGCAGCGGGGTCGCGGGCGCGAATGTTGCGGATGTCGTCTGCCAGTTGGGAAAGCACGTTCTAGTCCTCGTTGCCTTCACCGAGAATGCGGCGGCGCTTGGGTTTTTCAACGGTGGTGAGCAGGCCGCGCAGCATGTTGAGCTCGTTCAAGTCCGGCTGCGCGCGGTTGAACAGCATGCGCAGGCGGCGCATTGCCACCAGCGGATTCTTGGGGTCGAGAAACCCCGTGCCCAGCAGCACGCGTTCCATGTGTTCATAGAACTGCTCGGTCTGCTCGGCCGTCGGTGGCTGATAGATGGGGTTGTCGCTTTTCATCGTCACACGCGGCACTTCGGTGATGGCCGTGCGGCGCAGCGTGTAGCACAGCACCTGCACCGCCTGCGCCAGATTCAGCGAGCTGTAGCCGGGGTTGGTCGGGATCGCCACCACGGCATTGCAGCGGTCCAGTTCCTCGTTGGTGAGTCCGCTCTGTTCGTAGCCGAACACCAGCGCCACCTTGCCGGTCTTGCTGATCTCTTTCGCTTTTTCGGCAAAGGCCTCAGGCGTCATCGGCTCGTCGCCGAGATGCCGCGCCCGCGCCGAGGTGCCGACGACCCAGGCACAGTCGCTCACGGCTTCTTCGAGGGTGGCGACAACCGGCGCTTCCTCCAGCACGTTGAGCGCACCGCTGGCCTGCGCGCGGGCTTGCGGATGCGGGTAGCGCTCGGGGTTGACGAGGGCCAGGTCGCGCAGGCCCATCGTCATCATCGCGCGCGCGGCCGCGCCGATGTTGCCCGGATTCTGCGTGCGGCTGAGCACGATGCGGATGTTGGCGAGGCGAGGATCGAACAGATCATCGAAGCGCACGTTGGGGTTGGTGACGGGATTTCTCGACATGCGTGGTATTCTAAACCTTCGCTCTTTCAAGGCCTTGCCCGTGGAACCTCTTGCCAACGTCGGCTTGCTCGCAGCGCGTGCTGCCGGCAACTACATCATGCGCAACTTCGACCGGGCGGATTCGCTCAAGATCGAGCGCAAGGGCCTGAGCGATTTCGTCACACAGGTGGATCGCGGCGCCGAAGCCGAGATCGTCAAGATCATCCGCAAGCACTATCCGCACCACGCCATTTTGGGTGAGGAAGGCGGTGCATCCGGCAGCGACGACGAAGTGCGCTGGATCATCGACCCGCTCGATGGCACCACCAATTTTCTGCACGCCCTGCCCCACTTCGCGGTGTCGATCGGCGTTGAAGTGCGCGGCCGTCTGGAACACGGCGTGGTGTATGCGCCGGCGACGCAGGATCTCTACGTGGCCAGCCGCGGCAGCGGCACCACGCTCAACAACAAGCGCGTGCGGGTGAGCAAGATCAAGGATCTCGACGATGCACTCATCGGCACCGGCGTGCCGATCCGCAATCCTGAAATGCTCGACAGCTATCTGCCGATGATGCGTCGCGTCGCAGAAAACACGGCCGGCTTGCGTCGCGCCGGTGCAGCCGCCCTCGACCTCGCTTATGTGGCCGCAGGCCGACTCGATGGCTTCTTCGAGCTGAATCTCAAACCCTGGGACATCGCCGCCGGCATCGTGTTGGTGCAGGAGGCAGGCGGTGTCGTCACCGGGCTGGCTGCGGGTGACGTGCTGACGCATGGGCACATCCTGGCCAGCAACAACAAGCTGATCGCCTCGCTCAAGGACACGCTGGGCACCTTCATGCCCGCACAGCCCGCCGCCTGAAGGTGGCGTGCAACAAAAAGGCCGCGAATGCGGCCTTTTTGTTGCACGGACAAACCCTTTACGGCAGTTCGTCGACTTCCACTTTCTCCGCCGGCAGCAGATCCTCGCGCGAGATGCCGAGCACCACCGCGAGACCGGTCGAGATGTAGATCGACGAATACGTCGCCACGATCACGCCGACGAACAACGCCGAGGCGAAGCTGTGAACGCTCTTGCCGCCCACCAGCAGCAGCGAGCTGAGCACCAGCAGCGTCGTGAAGTGGGTGATGACCGAGCGCAGCAGCGTCTGGTTCACCGACAGGTTCACCACGTCGAGAATCTCCATGCGGCGCATCGCCAGCAGGTTTTCGCGCACGCGGTCGAAGATGACGATGGTTTCGTTGTTGGAGTAGCCGATCAAGGCCAGGATCGCCGCGACGGTGGTCAGGTCGAACTCGATCTGTGTGAGCGAGAGGAAGCCCAGCACCATGATGGCGTCGTGGATGAGTGCGGCCACCGCACCGACCGAGAACTTCCATTCGAAGCGCAGCGCGATGTAGACCATGATGCCGAGGAAGGCGAGCAGCAGCGCCAGCGAGCCATCGCGGGTCAGCTCGTCACCCACCTGCGGGCCGACGAACTCGATACGGCGCAGCTCGACGTTCGGCTGGCTGGTTTTCAGCGCATCGATGATGGTGGTGCTGACCTTGGCGGAGTTGGTCTCCTGCGTTGGCGGCAGGCGGATCAGCACGTCCTCGCTGGTGCCGAAGAACTGCACCACCGGGTTTTCGTACTCGGCCTTGGCCAGATCGGCGCGCACGGCATCCAGCTCGACGGCTTGCGGATAGTGCACTTCCACCAGAACGCCGCCGGTGAAGTCGATGCCGAAGTTGAGACCCCGGAAGGCCACCAGCAGGATCGAAGCGATCGTGACGATTGCAGAAATCCACAAGCCCGTCTTGCGTTGGGCCATGAAGTTGATTTTGGGTACACCCGAGAACATGCGCATGGCTGCTTACCAGATAGGCAGATCTTTGAGACGCGTCTTGCGCCCGAAGACCAGTTGCGCCAAGGCGCGTGAACCCACAATTGCGGTGAACTGCGAGGTGAGGATGCCGATGGCGAGCGTGATGGCAAAGCCCTTGACCGGACCGGCCCCCAGCGCGAACAGCATCACCGTGCCGATCAGCACCGTAACGTTGGCGTCGGCGATGGTGAGGAAGGCGCGGTCGTAGCCGTGCTGGATCGCCTCATGCGGCTTCACACCATTGCGCAGCTCTTCACGGATGCGCTCGTAGATCAGCACGTTGGCATCCACCGCGATACCCATGTGCAGCACGATGCCCGCGATACCGGGCACCGTCAGCGCGGCACCGATCAGCGACAGCACGGCCACCACCAGAACCAGGTTGAGCACCAGTGCGGCAATCGCGAACAGGCCGAACACGCGGTAGTAGACGGCCATGAATACGCTGACCATCGCCAGACCCAGCAAGGCAGCGGTGAAGCCTTTTTCGATGTTGTCCGCCCCCAGGCTGGGGCCGACCGTGCGCTCCTCGACGATCTCGACGGGTGCTGCCAGCGCACCGGCCTTGAGCAGCACCGAGAGGCTTTGCGCCTCCTTGCTCTCCAGGCCCGTGGTGCGGAACTGGTTGCCGAAGATGCCCTGGATGGTGGCGATGGAGATGATCTCTTCGACGTTGCGCTTTTCGCGCAGCGGCACGCCTTCGGCGTTGTAGTTGGTCTCGTAGACGATTTCCTTGAACAGCACAGCCATCGGCTTGCCGACATTCTTGGAAGTGAAGTCGTACATGCGCTTGCCGCCGGGACTGTCGAGCTTCACCGACACCGCCGGATTGCCGTTCTCGTCGACGGTGGCCGTGGCATCGACCAGATTCACGCCGGCCGCGATGATCTCCTTCTTCAGCAGCGCGGGGCGACGGCCTTCGCGGGTGAAGAACAGATCCGTGCCGGGCGGGATGATGCCGCTCGCCGCAGCGCTGTCGGCGGCCGCACCGGAATCTTCCACGGCGCGGTATTCAAGCGTGGCCGTGGCACCCAGCAGATCCTTGATGCGGGTGGTGTCCTGCACGGCCGGCAGCTGCACGACAATGCGGTTCAGGCCCTGACGCTGCACCAGAGGTTCGGCCACACCCAGCTGGTTAACGCGATTGCGCAGCGTGGTGAGGTTCTGCTCCACCGCAAAATCGACGATGCGCTTGATCTCGACATCGGTCAGCTTGGCCGTGAGCGTCAGGCTGGACGCCGGCAGGTCGAGTGCGAGCTCGGGGAACTCCTTGGCGATCGCCTTGCGGGCTGATTCGCGCAGCGCGCCGTCGGCAAACTCCAGCACCGTGGTCTCGCCGTCCTGACGACGGCCGGTGTAGCGGATGTTTTCCTTGCGCAGAAAGTTGGGGATGTCGGTGACATAGCGCTGGGCGGCAGCTTTCTTGGCGTCGGCGATATCCACTTCCAGCAGAAAGTGCACGCCGCCGCGCAGGTCGAGGCCGAGCGACATCGGCTTGGCGCCGAGGGCGAGCAGCCAGGCGGGCGTCTTTGCATCGGTGGCCAGCGCCACGATGTAGCTGTTGCCCAAGGCGCGCTTGAGCACGTCAGCGGCTTTCAGCTGGTCTTCCGGGCTTGCGAAGCGCAGCACCCAGTGCTTCTTCTCGGCGTGCGAGGTCTCGGCCTTGAGCGAGGCGGCGGTCAGTGCCGCTTCGGTCGTGGCGTCGAAATCGCTGGGCAACGGGTCGCCCGAAAGCGTGTTGACCTGCACGGCCGGCGCCTGACCGTAAATATTCGGCAGCGCATACAGCACGCCCAGCAGGGTGACGAAGACGAGGGTGAGCGTCTTCCAGAGTGGATAGGGTTGCATGGCTTTTTTCGGGTAATTAGGTCGGCGGCAAATGCCGCCAACTTCAAAAGCAATCAGAGTTGCTTCAGCGTGCCCTTTGGCAGCACCTTGGTGATGGCGGATTTCTCCACTTTCACCAGCACGTTGTCGGCGAGATCGACCGTGAGATACACCTCGCCGATTGTGATGATGCGGCCGGCAATGCCACCTGCAAGAACCACCTCGTCACCTTTCGACAGGCTCTCGGTCATCTGCTTGGCTTCCTTCTGCCGCTTCATCTGCGGGCGGATCAGCAGGAAGTAGAACAGCGGCACCATCACGATGAGGGGCCAGAAGGCCTCCAGCATGCCGGGCGTCTTGGCAGCGGTGGTGGCTTGGGCGTAGGCGGGCGAAATCAGGAAATCGAGAAGCACGGTTTCAATCCATTGATGCAAAAGAGCGCCGGATTATACGCAAGCCATCCGGCGCCCTTAAGCGCATCTCAAAACTGGTAGCCGAGGAACAGGAACAGATTGTCACGGTCGCGCAACTGGTCGCGCAGGCCGCCACCGGTGAACCAGGTGTAGCGCAGCTCGCCGATGAAGCGCGAAAGGTAGTCGACGCGGATGCCGGAGAGGATCGATTTGCGGCCCTCGACGAAGTTCTGGCCCAAGCCGGGGCCGACCCCCTTCACGTCGTGGAAGAACCCGTTCAGGAACTCGACGTTGGCGCCGAACAGCGCGCTGTCGTAGCGGGTGAGCGTGACGAAGCGATAGCCGTACGATTCCGCCGTGCCGAAGGCATTGATGTCGACCTGCCCCTGCGCGATCGGGTTCTGCAGCAGCGTGTAGCAGGCTGCGGTGGCGGTGGCCTGGGTCTGCTGGCCGGTCGGTGTGACGGTGTCGCAGCGGTGCGAACCGGGGTCGTTGGCATTGGGCCTGATATCGACCGGATTGATGCCGCGCGAACCACCGATGCCGGCCGAGAGGTGGGTGTCGGCACCCGCGCCGTTGAACTGCAATTCGTCCAGACCCGGCATGTTGAAGACGTAGGTGTGGCCCATTTCGAGCAGCAGGCTGATCTGCGAGGCACCGAGAGGATTGTCTCCCCCGATGGTCTTCAACAGCGTCAGGCCTGCCTGGCCGATCTTCATCTGCTCGTAGCCCCGGATGTACTGGCCGGGGCTTACACAGCGATCGGCACCGTTGGAGGTGGTGCTGCAATCGGGATCACGATACTGGCTGACGAAATCTGGCACCGCTGTGCGCCGGCCCGGCAAGGTGGCAGCCTGGATGCTGTAGTCGTTGGAGGGAAAACCCGGCTGCAGAATGGCGAATACCAGATCGGTGCTATGGATTTGCAAGGGCAGATTGGGTCGGTAGGCGTATTCGCCCGAGAGTGCGAAATCACCCAGCGTGGTGTTGAACGACATGCCATACAGCTTGATGTTCTCGGGATATTCGACGAACACCCGGCCGGAATCGAGCGGCAGCGCCTCGCCGGTGGCGGGCATGTAAGCCGCAGAGCCGGGGACGGCCGTGTTGGCAAGCAGTGCCGGGACGTTGCCGACCGGCACGCCGCAATCCGTCACCAGTGCGGCAATGTTGGCGACCGCATTGGTCGGGTCGGGCAGGCAGGTGGCCTGGGCTGCAAACCCCGAGATGCTCGGCACGCGGGCATGGTAGTTGGCGAAGTAGAGCGACACCTCGGTGCCGTTGTTGAAGTTCTCCAGGAAGAACTTTGCCGCTGCGCCGTATTGGCCACCCTCGGAAGGCTTGCGCCGCTCTTCTTCCACGAAATCACGCTGCAGCGTGCGGCTGGAGCGTGAACCGAGCACGGCGGTCGGGTCGTCGGGATTGCGGTAAGGCTCGTAGAGGCCGAGCGGATCGTCCGGCGCCTTGGCGAACGAGAGCATGGCGTAGGTACCGCCCTCGCCCAGCGTGTCGGACACCGAGAAGTAGCTGCCGACCGGATCGACGATGACGTGCTTCCAGTCGTATTGGTAGAAAGCCTGGAAACTCGCCCCCTCGAACACATCGCCTTCCAGCAGCACCATGCCGACCGGCCGCAGCAATTCCTTCACGTCGAAACCGGGGATGCGCAGCAGCGCCTGGTCCGGTGGATTGATGGAATTGAGCGAGTTGGCGAGCAGGAAGGAGCTTTCGCCCCAGTTCAGCACCTGGTTGCCGACCTTGACGTTGAACTGCCGCTCGCCCAGCTCGAAGCGCCGGCTGACAAAGTAGTCCAGCACGCCGAAGCGCATGCCGCTGCGATCGCGCACATCCGAAGGAAACCGCTGGCGCGCATTCTGGAACGTGGTGTCGGCATAGCGCTCGTCACGCTCCGAATAAATGCCGTCGAAGTAGCCCACCGTGCGGGCAAAGCCATTGAATTCGCCCACCGTGGCCGAGATGTCCGACGTGAGCTTGGCGGTTGCGAAGGCGATGTCGTACTTGTCGAAATTGAGGTTGCCGTTGTCGCCGTTGGGTGTATAGGCACCGGACGCGGCGATAAAGGCCTCGTTGGCACCTTCACGGGTGCCCGAGCAGGTGTCACCACGATAGGTGTTGTTGGCATCGTCGGGGCCGTTGACGCCGTCATCGCCGACACGCGCGAGGCAGAGACCATCCACCGTGCCCGGCACGCGCGCGGTGCCGTCGAGCTTGGCCTGCGAGCTCTTGCCCACCAGGCGGCTGTCGCGCTCCTGCATGCGCACCAGCGCGCCCACCGTCGCCAGATTCTCGATCTTGATGGGGTTGCCACCCAGATCGAACTCGATGGCGGTCGCCTTGCCTGCCATCGCCATGCCCATCACCACTGCCGTCACGGCAAATTGCCGACTACGATCCTTCATGTCGTTTCCTCTCCCTGTTGCTTTCAGGCCGTCTTCGGCCTTGAGTTGTTTGTACGGAAATCCCTGTCGCCTTACTTGGTGGCCTGCTTGGATACGTTCGCCGGGTCGAAGAAGGCCACGTCGTAGTCCCGCTCCAGCGTTTCCGGCTCTTCATTGTTCATGGCCAGCGTGAGGTAGCGGCCGGAGAGCAGGTCATAGACGGTCTCCAGCGCCGTGCTGGGTGCCAGCTGGTCGCGCGCGCCGTCGTAGGCCTGGATGTGATGGCCTTCCTGCACGCGCCAGAGCGTGCCGCGCGAGTCGTAGTTGTCGACCGCCAGGATCTGCCAGGTGTCCTCGTCCACGAAGAACTGGCGGCGCTGGTAGATGTGCGTGGTGCCGGCCTTGATGTTGGCCTCCAACACCCAGACCCGGTGCAGCTCGTAGCGCGGGTACTCGGGATTGATGTGGTTCTTGGTCACGAAATCCTTGTACTTGAGCTTGTCGGAGTGCAGTGCGTAAGCGTTGTAGGGCACAACCATTTCCTTCTTGCCGATCAGCTTCCAGGTGTAGCGGTCGGTGGCACCGTTGAACATGTCGAACTGGTCGTTGGTGCGCAGGCCGTCCGAACCGGTGCCGGGGTTGTCGTAACCGACGTTCGGCGCGCGGCGCAGGCGGCGCTGGCCGGGGTTGTACTGCCAGGCGCGGCGCGGCTCCTTCACCTGATCCATCGTCTCGTGCACGAGCGTGATGGTGCCGGCCAGACGCGGCGGCGAGGTGACCGTCTGCAGGAAGTAGATGCTGACGTTGTTGAGGTCGGCCGGCGTGGCGGTGCGCGAGTCGTAGGGAAACTTCACCTGCTCGCGGATCTTCACGAGGTTGAAGTCGCCACCCGTGGTCACTGCGGCCTGGATGTTCCAGCGATCGGCGCCCACGCCGCGGTAGCGCAGCTTGTGGTTCCACATCAACTCGTTGCCCGATTTTGGGATGGGATACGGAATGCCGAGGATCGCGTTGACCACCGTCTCGCCACCATTGGCGATCTCGGCATTGAGCGCGTTCTTGTAGGTGGCGTCGTAGACGAACTGCGGAAACGCACCGGTGCGGCGCGTCTGATACACGTTCATCTTGTAGGTCTCGCCGAACTTGGCGAACAGCGCCTTCTGGCCGTCCGACAGCTTGGTCTTGTACTGCTCCACGTTCGCCTTGCTGATGGTGAACCTGGGCTTGTCTTCGGGGAAGGGATTGCACAGGCGCTTGCCCGGCCCGCCGTAGCAGGCCGGTGCCTTGGTCAGGCCGCCTTCCCACTTCGGGATCGTGCCGTCCTTGTTGGCGGCACGCTCGGCCCCCACCGGGGTGAGGGTGTTCTTGAGCTTGTCGGCTTCAGCCTGCGGGACCTTGGCCAGCACGGTAAAGCTGGCCAGGACGAGACCTATTGCCATCAGCGACTTGTGTTTCATACCGACTCCTCGGGACTATTTATTATTGGTTGATGTGCCCTGCCGCCATGCGCATCCAGCGCTGCGCGACAGGGCCAAATCTTCTCGGGGCCGTCCTGCCCCACTGCACAGCCACAAGCCTATTTGGAGGCCTGCTTCGACACGTTGGAGGGATCGTAGAACGCCACATCGAAGTCCTTCTCGACGCTCTCGCTCTCCTCGTTGTTCATTGCCTGCACCAGATAGCGTCCGGATTGCAGGTCATACACAGATTCCAGCACCGGATTGGCAAAGGGCTTGTCGTAGGCCATCACGGTGTGCGATTCCTGCACGCGCCACAGGATGAGGCGCGAGTCGTAGTTGTCCACGGCCAGAATCTGCCAGGTGTCCTCGTCGATGTAGAACATGCGCTTCTTGTAGATGTGCGTGGTGCCGGCCTTCACGTTGGCCTCCACCACCCAGACGCGGTGCAGCTCGTAGCGCGGCAGATCCTGGTTGATGTGGCTCTTCTTGATGATGTCCTTGTATTTGACCTTGTCGCTGTGCAGCACATAGGAGTTGTAGGGCATGTACATCTCCTTCTTGCCCATGATCTTCCAGGTGTAGCGGTCGGTCGCCCCGTTGAAGGTGTCGGTCTGGTCGTTGGTGCGCAGGCCGTCGGCGCCGGTGCCGGGGTTGTCGTAACCGACGTTGGGCGCGCGGCGAAGGCGGCGCTGGCCGGGGTTGTACTGCCAGGCGCGACGCGCTTCTTTCACCTGGTCCATCGTCTCGTGCACGAGGGTGATGGTGCCGGCCAGACGCGGCGGCGAGGTGACCGTCTGCATGAAGTAGATGCCGACGTTGTTGAGCTGCTCGGGCGTGATGCCCTTGGTGTCGTAGAGAAACTTCACCTGCTCGCGGATCTTGGTGATGTTGGCGTCACCGCCGGTGGTGACCGCGGCCTGCACGTTCCAACGGTCGATGCCGATACCGCGATAGCGGAACTTGTGGTTCCAGATTGGCTCGTTGCCGGTCTTGGGGATGGGGAACGGAATGCCCAGCACCGCGCCGCTGATGGCCTCGCCGCCACCGCCGGTTTCGGCCGTCACCGCATTCTTGGCGGTGGCCTCGTAGACGAAATCGGGAAACGCGCCGGTGCGGCGGGTTTGATAGACGTTCATCTTGTAGCTGTCGCCGTACTTGGCGAAAAGGGCGCGCTGGCCGTCGGTCAGGTACGCCTTGTACTGGTCGAGATTGGCCTTGGTGATGGTGAACTTCGGCTTGTCGGTGGTGAAGGGGTCGCAATACCAGCCACCCGGCTTGAAGCAGGCCGGCGGCTTGGTCAGGCCGCCTTCCCATTTCGGGATCGTGCCGTCCTTGTTCGCCGCACGCTCGGCACCCACGGGGGTCAGCGTGGTTTTCAGCTTGTCGGCTTCGGCCTGTGTGACCTTGGCGGTCGCCGCGAAGCTCGTCAGGCTCAAGGCCAGTGCCACTAACAGCGTGCGTTTCATCCTGTCTCCTTAAGACATTGATTGCGCGGTTGCAGCCCCGGCGCGCTATGCACACCGTGCCTTGACCTCTCGATTGTTTGCAGGGACGCCTCTCGATGCGCCGCCTGACGGATTCAGCTTTCTTGTTCAGCACAACCTCTCGAACGCGGGTTGTTTATTTTTCGTTTGCAAGACTAACCAACCTGTTTAACGCTGTCAGCGGGTCTGCGATGACATTTCGCGATAAATACCGCTCCAGTCGAACCCGCCCGGCGCGCCCGCCCGCAGTCTCGCCGCCCTTATACTCGCCGCACCCATACGCCCCCCCTCTGGAGACCTTCATGGCCAGCTACACCGCGCCCCTGCGCGAAATCAACTTCGTGCTCAACGACGTGCTGAAAGTCGGCCGTCTTGCCGAAACCCTCCCCGCCTTCGCGGATGCAACGCCGGAGGTGTTCACCGAAATGATCGAAACCGCCGCCAAGTTCTGCGAGAAGGAGCTCTTCCCCCTGAGCGCCCCCGGCGACGCCCAGGGCTGCACCCGTCACCCCGATGGCAGCGTCACCCTGCCGGACGGCTTCAAGGAGGCGTTTCACAAGTACGCCGCCAACGGCTACGTCGGCCTGCCCAACACCACCGAATACGGCGGCCTGGGCCTGCCCTACACGATGGCGAAAGTCGTCGAGGAAATGGCCTGCTCGGCCAACGTCGGCTTTGCACTCTTCCCCGGCCTTACCACGGGCTGCTTCGAGGCGATTCTCGCCAACGGCAACGAAGAGCAGAAAAACACCTATCTGCCCAAGCTGGGCGCAGGCGAATGGGCCGGCACCATGTGCCTCACCGAGCCGCAGGCCGGCAGCGACCTGGGCGCGGTGAAAACCAAGGCCACGCCGCAGGCCGACGGCACCTTCAAGCTCGACGGCAGCAAGATCTTCATCACCGGCGGCGAGCACGACTGCACGCCCAACATCGTCCACTTCGTGTTGGCACGCGTTGATGGCGCACCGGCAGGCGTGAAGGGGCTCTCCACCTTCGTCGTCTCCAAGTTCACGCTCAATGCCGACGGCTCGCCCACCACTGCGCGCAACGGTGTGACTTGCAGCTCCATCGAACACAAGATGGGCATCCACGGCAGCTGCACCTGCGTCATCAACTTCGACGGCGCGGTGGGCACCATGATCGGCAAGCCCGGCGAGGGCATCATGAACATGTTCGTGATGATGAATCTCGCGCGCATCCTGGTCGGCGTGCAGGGTTTGGGGCTGTGCGAACTGGCAACCCAGAACGCCATCCGCTACGCGCTCGACCGCAAGCAGGGCAAGACCTTCAACGGCCAGCCCACCATCGCCGACCACCCCGACGTGCGTCGCATGCTGCTGACCATGAAGGCGGTCACCGAAGGCGCACGCGTGCTGGCCTACGAGACCGGCATGTATGTCGATCTCGCCCACCACCACGAAGACGCTGCCGTGCGCGAAGAAGCCAACGACTGGGTGGAACTGAACACCCCGCTGGTCAAGGGCTACTGCACCGACATGGCGGTGGACCTGGGCAGCATGGCGATCCAGGTCTACGGCGGCCACGGCTTCATCCGCGAGCATGGCGTCGAGCAGATCCTGCGCGACAGCAAGATCCTCTGCCTCTACGAAGGCACCAACGGCATCCAGGCGATGGACCTCGTACGCCGCAAGCTCTTCCTCAGCGAGGGCCGCGCCGTGACGCGCTTCTTCGCACTGGTCGGCAAGGCAGCGACCGATGCCAGCCCGGATTTCGCCTTCATCTCCGAACCCTTGAAGAAGGCGCTCAGCGATCTGGAGTTTGCAACCCGCTGGATCCACGAGACCTTCAAGAGCAAGCCAGAGGAAGCCTCGTTCGGCTGCTGCGACTACCTGCGCGCCTTCAGCCTCGTCTATCTCGGCTACAACTGGCTGCGCATGGCGCAGGCAGCTGCGGCGCAAGGCGACGAAAACTTCAAGGCCGCCAAGCTCAACACCGCCAGGTTCTTTGCCAGCAAGCTGCTCACGCAGGTCACGCCCTTGTGCGAGACCGTCAAGAGCGGCGCAGGCGAGTTCATGAGCCTGCCCGCTGCGCAACTGGCGGCGTGAGCCGCCAGCTGCTGGCTTTGATCACCGTATCCAACGGGGCCTGTCGGCCCCGCTTTAAAACAGGAGAAGAACAATGACCACCGCCTACGATTTTTCCGCCAAGACCATCGACGGCGGCGAGACTTCGCTCGACGCCTACAAGGGCAAGGTGACGCTCGTCGTCAACGTCGCCTCCAAGTGCGGCTTCACGCCCCAATACAAGGGGCTTGAAGCGATCCACAAGCAGTACGCCGACAGGGGCTTTGCGGTGCTGGGCTTCCCTTGCGACCAGTTTGGTCATCAGGAGCCGGGCGACGAGGCGGAGATCAAGAACTTCTGCTCGCTGACCTACGACGTGAGCTTCCCGATGTTCGCCAAGATCAAGGTGAATGGCGACGAGGCCCACCCGCTCTACAAGCACCTGAAGAGCGAAGCCACGGGCCTGCTCGGCACCGAGGGCATCAAGTGGAACTTCACCAAGTTCCTTGTGGGCAAAGACGGCAAGGTGGTGAAGCGCTATGGCTCCATCGACAAGCCGGAAGACATTGCCAAGGATGTGGAGAAGTTGCTGTAGGCGTTTTCATCACAGAGCCGCCTCGCAGATTCCCTGCTGCGAAGGCGATTTTCCTGATCACGGGGTTGATCGTGCTGTGGGCAGTGTCTTTACACTCAGGCCACTTGTCGCGCCACTTGCCGGAGTTCATCCATGCTTAGCCCCACTTTCAAAGCCGAACTTGCTGGCCTGTCTCTTCAAGACAAGCTGGAGGTATTCGAAGCTGTTCGTGGCAGTGTGATGCCCTTGTCTGACTGCACTTTTTCCGAGCTTTCCATCACGCAAGAGCAAGAGTTATTGCGTCGCGCAAAGCATGCTGCCGCCAACCCCGGCGCAGGCCGATCATGGGCGGAGGTCAAGCAACGCATCATGGGGGCGTAGTAGGTGCCAGCGTATCGGCTGGTTGTCACTGACGAGGCTGCACTTGACCTGGCGGAAGGCTACTGTTGGTATGAGCAACAAGCCCAAATGGGCGCTGCTTTCATGGCAGTCGTTGATCGGCAATTTGAGTTCATCGAAGCACACCCGTTTGCCTGCCGCGTAGTCGCTCATGACATTCGGCGCTGTGTGATTCAACAGTTTCCCTACAACATCTATTACTCGATCACTGGCGAGTTCGTAGACGTTTTGGCGATATGGCATGGCAGCAGAGATCAAGAGCGCTTGCTGGCATCCCTCAATCAATGAGTCAGTCTTCCCATAAAAAGCCCGCAGTTGCGGGCTTTTTATGGGAAGACTGATCGAACGCTACAACTGCTTGCTTGCAAACGTATCGCAAGCCCCAACGTCGCCCTTCTCAAACCCGATCGTGAACCAGCGCACCCGCTGCGCCGCCGTGCCATGCGTAAACGCATCCGGCACCACCTCGCCCTGACTCTGCTTTTGCAGGCGGTCATCACCAATCGCAGTCGCGGTGTTCATGGCTTCTTCGATATCGCCCGCCTCAAGCCAGTTATGGCGCTGCTGGGCGTGGTGCGCCCACAGGCCGGCGTAGCAGTCGGCCTGCAATTCCTGCCGCACCAGCAGGCCGCCGTCGCCTTTCACATCCTTGCCGGCCTGCCGCGCGGCATTGACCTTGGCGCTGACGCCGACGAGCGTCTGCACGTGATGACCGACCTCGTGGGCGATGACGTAAGCCTCGGCGAAATCGCCGCCGCCACCGAGCTTGGCGCGCATCTCGTCGAAGAAGCTGGTGTCGAGATACACCTTGTGGTCCCCAGGGCAGTAGAACGGCCCGCTGGCACTCGATGCGCCGCCGCAGGCGGTCTGCACGACGCCGGAAAACAGCACCAGTTTCGGCTGCTCGTACTGGGCGTTGGACTGCTGGAAGATCGCGCCCCACACGTCTTCGGTCTCGCCGAGGATGGCCGCGACGAAATCGCGATTGGCGTTGTTCTCTGCCGAGGGCTCGGCGTTCTGTGTTGCCACCGGCCCGCCACCACCGACCACTGAATTGACCAGGCCCAGCATCTCCAGCGGGTTCTTGCCGAGAATGAGGCTGATGACGACCACGGCAGCGATGCCGCCGATACCCAGCCCGCCACCGCCGCCAAAGCGCATGCCGCCACCGCTGCCGCCGTTCTCGATGTTGCTGCTGCGTCTCGCGTCTCTCCAGCGCATGGCTTACTCCGGTGCAGGTTCGGTCGTGGCCTCGAGTTTAGAGCGCGCGGGCGCGCCTTCGGGGCTGTTCAGAAAATCCTGCGAGAAGGCCGCGAAGCGATCCTGCTCGATAGCCTCGCGGATGCGCCGCATCAGGTCGAGGTAGTAGTGCAGGTTGTGCAGCGTGTTCAGGCGCGAACCGAGAATTTCGTTGCAGCGATCCAGATGGTGCAGATAGGCGCGCGAGTAGTTCGCACAGGTCGAGCAACTGCACTTGGGGTCGAGTGGCGCAGGATCATCCTTGTGCCGCGCGTTGCGGATCTTGATCACACCCTCGCTGGTAAACATGTGCCCGTTGCGCGCGTTGCGGGTGGGCATGACGCAGTCGAACATGTCGATGCCACGCCCCACCGCCTGCACCAGATCGCGCGGCGTGCCGACGCCCATCAGGTAGTGCGGGTGACCAGCCGGCAGCATGGGGCCCACGGCATCGAGCACTTTCAGGCGCTCGTCCTCTGGCTCGCCGACGCTTAAGCCACCCACGGCATAGCCGTGAAAACCGATCTCGGTGAGGCGTTGCAGCGACTCCTTGCGCAGCGATTCGTGCATGCCGCCCTGCACGATGC
>JAUSQI010000033.1 GCA_030652575.1 Stagnimonas sp. | reverse complement strand
CATCACCATGCATTGCCTGAAAGTGGCATGGTCTGCAACATTGCTTCTCAGGTGAATCGGGGCTGAGTACCCCGCTACACGGTAGGCTCGTCTGTGATTGGCTTCGTGCGGCCAACGCCTGACGTTCTGAAGAAGCAATTTGGTTCCGTTGAGAAATCCAAACTCACGAACAAAGTTCGGACTCCATCGCAGTTTCTGATAGAGCATGTTCATAAAAAATGTGTCCTCGTGCTTTTGGCTTGCTTTTTTGAAATGTCGAATTACCGATTTGAATAACTAGTTCAGCAACAATGTGGCCGCCAAATTCCGCCACGCGGTTGCATTCGCTGAATCGTACCTGAGCCCTTGCATCGCCCAATACAGCGCCTTCGCTCTGACTCCGGTTTTGCGGTAATGGTAGGTGTTTTGATGGATAAAGCTTCTGATATTGCTCATCAAGGCTTCGGAATGCACTGAGCAGCCAGGATCTTTCATGAGATTCAGGTAAGCGGCAACTGCATGCTCATGAATCGCGTTTCCCGACTGGGTCAAGCTGCCAGGGCGCTGACGGTAGAAGGTAAGGCTGGTGGGTACGAACACCATTTGCCGGCAGCGGGCTGCAACCCGCATCCACAAGTGATCATCCTCTGCCGTGACCAATGTTTCATTGAATCCAGACAGCGACTTCACCAAGTCAGCGGAAATCATCACACAACCCGTCCAGGTGAGCACGGCCTGCATGAACAGATTGACGGGTTCGTCCAAAACGACGGGTTTGTCTGGGTCCGTGCGGCCGGCTCGCAGCATTTGGCGCCAGTAGGCGTTCTCCTCGCTCTGACTGGACCCTTGTTTGGATTCACCAGTCCAGAAGCGGATGTAATCACCCGAAAAGAAGCAGCAGTCCGGATGTTGCCGCGAGACCTTGATGCGTTCGGCCAACGCCGATTCATGAAGAAGGTCGTCACCGTCAAGAAAACAGATCCACTGTCCAGTCGCCGCGCCAATTCCCGTGTTGCGGGCTCCCGAGACTCCTTTCCTTCTATGGTTGGACATCAAACGGATACGCGAATCTCTCAATGCCAGTTGTTCAACCTTGTCGACGGTCTGGTCAGTCGATCCGTCGTCAATCACGATCAACTCAAAATCCACGAAAGTCTGAGTCAATACAGATTGAAGTGTTTCCTCGATGTACGCTTGCACATTAAACGTTGGAATGATAATGGAAACCGCCGGAGCATCCACCTTTAGATCCTCTGGCTGAGTTGCCATATCTTTTTCCCGATGGGCGCTGGTAATCTTGAGATAACGTACTTCATTCGTTCATTGGCGGTCGGAGCCCTGAATGAGGTCATCTGGCGGTACAGGCTGTGCAGCAATGCAAAATTACCATCGGAAAAAGCAGATGAAAAAGCAGAACGCTTGCGCTCGTTGATTGACTGGCAGATTTCTGCTGCAATGGCTGGCGGTGGCCGAGTCTGCTCAAGGAGCTTTTCAAGAATCAAAGCTTCTCCCATCTTCATGTGCGTGTTGTTCTTTGAATCGTTGCCCGGATGTCGTCTGATCAATGTCAGTGGTAGCCTCGAAACGGCTACATTGCCAGTTGTGATTGCCCTCAACGTAAAATCCCAGTCCTCTGCGCCAACTCGGTTGAATTCAGGGTTGTAGCCCTTCAGTTTTTGATAGAAGGACTTCCGAAACATCACACCGCTTGAAAACAAAGCTTGAAATCGGATGCTTTTTATCAACAAATTTGGGATGTTGTATGAAATACATTTCTCCAGATCCGCTTCATCAAGGAAGTCGAACGGGCACTGTGAAAGCTTGTCTGCATGTTCTCCGTTGGAGTCGAACGTCTGAAAGTTGGCATAAAGAATGTCTTGGTCAGTGTGTTTCGCCATCCAGCTGGCTGTGACTTCAAGATAATTTTTTCGCAACAGATCATCAGAATCGCAAAGGACAACCAATTCATTGTGGGCTAGTTCTACGCCTCGATTTCGTGCGTGTTGAACGCCGCTGTTGCTTGTTCTTTCGACGCTGATTTTGCCTTTGTATTTTTCAAGAATTTCAGCAGTGTTGTCGGTTGAGCCATCGTCCACGACGACGATTTCACTGAATTTTGTGGTTTGCCCGAGGGCGCTTTCAATGGTTTCAGAAATGAGGTCGGCACGGTTGTATGTGGGTATGACCAAACTGACTGGTTGGATGTTCATGGTCACCAGGTCCTTCTACAAAGCTTGATGTCCGTTTTGTTTGCGACGAAGAAATCTCTGCATCTCCTCGAGCAAGGGATGTTGGGTAAGTGCGAGCGCCACAATCCACGAGATGGTTGCAGTACCGCCCACCGCCACCAGAACAATGGGGCGGGCCCAAACCTCGGAAAAAGAAAGCCAAGGCAGGGACGTGGCCAAGCAGGCGGCAGTGACGATCAGGCTGCGCCATTGGGCAACCAGGAAAGGCTTGGTGTGTATGCCAAGGTATTTCTTTTGCATGATGGCTTGCATCGGGTAGCTTAGAAAGGTGGCTCCTGCCAAGGCGTATGCAAAGGAAGCGAGAGACCCGTCGAACAGCAGGTAGATCATCAAGGCCTTCAGAAGGATGAGCATCAACACTGGCACGGAAGTCAAATGAGGTCTTCCGATCGCCATGTATGCCGCGTTCGTGAATGAAAAGGGTGTCGTGGCGATGGCGACCAAACAAAGAATCTGAACGATAGGTACGCATTCGATCCATTTGGCACCGTACAGCACAAGAATGATCGACTCGGCGTGAACGTAGATCAACGCAAGCGCGGGCCACATGACACCCGTCACGTATGCAACGGCTCTCGCCATGGGTTCTTGCAGGGGCTGGTTTGCGTGATGCACTCGAGACAGGTAAGGAAGGGCCGCGTAGTTCACCGTGGGGCCAAGCAATTGAGAGAACATGCTGGTGGTGGACAGCGAGCGACTCATGATGCCAACCTCGTGTGTTCCGCTGATCTTTCCGAGTACCAGATCGGGGATGGCGTTGTTGACCATGGTCAAGCTGTTGCCCAGTACCGCGCCGCTACCAAAATTCACGACCTTTCGCCAACCTTTGAAGCGCGGCAGAAGGGGCGCGATGGCAGGCCTAAATGGTGCAAACGCAATGGCCGCCACGATGATGTTTGCGAGGTTGGCCCATGCCATCGACATGTAGCTGTGTCCCATGTACGCAAGCCCAATGGCCGTGCTTGCGTACACAACAGTACCAACCGCGCTGACATAGGCTTGCTCCTTTGCCCGATAGTCTCGCGTCAACAAGGTGTTGGTGATTGAGCCAAATGGGATGAACACAAAGCCGAGCGCGAGCACCTGCATAACGTCCTTGACGCCACTTTGTTTGTAGAAGGATGCCGCCGCAGGTGCGAGCAGAAAAATGACAAGCGCGATTGACCAAGAGGATGCCAGCAGGACGCCAAATGCAGCCCCCACTTTGTCTTTTGTCAACGTTTCCTCGCGCTGCAGATAGCTGGCCACTCCGAAGTCGCGAAAGATGTGCGCGATTGAAACTAGAACAGCAGTGATCGAGAATATGCCGACCTCAGATGGGCTCAAAAGGCGTGCCAAAACGATGGTGACAGCCAAGTGGACAGCTGTGGCTCCGTTTGACGCGAAGAATGTGATGAGGAGTGAGGAGCGGAGGTTGACCATGAGGTGCGCAGCGAGTGTGAGGGATTATCTGCTCAGGGCCACATGATGCAGTGTGCAAAAAGAGGCAGCCCGGAGCGATCATTCGCGTCCGGGCTGCAGGCTTGGGATATGCAGGGGCGTTATCTTGGAACAATGGCCCAAGTTGGGTCGCTGGTGAATCCGCTGTCGATGGCTGGTGTCATTGAGCGCCATGCTGCATAGGCTTGCGCAGCTCCGGCAATCCCGCTGTTGCTTGCAGCGCTGAGCATGGCCCTTGCGTTGGCAGCGTACCCTTCGGGAGAGCTTGGGTAACTTCCAGGATCGATAGGTGTCGTGCTGTTGCACTGCTGGTTGGGCCAGTTCATCTGGAACAGCGTGGACCAGTTGTTGGTGTACGCGCCGTTGCTGTCTTTGAGATTGAGGAACGGGGTGGGTGCCTTCGCGAGGCAGAAGCCGTTCGCTTCATTGCGGAAACGTCCCACGGTGAAGCGACTGAGCCAGTTGTTGTAGGTCTGCGCTTGTGGATGGCCGTCTTCAGCCAGCAGGGAGATGACGATGTTCACAAAGTCGTTTTGCCATGGTCCAGTCACCGAGGGGTCGTCGTTTTTCTCAATCGCACCCAGTGGCGAAACACTCGCCGGATTGGGGTTGAGCGGATAACGGTTGACGTACCAGGTGAGGTTGTTGTCAAGCCGCTTCTGGTAGTAGTTTTTCATAGCGTGGTTGTCTGGCAAAGCCCTTGCCGCCTCTCCCAATGACCTGAGTGCCCATGCCTGCCCACGCACTTGGTCCGAGAACACAAGGCCTTCGCCGTAGTTGCGATAGCCCGGATTGACTGCGGCCATATTGAGCGCAGCCCAGAACATCACTTCGTCGAGATGGAACACATCGCCAGTGACGATGTAGGGAATAAACGCAAACGAACCTTGGTGAGCCGTATCCACAGTCCAGGGTGTCGCGCTATTGGTCATTGCTGGCAGCGCATCAGCTGTTGTTGATTGCCCGTAACGCAAAGCCACGCCTGGATGGCGGTCCAGATCAATGGGTTGATCCGTGACGGAGTCGCGGTAGTGAATAGGGATCCCCGCAGCCGCATCTGCATTTGCAAGCATCGCGGCCTTTGCTCTGTCGTCTTGTGTGACAAGGAAAAGGGCTGTCCAGCGGGGGAGCGGACCAATGTCTTCCCTGCCACCCGTGGTTGGAAAGTAAGGCGTGATGAAGGCATTGCCCATGGGGCCGGTGTTGGCGTTTGCGAGTCGCGTGCCCAACGCGGCCAAGACGCTTTCCGGCACTTTCACGCTGAGGTCGTAGTTCCACGTGATCTTGCTTGCCATGAAGTACGTCATGTGGTGACGAATTGCCACCTTGGGCGCCGTTCCAGTCCACAAGGTCTTGCGCCAGCGAGCGTGGTGGAAATGCGTGAAAGCGGGCTCCTGGTGGACGGTCTGTCCGGCCTGCTTGAAGCTCATGCTGTAAGTGATGTTGCCTGGGTTGCTGTTGTAGGCCCAGTTGTTCTCAACAACAGCGTCTGTGCGGATGCGCTGCCCGCTTTCATAGAGGCGCGTGTGGAGGCGAGCTGTTAGCTGTGGGTGAACTGCGTTGGTGGTTACATCGCGAAAAGGCTCTACCAAAGTGAACTCTTGAACCACACCTCCGTTAAGTCGGCGGTTCCCAGGCAACCCAATCTGACGCTTCAGTTCAGCCTGGGGCTTGGCCACCAGCACTTGGGGCGGGAGGTAGTTGGACAGGTTGGTTTGGGAAAATTTGGCTTGGCCAGCGTAGACGAACTGAACCTGGAATGCACCTGCGGCGGGGTTCTTGGTGGTGAGCCACAGACTTTCAAATCCACCACCTTCTCCCATCTTGCTGGCGGCGTAGGCCGTGCTCTGGCTGTTGATCATGGCCATGAAGGCTTCTGCGATCTTTGTCAACGTGTCAAAGCCGCCGCCTGCCTGACTGGCGTTTACGGTCAAAGTGAAGTTTTCCGTGACCGGTCCGGTGAGACGCAGTGTGATCTGCTCACCTTGAAGGAATGGGGTGCCGGGCGTATGCCCGCTTCTGTCGCCGAACTTGACGAGTGTTGTTTGTTGCGTGTAGACCTTGGCTTCAAGTTCGAGGTTCCAGGCTGGGTCAGCCGGCAATGCCGCTGGCAGTGCTGAGTTGGTGCCCTTGAACAGGCTGATGATTCTGCGTTCATTCGCTTGAAGTCCGGTTACTTGCGCACTCAGCACTGCGAAGCGAGCGGAACCGTCACGGTGCGATGAAATGTCATCTGCTTGCAGGGTGACGGCTGCGTTGAAGTTGTCCCTTGCCACCAAGCCGGCTTCCTTGTGCTTCCAATCTCCTGCTTTGAAGGGCTGTCCAAATGTGACGGGCACGTTGACTTGATTGGTGGAAGAAGTCGATACAACTTCGATACAGGTGATTGCTCCAGTTGCGCAATTGAATGGAGCAACTGCAACTGCAACTGGAGCAGGTTCAGGAGCAGGAGCAGGAGCA
>JAUSQI010000030.1 GCA_030652575.1 Stagnimonas sp. | reverse complement strand
AAAACGCGAAGTCGGAGATCAAGATGGCCAAGGAAAAGTTTGACCGCAGCAAGCCCCACGTCAACGTGGGCACCATTGGCCATGTGGATCATGGCAAGACCACCACGACGGCTGCTTTGACGAAGGTGTCGGCTGACAAGTTTGGCAACACCAAGTATGTCGCTTATGACGAAGTCGCCAAGGCCTCTGAGTCGCAGGGTCGTCGTGACAGCACCAAGATTCTCACGATCGCCACCTCGCACGTTGAATACGAAACCGAAGCCCGCCACTACGCGCATGTGGATTGCCCCGGCCACGCCGACTACGTCAAGAACATGATCACCGGTGCCGCCCAGATGGACGGCGCGATCCTGGTCGTGTCGGCAACTGACGGCCCCATGCCCCAGACCCGCGAGCACGTCCTGCTCGCCAAGCAGGTCAACGTCCCCAAGATCGTCGTCTGGCTCAACAAGTGCGACCTCGTCGACGACGTCGAACTGCTCGACCTCGTTGAAATGGAAGTCCGCGACCTGCTCGAGAAATACGGCTTCTCCGCTGACACCCCCGTCATTCGCGGTTCGGCCACCAAAGCCATCAGCGGCGACGCCGACGGCATTGCCAAGCTCAACGAGCTCTACGCCGCCCTCGACAGCTGGATTGAAGAACCCAAGCGCGAAGTCGACAAACCCTTCCTCCTCCCCGTCGAAGACGTCTTCTCCATCTCCGGCCGCGGCACCGTCGCCACCGGCCGTATCGAGCGCGGCATCGTCAAGGTCGGCGAAGAGTGCGAACTCGTCGGCTTCCGCGACACCGTCAAGACCATCGTCACTGGCGTTGAAATGTTCCGCAAGCTGCTCGACCAGGGCCAGGCAGGCGACAACGTCGGCTTGCTCCTGCGCGGCACCAAGAAGGAAGACATCGAGCGCGGCCAGGTTCTCTGCAAGCCGGGCAGCATCAAGCCCCACACCAAGTTTGAAGGTGAGGTGTATGTGCTGACCAAGGAAGAAGGCGGCCGTCACACCCCGTTCTTCAACAACTACCGTCCCCAGTTCTACTTCCGCACCACTGACGTCACTGGCGCCTGCCAGCTGAAAGAAGGCGTGGAAATGGTCATGCCGGGCGACAACGTGCAGATGACGGTCGAGCTGATCGCCCCCATCGCGATGGAAGAGCAGGTCCGCTTCGCCATCCGTGAAGGTGGTCGCACCGTCGGTGCAGGCGTCGTTACCAAGATCCTCGCCTAGGCATTTAGAGTGCCAAGTCAGTCCGAAAGGATTGACTTAAAACCGAGGGGGCGCGTATCATCGCGCCCCTTTTGGTTTGGTCTGACAAAAGTTTTGCGGTCCGCAGGGGGATAGCTCAATTGGTAGAGCGTCGGTCTCCAAAACCGAAGGTTGGGGGTTCGAAGCCCTCTCTCCCTGCCAGTCGCGGTCTGCAAGCGAGTGGTTCCACAACACGGTTTGAACACAGAGTTTAATGATGGAATCCCAAGTCGTTGATGCAGGCTCCGCCCGCAAGGATTCACTGCTGTTGCTGGTTGCCGCAGTGTTGTTCGCGGGCGGCCTGTTCTCCTTCTATTACTTCGATCCGCAGCTGGCGACGGTCGTCCGCCTGCTGATTCTGCTTGCCACAACGGGTGTGGCCATCGCCATCGCGTATCAAACCGCGACCGGCCGCGACGTGTGGGATGCCGTGACCGGCGCGCGCACCGAGTTGCGCAAGGTCATCTGGCCCACCAAGCAGGAGAGCATCCAGACCACGATCATGATTGCCGTCGTCGTCGTCATCATGGCGCTCTTGATGTGGGGGCTCGACAGCACCTTGCTGTATGGCGTCGAAAAACTCACCGGACGAGCCTCATGATGCGTTGGTATGTGGTTCATGCGTACGCGCAGTACGAAAACAGCGTCGCCAAGGCGTTGAAAGAGCGCATCACGCGCGCCGGGCTCGACGAGCAGTTCGGCGAAATCCAGGTGCCGACCGAAGAAGTGGTCGAGATCAAGGACGGCCAGAAGCGCACCACCGAGCGCAAGTTCTTTCCCGGCTACGTGTTCGTCAGCATGGAAATGAATGAAGACACCTGGCACCTCGTGAAGTCCACGCCGAAAGTGCTGGGCTTCATCGGCGGCACGGCGGAGAAGCCGGCGCCGATCAGCGAGAAGGAAGCCGATGCGATCCTCAATCGCGTCAAGGCCGCAGTCGACAAGCCGAAGCCCAAGTTCCTGTTCGAGCCGGGTCAGCAGGTGCGCGTCAACGAAGGTCCGTTCGCGGATTTCACTGGCGTGGTCGAAGAAGTCAACTACGACAAGAGCCGTCTGCGCGTCGCGGTGATGATCTTCGGTCGTGCAACGCCGGTCGAGCTGGAATTCTCGCAAGTCGAGAAGACCTGAGGCAGTAAAAGTTTTTTACCCCCGAGCTGCGAAGCTCGGGATCGTTCTCTTCCACGATTAGCCGTCGCGGAAGGGTTTCCGGGGAGCTACCAGTCCAACCGCTGGGGCGTTTGCACCCATCAAGCAGGAGTAACACATGGCCAAGAAAGTCCAAGGCTACGTCAAGCTGCAAGTGCCAGCTGGCAAAGCAAATCCCTCACCGCCGATCGGCCCCGCGCTCGGTTCGCAGGGTGTGAACATCATGGCGTTCTGCAAGCAGTTCAATGCAGATACCCAGAAGCTCGAAGTCGGCATGCCGATCCCGGTGGTCATCACCGTGTATTCGGACAAGTCCTTCACCTTCATCATGAAGACGCCGCCGGCGACTTTCTTCATCAAGAAGGCGCTCGGTCTGGAATCCGGTTCGTCCAACCCCAACACCAAGAAGGTTGGCAAGATCACCAAGAAGCAGCTCGAAGAGATCGCCAAGGCCAAGTGGCCTGATCTTACGGCCGCCGATATGGACGCCGCCATCCGCACCATCGCCGGCTCTGCCCGCTCGATGGGCGTCGATTCCGACCTCAAGTAAGGAGCCTTAGCCATGAAAGTTACCAAGCGCGAAAAGCTCTTTGCCACCAAGGTTCAGGCCGGCAAGGCGTACTCCGTTGAAGCCGCACTCGACATCCTGCGCGAGTGCTCGCTCGCCAAGTTCAAAGAGTCCGTCGACGTCGCCGTCAACCTCGGCATCGACCCCAAGAAGTCCGACCAGAACGTCCGCGGCTCCACCGTGCTGCCGCACGGCAACGGCAAGACCGTCCGCGTCGCCGTGTTCACCCAGGGCAACAAGGCTGCTGAAGCCTTGGCTGCCGGTGCCGATGCGGTCGGTATGGATGACCTCGCTGCCGCCATGAAGGGCGGCGATCTGAACTATCAGGTCGTCATCGCTTCGCCCGACGCGATGCGCGTGGTCGGTTCTCTCGGTCAGGTGCTGGGCCCCCGCGGCCTGATGCCCAACCCGAAGACCGGCACCGTCACTGCCGACGTCGTTCAGGCTGTGAAGAACGCCAAGGCTGGTATGGCGAAGTTCCGCGCCGACAAGGCCGGCATTCTGCACGCCTCGGTCGGCTCGGCCGATTTCGACAAGGCCAAGCTGCTCGAAAACCTGATGGCGGTCGTTCGCGACATCCGCAAGGCCAAGCCTTCGTCAGCGAAGGGCGTCTATATGAAGAAGATGACGCTCTCCACGACCATGGGCCCCGGCGTCATCGTCGACCTCGGCAGCCTGCCTGAGTAAAGAATAACGGCGGGTACAGGATGCGGGGTACTGGGGATGGCAGCAGCTTTTATCCCCCGCACCTAGTCCCCTGAACCCGCTTCAACACCTTTGTGGTGCGGCTCTCAAGGCCGCTCCATCAAAGACCGTCAGCGCCAGATTTTTCGCCGATCACGGATGAAAGTCTTCTGGACTAAAGCCCTGCAACCAAGGGCACTGACGCAGATGGTGCGAGTCCTGAAAGCCGCAAAAAGCTAGAAGGGTTGCGCACCGCTTAGCCCGATACCTGAATCCCGCAAGGGATGAAGCATCGGTTTCGTTACGTAACCAGGAGTTTCATCTACATGCCTCTCAAGTTGGAAGACAAGAAGGTTCTGGTTGCGGAAGTCAACGACGTCGCCAAGCGCGCGCTCTCGGCAGTTGCTGCCGAGTACCGCGGGCTGACGGCTGGCAAGCTCGATCAACTGCGCATCAAGGCCCGTGATAACGGGATCTATCTGCACGTTGTGAAGAACACGCTGGCCCGCAAGGCCGTGAAGGGCACTGAGTTCGAGTGCCTCACGTCTGCGCTGGTGGGCCCCATCATTCTCGGTTTCGCCTTAAACGATCCGGGTTCTGTGGGCCGCGTCATCAAGGACTTTGCCAAAGAGAACGACAAGCTCGTCGTCAAGGCGCTCGCAGTCGGTGGGACGATGTATCCCGCCTCCGACCTCGATCGCCTGGCCACGCTGCCGACCAAGGATCAAGCCATCTCCATGCTCATGGGCACGATGAAGGCACCGATCACCAAGTTCGTCGGAACTCTGGCAGCGCCGCACACCAAGCTGGTTCGCACGGTTAAAGCCGTTGCTGACAGCCTGGGTGCGCCCGCAGAAGTCGCTGAATAACTTTCGCATCCCCTAGCTAAAAAACACACACTTTTTAATTGGAGTTTCAAATGAGCAAAGAAGACGTTCTCGACGCAATCGCCAAGATGTCCGTGATGGACGTGGTTGAGCTGGTCAAGATGATGGAAGACAAGTTCGGCGTCACCGCCGCAGCTCCCGTTGCTGCTGCTGCCGGCCCCGCCGCTGCCGCGGCACCCGCTGCTGAAGCGCAGACCGAATTCACCGTGATCCTCTCCGGCATCGACGCCGCCAAGAAGGTCAACGTGATCAAGGTTGTTCGCGAGATCACCGGCCTCGGTCTGAAGGAAGCCAAAGACCTCGTCGAAGGCGCTCCCCAGACCGTGAAAGAAGGCGTGAACAAGGCAGATGCCGATGCCCTGAAAGCCAAGATCACCGAAGCTGGCGGCACCGTCACCGTCAAGTAAGCACTTGACCCGACTCGCTTTAAGGCGATTCAAGCAAGGGCTGGGAGTCGAAAGACTCCCGGCCCATTGCTGTTTTTGTTGGCTTCACCAGAACCGCAATGGAATCCAGTCGTTTGCACGCTGTCAGAGTGAGCCTCGACAGCAGCGCGCAAACGACCGCATTCCACTCATGCGGCTTGATTGACTCTTAGAAGGAACACGACCGATGGCCTACTCGTTTACCGAGAAAAAGCGCATCCGCAAGGATTTTCGCAAGCAGACTGAAACCATGGAGGTCCCGTATCTGCTGACGACGCAGATCGACTCCTACCGCGACTACTTGCAGGCCGGGATCATCCCGTCCAAGCGCAAGGATGCCGGCCTGCAGGCCGCATTCAAATCCGTGTTCCCGATGACGGCCTACAACGGCTCGGCAGCACTCGAGTTCGTCAAGTACCGCTTCGAAGAGCCGATCTTCGACGAGAAGGAATGCCGCATCCGTGGCCTCACCTACGCCGCACCCTTGAAGGTGACGACGCGCCTCGCCATCTTCGACCGCGAGTCGAAAGAGAAGAAGGTGAAGGACATCCGCGAGCAGGAGGTCTACATGGGCGAGATTCCGCTCATGACCGGCAACGGCACCTTCATCATCAACGGCACCGAGCGCGTGATCGTGAGCCAGTTGCACCGCTCGCCCGGCGTGTTCTTCGACCACGACCGTGGCAAGACGCACAGCT
>JAUSQI010000124.1 GCA_030652575.1 Stagnimonas sp. | reverse complement strand
AGGTGCTCTTGCCGCCCATGTTCGGGCCGGTGATGACCAGCAGGCGGCGCGCGTCGGCCAGCACCGCGTCGTTGGGTGTGAAGGGGCTGTCGAGCACCGACTCCACCACCGGATGGCGGCCCTGCCGGATGTCGAGGCCTGGCGTGTCGCCCATCACGGGCCGCACCAGATTCAGCGCGGCGCTGCGCTCGGCAAATGCCGCGAGCACATCGAGTTCGGCCAGCGCCGCTGCTGCTGCTTGCAGCGTGGGCAGATGCGTGGCGAGCTCTTCGATCAGCGCCTCGTACAGCGCCTTCTCCCGCGCCAGCGCCCGGTCGCGTGCCGAAAGCACCTTGTCCTCGAAGGCCTTCAGCTCCTCGGTGATGTAGCGCTCGAAGTGGGTGAGCGTCTGGCGGCGCGCATAGTCGGCGGGGATTTTCGCGGTGTGCGATTTGCCGACCTCGATGTAGAAGCCGTGCACGCGGTTGTAGGCGACCTTCAGCGTTTCAATGCCGCTGCGGGCGCGTTCGCGGGTTTCGAGATCAAGCAGGTAGCTGTCGGCATTGGTCGAGAGGCCGCGCAGTTCGTCGAGCGCGGCATCGAAGCCGCTGCGAAAAATGCCGCCGTCGCGGGCGAGCAGGGGCAGGGTGTCTGACAGCGCATCGCGCAAACGAGCTGCGAGTACCTCGTGTCTGCCGAGTTGCTCGGTGAGGGCTTGCAGCCGAGTGGTTTCGACCGCGCCGAGTGCGACTTGGACGAAGGGCAGTGCCAGCAAGGTATCGCGCAGTCCCGCCAAGTCACGCGGACGAGCGCTGCGCAGCGCGATACGACCGCAGATGCGTTCGAGATCGGCAATGTCTTTCAGGCTGGCGCGCAGCGCTTCGAGTCGCGCCATACCCCTGCTGTTGGCGGGTGCAGCCAGCAATTCTTCGAGTGCATTGAAGCGCGCATTGAGCGCGCTGCGATCCCGCAGCGGCCGCACCAGCCAGGCGCGCAGCAGGCGGCTGCCCATATGCGTCACGGCGGTGTCCAGCACGCTTGCTAGCGTCGGCGCAGGTTCGCCTGCGAGCGTGCGGTCGAGTTCGAGATTGCGGCGGGTGGCGGGGTCGAGAATCAGCGCTTCTTCGGTGCGATCGACCGACAGGCTGGTGACGTGCGCGAGCTGGGTCCGGGCGGTCTCTGCGGCGTAGGCGAGCAGGGCACCGGCAGCGCCGAGTGCGGCAGTTAGATCCTCTGCGCCGAAACCGCGCAGGTCGCGGGTCGCGAATTGCTCGACCAGCTTGCGGCGGGCGGTGGTGACATCGAAGTGCCAGGGCGGACGACGGCGCGCGACCTTGCTGCCGAGGAAGTCGCTGAGCGTCGAGGCGAGATCGTCCGGCACCAGCAACTCGGTTGGCCGCACGCGCGCCAGCTCGCCCGCGAAATCGCTGATCTTCGTCGTCTCCAACACGCGAAAGCGGCCTGAGCCGAGATCGAGCCAGGCCAGGCCATAGCAGCCGTCCTGCACACAGAGCGCAGCGAGGCAGTTGGCAGCGCGGGGATCGAGCAGCGCCTCGTCGGTGGCGGTGCCGGGCGTGACGATGCGCGCGACTTCGCGCCGCACCGGGCCCTTGTCCACACCGACTTCACCGACCTGTTCGACGATGGCCGCTGACTCGCCCTGACGAATCAGCTTGCCCAGATAGTTGTCGAGCTGGTGATAGGGCACGCCCGCCATCACCACTGGTTGGCCATTCGATTCGCCGCGCTGCGTCAGCGTGATGCCGAGCAGCTTCGACGCGCGACGGGCATCGTCGTAGAACAGCTCGTAGAAATCCCCCATGCGAAACAGCACGAGCGTGTCCGGGAACTCCGCCTTGATCTTCAGGTACTGCGCCATCAGTGGCGTATGACCACCAGCCGCCACCTTGGCACTCATGCGCTGCGCTTCAGCAGATCGCGAGCGAGCGCCTGTGTGGCAACGGTGATCTCTTGCCCGCCCAGCATGCGCGCCACTTCGAGCGTGCGCACGTCCTTGGCGAGTGGCACCACGCGGGTGAAGGTTTGCGCGTCTTTCACTTCCTTGCGGATGCCCAAATGCTGGGCACCATGCACGGCCACCTGTGCGAGATGGGTGACGCAGAGCACCTGCCGGCGCGCACCGAGCTGCTTCAGTTTCTGGCCGACGATATCGGCCACGCCACCGCCGATGCCAGCATCGACTTCGTCGAAGATCATCGTCGGCGCGCCACTATCGGCCGCACCGACAACTTGTATGGCGAGCGACACTCGCGAGAGTTCGCCACCACTCGCCACCTTGGCGAGCGCGCGCGGCGGCTGGCCGGGGTTGGCGCTGAAGTCGAAGCGCACTTCGTCGGCACCATGCGGGCGCGGGCGCTCGCTCTCGCTGGGCTGCACGACGACTACGAGCTGCGCACTGGCCATGCCGAGTTGGCGCACGATCACGCTCACCTGCTCGCTGTAGTTTTTCGCGGCCTTGGCGCGTGCAGCGCTGAGCTTGCTGGCGGCCGCCTGGTATTTCTTCAGGGCCGCCTCGCGGTCGCGTTCGAGCTGCGCCATGCGCTCGCCGGCGTGTTCGAGGCTGTCGAGTTCGGCGGCGAGCATGGCCAGATGTTCGGTCAGGCCTGCCGCCTTGATGCGGTGCTTGCGCGCCATGTCGTGCAGGGCGCTCAGGCGGCTTTCGACTTCGGCGAGCAGCGCCGGATCAAGATCGAGCTTGTCGAGCTGGCGGGTCACCACATCGGCGGCTTCGCGCACCAAGGCTTGCGCTTGCGCCGCGAGATTTTCGGCTTCGGCAAAGCCCTCGTGCAGCGGTGTGAGGCCTGCGAGCAGCGACGAGGCACTGCTGAGCTGGTCGTAGATCGCGGCATCGCCTTCGTAGAGCAGGGCAAACGCACGCGCGCCGTCTTCCATCAGGCGACCAGCGTTGGCGAGGCGCTTGTGGTCGGCTTCGAGTGCATCGATCTCGCCGTCCTGCAATTGCAGCGCGCGCAGCTCCTGCACCTGGTGGCGCAGGTAGTCGATCTGTGCCGGGTCACGGCCAGCGGCGGTTTTGGCTTCTGCAATCGCGCGGTCAGCGGCGAGCCAGGCTGAGGCGGCTTCCGCGACCGCAGCGCGCTCTTTTGGATAAGCGCCAAAGTCGTCCAGCAGGCCTCGCTGCACCTCTGGCTTGAGCAGGGTCTGGCTCTCATGCTGGCCGAAGAGATCGACCAGATGCTCGCCCAGCTCGCGCAACGGCCCGGCGTTGGCGGCCTGGCCGTTGATGAAGGCGCGCGTGCGGCCCTCGGCGGTGACCACGCGGCGAATGAGGCAGTGCGTCGGCTCGTCGCTGTCGGTCAGTTCTTGTGCTTCAAGCCAGTCGCGCGCTGACGCAGCGTCGCTCAGATCAAACTCGGCGCTGATCTCGGCCTTGTCACACCCTTGACGCACCAATGCCGGATCAGCACGGGTGCCGAGTACGAGTCCAAGTGCATCGAGCAATATGGACTTGCCCGCACCCGTCTCGCCCGTGAGCACGGTGAAGCCAAGGCTGAGGTCGAGATGCGCCTCGTCGATGATCGCGAGGTTCTTGATGTGCAGCGATTTGAGCATGAGTACTTAGGCGCGCTCGGTGCCAATGGTTTTTGACGGCCCGCGACCCCAGTGCAGCTTGTCGCGCAGCAGGCTGAAGTATTGGTAGTTGCGCGGGTGGATCAGCCGCAGGGGATGGGGCGCCTGCGAGACTTCGATGGTGTCGCCGGGGTTGATGCGATGGCTCACCTGCCCGTCGCAGGTCACGGTAGCCATCGCCGGTGCCGGGCCGCGCAGCACGATGCGCACAGTGGCCGAGGCGGGCACGACGATGGGCCGGTCGGACAGCGTGTGTGGGCAGATCGGCACCAGCGTGAGGGCGCTCACGCTGGGGTGCACCACCGGCCCGCCGCCCGAAAGCGCATAGGCCGTCGAGCCCGTCGGCGAGGAGACGATCATGCCGTCGGCCCGGTGCTGGCTGATGAACTCGTCGCCGAGCCAGGTTTCGAAATCGAGCATTCGGATGTTGGCGAAGTTGCGAAGCACCACGTCGTTGACAGCCAGTGCCGCAGGCTCGACGCTACCATCGGCGTGGCGGATGACCATGCTCAGCAGCAGGCGGTTGTCGGCCACACCATCCCCGGCCAGCACGGCTTGCAGGGCTTCGCGCATCTCGTCGGGGCGAACATCCACCATGAAGCCGAGGCGGCCTTGGTTGATGCCGAGCAGTGGCACGCCAAAATGGGCGAGGCTGCGGCCGGCATCCAGCAGCGTGCCGTCGCCGCCCACCACCACGATCAGCTGGCAGCGCTGGCCGAGCGTTTGGCGCGTGACCGCAGGCAGGTTCTCGGTGTGGGCGAGGGCAAAATGCACATCGTCCATCAGCACCTCGCAGCCGAGTTCCCGCAACAGGCGGCACAGCGCCACGACGGTCGGCAGGGCAGCGGGATCGGTGCGTTTGCCGATGACGCCGACAGTTTTTATCAGGCTGGGTGACATGCGCCGCACTTTACCTTGCGGCCGCGTCCATTCACATAAGCAGGCCGTGTTTGTTGCAACCCTTGACACTGCCCGACGCAGTTCCCACATTGCAGGATATGGAATCCCGCTTAGACCCCCGTGCCGCCGAGCTCTTGAAGCTCCTGGTTGAACGCTACATCCAGGATGGCGAGCCAGTGGGCTCGCGCACCCTGGCGCGTGCGGCGGCACTGGGCATCAGCCCCGCCACCATCCGCAACGTGATGAGCGACCTCGATCAGCTCGGTCTCGTTGCCAGCCCGCACACTTCTGCCGGTCGCATCCCCACCACGCGCGGCTACCGCTACTTTGTCGATCAGCTGCTCGCGCCCGAGGCGCTGACCGAAGTGGAGCGCACGCAGATCGCAGATGAACTCGCGCCCGGCTGGCGCGCGCCGGATGACCTCGTGCAGACCGCGAGCAATCTGCTCAGCCAGATTTCGCGCATGGCCGGTGTAGTGACGGTGCCCAAGCGCAACCTCTCGGTGCTGCGACGCATCCAGTTCATGCCGCTGTCGGACAACCGCGTGCTGGTGATTCTGGTCGTCAACCAGCACGAGGTGCAGAACCGCGTCATCCACACCACGCGGCCGTACGGTGCGGATGAGCTGGAGCGCTTCGGCAACGCCATCAACGAGCACTTTGCAGGCCGCGATCTGGTCAGCCTGCGGCGCGCGCTGGTGGACGAAGTGAGCGATGCGCAGGGCCGCGTCAATCTCATCCTGCGCGAAGCCGCGGCAATGGCCGATGCCGCGCTCGGCGGCGAGCCGAAGCAGAGCGGTTACGTCATGGCGGGTGGTGCCAATTTGCTGGGCTTTCAGGACATGAGCGACCTGGGCCGCCTGCGCGGGCTGTTCGATGCGCTCGACCGCAAGCGCGATCTGCTCGGTCTGTTCGATCAGTGTCTGGTCGCCGACGGCGTGCAGATCTACATCGGCGAGGAATCGGGTTACCGCGTGCTCGACGAATGCAGCGTGGTGAGCGCGCCCTACACGGTGAATGGCCAAGTCGCCGGCGTGCTGGGCGTGATCGGCCCCACCCGCATGGCCTACAACCGCATCATCCCGCTGGTGGCCGAAACCGCGCGCGCCTTGTCGCAGGGTTTGCAGGCCGAGCAGTAAGCCTCAGCCCGGCGACCAGTTCTTGCGGCCGCTGCGGTCTTCCGTCACCAGATATTTGCCCGCACGCCGATAGCGCGTCAGCGACTGAAACTCGCCTTGCCCCTGCGCCTTGCCGTAGAGCACGCCGTCCTTCGCCGACCACTGGCCCTCAAACACCAGTTTGCGGCCCTCGCTGCTGCCGTAGTTCCAGTTCTGGCCACTGCCCACCGACTGCTGCCACTGCCGCAGCGTGCCGTCGGCGCTGATTTCCATCGTCAGCACGGTGGTGAACGAGGCAAAGTTGGAGCCGCCACTGTTGATGATGTTCTGGTAAGTCCACACGCCTACCAGCTGCGCATCGCGACCATTCGCCGTGCCGGCCGGCAGCTTGGCAGCGGCGGCCTCGCGCACGAACACGGCCTGCACCGACTTGCTGATGCCGGTCGCGGCCGTATTCACGCTCACCGTTGCCGCCAGCTTGTCCGCACTCACCTGGCCTTGCAGATGCGCCACCGTGAGGCCGCGCTTGGTGTCGGTGAGGGCCAGCTTCAGCGTGTTGCCCTCGAAGCCGCCCTTGGCCTGCAACACGTAGCTCGGCTCGGCATAGCTGCCCGAGACGACGCCGGCCTTGGTGGTCACCGTCAGCACCGTCACCACGTTCTCGATGGTCGCCACATAGCGGCCTGAGATTTCGGCGGCATTGGCCAGATTGGACCAGATAAGCGCGAGTAGTAAGGCGGTGATTGACTTCATTGGCTCAGGTTTCAATATGTCCACTAAAGCGTAGGAACCATCGGGTCGGCTGGAGCGACTTGTTAGGGCTCACAGGCCAACGCTCTTTTTTACGAGATCAGTAATCACTGACTGCCACACACCGAAGGAGCCGGTACCGGCCTTGAGCATCACTTCCTTCGCTTGCTGCCAAATATTGGCTTCACGTGCGTTGTCGATGAACTCGTGACCTGTCCAAGTAAGGTTGTGGGGAACGCCGATTGGCGATGGGGACCCAGAGACGTCTGCCGTGTGCCCCTCAACGAGGCCAGCCTGCATGAGCAAGTAGACGTGGTAGTCCACTTGCTCTTCCGGATAGCCCTCAAGCGCAAAATTGTCGGGGGCATTCCCGTGCTTATGCTGCTCAAGCTCTAGAAGAATAGCTCTGACAAGGTCCATGTCACGTTTCATTTTGAGGGCCCTAACGCTAGTTAGGCTCAAAACAACCGCCTATCACGGCGGCAATTCGACGCTGAAAACTAAAAATCGTCTGCATGTCCATGATTTTCCTTACTTATTATTGTGAGGTGCGAAATGAGCGTGCTGGCAAAAGCGTCAAAGTGACAACACTCACTTCGGCGCCATCCGAATCGCCCCATCCAGTCGAATCACCTCGCCATTCAACATCGGGTTTTCGATGATGGACTGCACCAGCTGCGCGTATTCGTCCGGGCGGCCGAGGCGGCTGGGGAAGGGCACGGTGGCTTCCAGCGAGGCGCGCACCAGCGGGGCCATGCCGGCCATCATCGCGGTCTCGAAAATGCCGGGGGCAATGGTCATGATGCGGATGCCGAAGCGGGCCAGCTCGCGGGCGATGGGCAGCGTCATACCGACGATGCCGGCCTTGCTGGCGCTGTAGGCGGCCTGGCCGATTTGACCATCGAAGGCGGCCACACTGGCGGTGTTGATGATGATGCCGCGCTCGCCATCTTCGTTGGGCGGCTGCTTCGCCATCGCATCGGCAGCCAGGCGCAACAGGTTGAAGCTGCCGATGAGATTCACCTGGATGACGCGGGCGAAGTTTTCCAGCGAGTGCGGGCCGTCCTTGCCCACCACGCGCTCGCCGGTGACGATGCCGGCGCAGTTGATGACGCCCTGCAGGCTGCCAAACTCTTCGCGCGCGAGTTCGACGGCGGCGGCGGCATCGCCGTCGGAGGTGATGTTGACCTGGGTGAACACCGCCTGCTCGCCCAGTTCGTTGGCCAGGGATCGCCCGGCCATTTCGTTGAGGTCGGCAATCACCACCTTGCCACCCTGTGCAACCAGCCGCCGTGCCGTGGCCTCACCCAGACCCGAAGCGCCGCCGGAAACGATGAACGTGGATTCTGCAATCTGCATGTCTTTCGCCTCGAAGATTTTTTATGTGGCCCCGCCGGATTGTAGTGCGCTGCTGTAGCCGCGATGCTGTGCGCATGGGCGTGCTCGACTTCCACATTGACGAAGACATCACAGTTTTTGAACCAGTCACAGGCTGCTGCGCGGCGGTGGCTGTGCTCGATACGGCGACGGAGCGCGCGCCATCGTGGGCGGTGGCGATTGCCGATGCACAGGGCTGGCAGAGCGCGCGCCGCGAGTCGTTTCTGGCGGGCCGCGCGGTGGCAGCTGCCGCCTTGCAGGCCTTGGGTCAGAGCCAGCCGGTACTGCGTGCAGACGACGGCGCGCCGCGGTGGCCCGCAGGCATGGTGGGCAGCATCGCGCACAACGCGGCATTCGCCATTGCCATCGTCGCACCGGCGAGTGCGGTGCCGGCGCTGGGTGTGGATGTGGAGCCGGATGCGCTGCTGCCCACAGATGCCGAGGCCGTCGTGCTATCGCCGCAGGATCACGCGGCGCTCGCGACGGCGTTCGGCGCTACCGCCACTGCCCATGCACGACTGGTGTTCAGCGCCAAGGAGTGCGTGCACAAGGCGTTGTATCCGCTATGCGGGGCCTGGCTGGAGTTTGATGCGGTGGCGATTCAGTGGCTTGCCACGACTGCCGACCGTGGGCAGTGGCAAGCAAAGGCACTAACGCCTGATGCTGAAACGGCTTTTGCGGGCCAGGTGCTGCAAGGTCAGTGGTGGCGCGCACACGGCGCACTGTGGACGCTGCTGCAACTCAGCCGCTGAGACCCTGCAACCAGTGGCGCACGAGGGCGATCAGTTCTTCACGCGCCTTGCGCCGCGTCAGCGTGTGGTCGATGTGCGGCAAGAACCACACCTGCGCCTTGCCGCGTAGCAGCGGGAAAGCATCAATGTGCTGGTCGGTATACAGATAGGCCCACTGCGTATCGCCCGTGAATACGAAACCCAGCGCCACGCCGCGCGCCAGCATGCGCTCGTAGTCGGCCTGGGTTTCGGCCTTGGGCGGCCAGACGACGAAGTCTGTATCCACACCCTGCGGCGCGTCCTCGGTCGGCGGCTTGAGTTTCTCGCCGAGTTTTGCGAACAGCTTGCGGAACGAGCGGCCGATGTGCGTCAGCCGTGCCGTCCACAGCAGACGCTGGAAATGCGGCGTCGAGTAGGTGTAGCCGTCGATGAACAGCAGGCCGCGCACGCGCGGGTCGTCGCGGCCGAACTGGTGGATATCGTGCGCGCCCGAGCACAGGCCCACCAGCACGAAGCCGGCACCGGTGACGCGGGTGCCGAGACTGTCCAGCGCGAGCTTCAGATCATCACTGGCATTCGCACTTTTGCCGCGCGGCGGGTCGCTGTCGCCCAGGCCGCTGATGTCGAAACGGAACACGCAGAACCCGGATGCCGCCAAGGCGCGCGCCAGCTGCACATGCAGGCGGTTGGGGCCAACGCGATGCTCGATGCCGGTGTTGGGGATGACGATGACGGGCCGGTCGGCATTCACGACGCCGGGCCGGGTGAGGATGCCGAACAGGCGGCAATCCTCGCCAAACGTATAGGGCGTCTCGCGCAGGTCGGCACTCATGGCAGCACCTGCTTGAGATGCTCGACGATGCGTGCGACCGGTGCAGCGGGTATCCACGGCGTGCCGATCCAGCGGGCATCGTGCCAGTGGGCGGCTTCGTCGGTGGCGAGCGTGGCGGCAGCGGCCGGCGCGGGTGTGTTGACGTCACGGCTGGTGATCCACAGGCGGCGTGCATCGCCCGCGATGCCGGGCAATGCGGTGACGGCCTCGGCCAGGGCGGCGGGCCAGGCGTGGGCGTGCAGCTCGTCGTCGGCATGGGGCGGCAGCAGCATGTCGCGGTTGCGGCGTGCTTGTTTCAGGATGTCGTTGTCGGCACCCAGCTTCTGCATGAGGGCGACGTAATCGGCACCGCTGGCGGGGGCATCCCAGCTGATCTGCAAGCTGGCGGAGAGACCGTTGCGCAAGCGCGCGGCCTCGGCCAGCAGGCAACCGAAGCGCAGGCCGAACACCACCAGTTGATCGGTGCCGCTCAAGTCTCGCAACTCGCGTGCGGCGGTGCCGATGTCGGCCAGCCAGTGGTCAAGACGGGCATCGAGGCTGTGGCCTTCGGAGTCACCGGTGCCGGAGTAATCGAAGCGCAGCGTTTCATAGCCGGCCTCGGCCAGACGCATAGCCAGCAGGCGCTGGCCGCGATAGGCGCGCATGTATTCCATGCCCCAGGACGGGCACAGCAACACTGCCGCACGCCGTGTGGCACCGGAGGCCCGGTGATGCGTACCGAACAGGGGTTTGCTGCTGTCGCCGAAGTGGATCGGTTCCATGCGCAGAGGCTCCGTCCTCTGAGTGTGCCGATGCTGCTGTTGGGTTATTTGCCGAACAGTTTACCCAGCCAACCGGATTTGCGCGGCGGCTCGGCAGGGGCAGGCGTCGCGCCGGGCTGCGCTGGCTTGGCGACGGGCTGTTCCTTGGCATTGGCGGGCAGCTTGAGCTGGCTGGCGATCACCGAGAGCGGGTCCATCATCAGCGTGCGCAAGCCGGGACGGGTGCCGGTGGTTTCGGTGATGCGGCCTGCCAGCCGCACGGCCAGCAGCGAGTGGCCGCCGAGGTCGAAGAAGCGGTCGTCGCGGCCGATGCTGCTGGTGTTGGGCAGGGCGAGAATCTCGGCCCACAGCGCCGCGAGCGCCTGCTCGGCTGGGCCTTGCGGCGGCTCGCGCACGCTGCGGGCGGCGATGGCGGCGAACGGGTCCGGCAGCGCCTTGCGGTCGAGCTTGCCGTTGGGCAGGCGCGGCAGGGCGTCGAGCATGATGAAATCCTGCGGCACCATGTAGGCGGGCAGGAAATCACGCACCGAGCCACGCAGTTCGCTGGCGTTGGTCTCGGCGCCGGGCTTCTTGACCACGTAGGCAACCAGCCGCGCATCGCCGCTGCTGCGTTCGCGCACCAGCACGGCGGACTCCGCCACCGCCGCATGCCGCGACAGTGCGTATTCGATCTCGCCCAGCTCGATGCGATAGCCGCGCAGCTTCACCTGAAAGTCCACCCGGCCGAGGCATTCCAGCCCCTGCGGTGTGAGCCGCGCGAGATCACCAGTGTCGTAGATGCGGCCGAACTGCGGATGCTGCACGAAGCGCTCCGCGGTCAGTTCCGGCCGGTTGTGATAACCGGTGGCGACACCCGCGCCGCCGATCCACAAGGTGCCGGTGATGCCCGGGGGCATGAGGTTGTGGCCCGCATCCAGCACATGGCACTGGGTATTGGCGATGGGCGTGCCGACCAGGATGGGCAGGGCCGCATCGGTGACGCGATAGGCCGTGCTCCAGATCGTCGTCTCGGTCGGGCCGTAGAGATTCCACAAGGCGGCGACGCGCGGCAGCAGCTGCTCGGCCAGCTCGCGCGGCAGCGGCTCGCCACCGCTGTAGGCGCGGAAGCGCGCAGCATCGCCCGGCCACTGCACGGCCAGCAGCAGTCGCCAGGTGGCGGGCGTGGCCTGCATGACGGTGACCTGCTGTTGCGAGAGCGTGCTTTTCAGCCGCTCGCCGTCCATCGCGGTATCGCGGTCGATCACCAGCACCGTGGCGCCGACGGTGAGCGGCAGCCAGATTTCGAGGCCGGCGATGTCGAACGAGACGGTGGTGACGGCCGCCAGCACGTCGCCCGCCTGCAAGCCCGGCTCGCGCGCCATGCTGGCGAGAAAGTTGACCAGCGCGCCATGCGGCAACACCACGCCCTTGGGCTTGCCGGTGGAGCCGGAGGTATAGATGACATACGCCGCCGCCGTGAGCGGCACGGGCACGTCGGTGAAGTCGGCGCTGCCGGTGATGTCTTCCAGCCGCAGCTGGGTGCAGTTAGTGCTAGCTAGTTTTGCTGCGGATTTGGCATCTGTCAGCACCAGAGCCGCATCGGCGTCTTCCAGGTAATAGCTCAGCCGTTCCGGCGGAAACTCCGGGTCCAGCGGCAGGTAGGCGGCACCGGTCTTGAGCACAGCCAGCAGGGCAGCGGGCACATCGAGACCGCGTTCGAGGCAGACGCCTACAAAGCGCCCCGGCCCGGCACCTTGGGCGACGAGCGCGGCGGCGATGGTGCAGGCACGGGCTTCGAGCGCGGCGTAGCTCTGCGTCTGGCCGTTGAAGCGCACTGCCACGGCGTCCGGCGTGCGCAGTGCCTGCGCGCTGACCAGCACCTGCACCGGTTCGGTGGGGATCGCGGCCTCGGTGTGGTTGAGCTGGTCGAGCAGCGATAGCGCGTCGGCCGAGAGAATCGGCAGACTGCCGATGGCCGTCTGCGGCTGTGCACAGATGGCGGCGATGGCGGTCACGTATTCCGATAGACGCGCACTGACGGCCTGCGTGCTGAACAGCGCCTTGTTGTAGACGCAGTGCACACCCGATGCGCCGACGCTGAACGACAACTCCGGGATGGTGGCGAGCGCAGGTAGCGCGGCGCTGCGGGTTTGCAGGCCATCGAACACCGGCGCGGGCGAGGGTCTGGCCACGCCAAACACCACCGGCAGCAGCGCCGGGCGGCTGTGGTCACGCTCGAATTGCAGCTGCGGCACGATGCGGCTGAAGTGTGCGTCCTGATGCTGCACGCCTTCCTGCGTCGCGCTGCGCACCTGCTCCAGCAGGGCTGAAAACGGCAGGTCGCGATTTGTCGCCAGGCGTAGCGGCAGCAGATTGACGGCATGGCCGACCAGATGCTCGAAACCCGCCTGCAACTGGCCGGGGTGGGTCACGCCGATGATCTGATCCTCGCAGCCGGTCAGCCGGTGCTGCAGGGCGGCAAACACCGCCAGCAGTGTTTCGAGCAACGTCGCGTTGTGGGCAGTGGAGATGTTGTCCAGAGCGGCCTGCAAATCTGCTGCAAACGGCAGCTGCAATTCGGCTGCGGCGTACTGGCGTTCGCGCGGGCGCGGCAGGTCGTGCGGCAGCAGCAGGCGGCTGGGCGGGGTGTGCAGCTTCTGTAGCCAGTAGGCGGTGTTGTCCTGGCCCTGTTCGCTGGCGAACACGGCCTGCTCTCGTGCCGCGTAATCGCCCAGGCCGGGCAGTGCGGGTGTCGCCGGCTCGCCCTGTCGGGAGTAGCCAGCGCCCAGCTCCATCAGCAGCAGTGCCAGGCTCCACTCGTCGATGGCGGCCTGATGCGCCACGCAAACGAGGTGATGCAACTCCGCATGGGCGTGCAGAAGCACGAAGCGGATCAGCGGCGCCTGTGCGAGATCGAAAGGCGTGCGCAGTGCGGCCTCTTGCTGCACCTGTAGCTGTGCAGAGTCATCCACCGCTACTTCGACAACCGGCAGCGTCAGCACCACCTCCGGTTCAATCTCCAGCCACTGGCCATCGTTGCTGAAGCGCGCACGCAAGGCGGCATGTCGATCCACCAGACCCTGCAGCGCCTGCCGCAGCTGTTCGGGTTCGAGCGGGCCCTTGAGGCTGAGCGTGTTGCCGTGGTGATAGGCGAGGCTTGCCTCGGCGTCGAGCTGCACGCCCAGCCACAGCTCGTGTTGGGCGTCGGTCAGCGGGATGCGCCCTGCGCGTTCGGTGTTGGCAGCAGTCATGGCTCAGCGGGATAGCGACGCGAAATGCTGGCGAATGATGTCGAACACCTCGCGGCGGCAACGCTCGGCAGTGAAGGTGTGGTCGGCACCCTCGATCGTGAGATAGCTGAAGTTGGGGTCGTTGCGCATGCGCACGGCGTTCTTGCCGAGATGGGTTTCCATCTCGTCCACGGCCCCGTCGTTGGCCGAGAGAATGAGCACGCTTTTCACACCGCGCTTCGAGAGCGCGGCGAACTGGCCGGCGACACTGTTGTCGACCCCTGGCTTGAAGCGCGCCACGAGCTGTTGCAGCTTCACCTGCACGCGGCTCAGCAGCCGCTTGCCGCCGACATCGGCGATCAGGCGCAGGTTGATGCCGCCGGAGAACAGGCGCTTCCAGGTCTGCGGTGCGAACAGCGCCGCAGCATAGAAGCCCAGCGGCTTGATATTGCGATGGCCGTATTCCTCGATGCTCTCGCCGTCGCTCGGTCCCTTCCACTCGAAGCTCGGCAGGTTGAGCGTCATCTGGCTGGTGACGCGCGCATCCTGCAGGGCGGTGTGATGGGCGAGGAAGCCGCCCGAGCACAAACCAACGACGACGTAATGCTTGAACGGGCTGCCGTGCAGCACCGCCAGCTGGTCGATGGCCTCGCGCACATCCGGCACCGAACTGAGCTGGAAGATCGGCAGCGGCCCTTCGAGCTTGATGCTGTCGCCGAAGCCGGCGATGTCCATGCGCAGCACGGTGTGGCCGAGCGAGGCGATGTGGCGCGCCAGAGGCACCGTCAGGCGGCTGGGGCCGACGCGGTGGTTGCCGCCGGCATTGATGAAGATGGCGGCGATGGCATCGGGCGCTTGCGTAGCCGGTGCCGAGACGACGCCGAACAGCTGCTGCCGCGCGCCGAAACGCAGGGGCCGCTCATGCAGCAGCGCGGAAGATTCGCCAGCGCCGGTGAGCAATGCTTTTGGCGTCGTCGCGGTATGGGGGATCACGCTGGTGGCGCGTGTGCCGTGCAAGTCGCCCAGCCACTGCACCAGGGTTTCGATGACCAGCTGCGGCACCGTCGCCACATGCGGGTCGCGCAACATGCCGGCATAGCCGGGCAGATCGAATACCGTCGGCGTCAGGCCGCCGGCCGCCCACAGATCCAGCAGCGCGGCATCGGGCTTGCCCGCGTCGGCAGACAGCAGCGCGATATGCGGCACCGAAGGGCAGGGACGCTTCAGCAGCTCGATTTTGCCGATGTCGAGCAGGGTGGCCTGGGTATGGCGAAAACCGGCGGCTTCGACGGTGCCTCCGCTGGCGGCGGTCTCGCTCTCTTGCCGCGCGGCGAGCGCCGCGCTGGTGTTGTGCAACAGCTTCAGCTCGCGCACCACATGGCGACCGTTGACCACCGGTGCCCAGAGCATGAGTGCCGCGATATCGCTGCGGCCCTCGGCCACCATCAGCGCAAACGAGGCGCTCAGACGCAAGCCGAACAGGGCCACTTTTGGTACGCCTGCGAGCTGCTTGAGCTGGTCGATGGCGGTCGAGATGTTTCCCAACCAGGTCGCCACCCGCTCGGGGTCGGCATCGCTGCCGGCCGAGTCGCCAGTGCCGTGGTAGTCGAAGCGCAGCACGGGGAAACCCGCCGCCGCCAGCTGCTCGGCCAGTACCCGATAGCTGCGATGCGTGCCGAGCAGGTCGTAGGCGAAAGGATTGCACAGCACCACGCCGCAATCGCGCACATCACCTTGCGCCGGGTGGTACCAGCCGAACAGATCCGGCTCGGCGGCAAGGCCGAAGGTGACGGGTTGGAAGTCCCAAGCCACAGGGCCTGTGGTTTGTACTTCGGGACTCGACATCATCGCTTCAGGGCCAGAGCAGTTTTTTCACCGACTCGGGCCACTGGGCGGTGACGAAGCCGTGGGTCTTGAACATCGCCATCGTCATGCGTTCGAGGCCGAAGGCCATGCAGGCGGTCTGCGCGACTTCGCCGTTGGCGGCCTTGATGTCGAAGGTCTTGCCGAAGTGGTCCTGGTGGTAGTTGAACGAGCACACCGCCGTGGGGTTTTCGGCGGAGATGACCGGCACCAGAACCTCGAACTTGAGCTGCTGGTCGCGCTGGTTGGCGGCGAGCATCTTGCCGCCGCGGCCGAAGAAGGCGTCGCTGGCGGTGTCCAGTTTCGCGGGCAGGCCCAGCTCCAGCAGCAGTTGCAGGCCGCGCTCCTTCCAGGTGTTGCGCCATTCGATCACCGTGTCTGCATCGGCCGCGCGCACGAACTCGCGCATGCGGAACGACACCATGCGGGTCGGCTCCGGCGAGGGCTCGTGGCGGTAGACCCAGCCGGTGAGGTCAACGAGGCGACCCTTCTCCGGCAGCGTGCCGGTGAGGTTGCCGTAGACCGGGTAGCAGACTGCCGGTGTGAGCGAGATGTCGCTCATCTCCAGCAGATCGGCCCAGGGCTTGCCGTCCTGGATGCGGCCGAGCAGGTCGCGGTGCTGGGCATCGTGGCCGCAGAAGCTGAAGACGGTGCCGGCCAGATGCGGGAAGGACTTCATGTAGCCGACCTTCTCGATCAGCTTGCGATCGACGCAGGGCGGAAACAGCATCAGCTCGGCGCTGTCGTCGGAGGCGATGCGGCTGACCAGGTTGTTGAAACCGAGCAGCACTTTCTCGAACTCCGCACCGCGGCCGAAAATGCCGGGCGTGGTGCCGGGCAGCACCAGCTTGTGCTTGACGAGGTTGTCGTAGAACTCTTTGGGGTCGTAGGGATCGTGGGCAGTCATTGGATTTAGACGTCTTTGTGCACGAGCAGCAGGGAGGCGTTCTTGGCGTAGATACGGTCGTTGGCCACCATCAGCGCAGCCGAATGGGCATCACGCAGCTGACGCCCCAGGCTGTATTCCGAGTCGTTCTTGTAGGCGAGGATGCCGCAGACCAGCATCGAGTCGTGGACGATCTCGACCATGATGCTGGAGCAGTAGATCTTGAGATTGTTCATGCGCAGGGCAAAACCCATGCTGAGCATTGCCTCGTTGCCGTCCGGCGAGCGTTGCAGCGCGGCACATTCATTGGCCATGTCGTTGACGTTGGCGCGCATGGATTGCAGCTTGTTGCTCACCTCGGCCAGGCGCAGCGCCATCGGCGGCACCTGCCCCGGCGTGCGGCGCGCGGCCTTGCGCACGAAAGCCGCCGCCTTGTTGACCGCCGCGCTCGAAATGCCGAGCCACAGCCCACCCCACAACATGTGCGAGAACGGCACCATCGTCTGGCTGGAGGCATCGCCATAGGCACCGGGGATGATCTGCTCCACCGGGCCGGTCGAGCGCAGCTTGAAGCCCGGGCTGCAGGTGCCGCGCATGCCCAGGGTGTCCCAGCTGCCGACCTGCTCCAGCGTGTAGTCGCCTTTCTTCAGCAACACCATCACCTGGTCGCTGCTGGCGGCGTCCTTGTTGCGGCGGCAGGTCACCACCAGATCGTCGGCGTGGGCGCCGTAGGAGATCGCGGTGGAGTCTTTGTTGAGCACGAAACGCGGGCCATCGACCTCCACTGCGCAGAGGCTGCTGCGGGTGTCGCCGCCAATGCCCACTTCAGAAGTGACGGAGGCGATCAGGAACTGCTTCTCGACCAGCTCGGCCAGATAGGTTCTCAGCATCGGCGAGCTCAGCCCATGCCGCACCACGCAGGCCAGCTGAATGTGGTGCATCGCAAAGATCATGGCCGTGGACGAGCAGTATTTGCCCAGCACGGTGCAGATCTTGGTGAGATCGTCGATGGTCATTTCCATGCCCCCGAGGTCGACCGGCACCAGCGCGCTCAACAGCTTCTCTTTCTTCAGCGCCTCGATGCCCTCGGTGGGGAATCGGCCTTGGCCATCCACATCGGCCGCGTTGGGGCCGATGATTTCCTCGCCGATCTGTCGCACTCTTTCCAGAAGGTCTGGAAGTTCCATCATGCCCATGCCGTTCTCCGGTGCTGCGCGAGGTTGAGTGGGAAATAGATCAGTTTTTCTCGGTCAGCTTCTGCACGGCTGCGCGGATGTTGGCGATGGTTTGAAACACGCTGCGGTTGAGCATGGTGTCGGGAAACTCGAAGTCGAATGCACCTTCCAGCGCCAGCATCACGTTCACACCGGTCTGCGAGGTCATGCCGTTTTTGTAGAGATCAGCATCCTCCGCCACCGTCAGCGCATCGACGGAAAGATTGGCGTGGTCTTTAAGCACTTTGCGGATGCTGTCGTCGATGGTCATTTGGTAACTGTTGGTTGGTCGGGTGGCGAAGCGAAAGGATAATTCCATTGAGGGTACACACGAAGAAATCGCGTCCCTTGAGTTTGTTCTGAACGAGATTCTAAATGCGGTAAACGCTTTTTACGCACTGCCAATCACGACGGCTATGGCGTATTCGCACTCATGCGACAAACTCAGCGAGAAGCTGCGCAATCCCTGTGCTTCTGCCTGCATGGCGGCCTCCCCATGCAGATGAAGCTCGGCCCAGCCACTGCCGGCTTTTCGCACTTCGATGCTGCGCCAGTCGTACCAGCGATGATCTGGGCGCAGCACCTTGAGCGTTGCCTCCTTGGCGGCGAAGCGTGCCGCCAGCTTGAGCGTGGACGGCTCACCCTGTTCGGTGGTGCTGTCCGCCAACTCGCCCGCCGTGAAAATGCGCTGTAGGTAGCGATCGCCGAAGCTGGCGATGGACTGCGCCACCGCCTGTGTCGCCACCAGATCAACGCCCACGCGCAAGCTGGCCGTGGCCGTTGAAGCGGCAGGGGTTGGCGAACTCATACCGCTGTGCCAGAGGGGGTTTACTGCACCGTGATGGTGATTTTCTCTGAGGCCACGGTGGGGTTGAAGGACTGGTGCTTCCAGTCACCGAACACCAGTTGCAGGGTGTGCTTGCCAGGCTTGAGCGTGACGTTGGTTTCAGTCTGGCCACCACCGAAATGCTTGATCTGCTCGGTCATCGGCAAGGGCACGGCGAGATCGACGGTCGGGTCGTCGATGAGCAGATGATGATGGCCGGTGCCTACGATCTGTGTGCCTGCGGGTGCGACGCCCGCGTTCTTGAGGCCGAACTGCACCAGCACCGGGTTCTTGACGGTATCGCCGGTCTTGAGGTTGGTGAAGTACACCGCCGCACCTTGCGGTGCCGCGGAGGGCAGGCCGAGTTTCTGTTCGACCACGCCGCCGGCTTTAGTCTTGGCGGCGTCTTTCATGTCTTGCTTCCAGTCCGCGTGCAGCGCGGTACTGGCAAGCAAGAGGGCAGGGATGAGCAACAGGCGCATGGGTAAATCTCCGGTCAGTAATCAGTTTGAGGGCTTGAGGGTGCGGATGCCGTTGGGCTCGCCGACGATGAGAATGTCGGCTTTGCGGCGGGCGAACAGGCCCACGGCAACGACCCCGGGCAGTTGGTTGAGTTCACGCTCCAAAGCCACCGGGTCGGTGATGTGCAGGCCGTGCACATCCAGAATGACGTTGCCGTTGTCGGTGGTGACGCCTTCGCGCCAGACCGGCTGCCCGCCGAGTACCACCAACTTGCGTGCCACCAGAGAGCGCGCCATCGGGATCACCTCGATCGGCAGCGGAAACCGGCCGAGCACCGGCACCAATTTCGATTCATCGACGATGCAGACAAAAACACGCGCCGCTTCGGCCACGATCTTCTCGCGGGTATGTGCAGCACCACCGCCCTTGATGAGCCGCAAGTGCGGGTCTGCTTCGTCGGCACCATCGACATAGATGGAGAGCGGCCCCGCGTTGTTGGCATCCAGCACCGGAATGCCGAGCGCCTTGAGGCGCGCGCTGCTCGCCTCGGACGACGACACTGCGCCGGGGATGTCGTCCCGATGGGCGGCGAGCGCATCGATGAAGAAATTGACCGTCGAGCCGGTGCCGACGCCCAGCACTTCACCCGGCACAAGATATTTGAGTGCGGCTTCGGCCGCCGCTTTTTTCGCTTGGTTCTGATCCATGTCTTTTAGCTTGCCGGTTCGCTCGCAGTCTTGCCAGCACCGCGTTTGCCGAACAGGGCGGTGCCGACGCGGATCAGCGTCGAGCCTTCGGCAATCGCCTGTTCGAAGTCGTCCGACATGCCCATCGACAAGGTGTCCAGCTCAGCATGTTCGGCGCGCAATGCGACGAAGAGGCTGTGCATGGTGCGGAAAGAGGCGCGGGCATCTTCGTCCGTTGCAGCCGGGGCAGGCAGCGCCATCAAGCCCCGCAGGCGCAACCGGGGCAGCTGCGCCACGGCGCGGCACAGCGGCAATGCATCCTGCGGCGCACAGCCCGATTTGCTGGCCTCCCCCGAGACGTTGACCTGCACGCAGACGTTCAGCGGCGGCAAGTGGGCAGGGCGCTGGTCGGCGAGGCGCTGGGCGATCTTCAAGCGATCCACCCCGTGCGCCCAGGCGAAATGCTGGGCGATGTCGGCGGTTTTGTTCGACTGGATCGGCCCGATGTGATGCCAGTCGAGGCCCAAGGCAGCGAGTTCCGCAATCTTGGGCAGTGCTTCTTGCACATAGTTTTCGCCGAAAGCGTGCTGGCCGAGCGCGGCCGCCGCCGCAATCACAGGGGCCGGCTTGGTTTTGCTCACGGCCAGGAGCATCACGCTTTCGCGCGGCCGCCGTGCGGCGGTGCAGGCGGCGGCGATGCGCGATTCAATGGCGGCGAAAGAGGGGGCGATAGACATTGAAGGTGCGCGTTAGAGATTTCGTACTGGCTTGCTGCTACAGGTGGACTTGGCTAACGTCCAGCTTGGTCGCATCACATTCAAAAAATACATTTCAGGGAGCCCGCTCAAGGGAACTGCATCATGGCGATGGATATTTCGCAGCTGTTGACTTTCAGCGTGCAGCAAAAGGCCTCTGACTTGCACCTTTCGGCGGGTGTGGAGCCGATGATCCGCGTCGATGGCGATGTGAAGCGCATCAACCTGCCGCCGCTCGATCACAAGACCGTGCACGACATGGTCTACGACATCATGAACGACAAGCAGCGCAAGGCCTGGGACGAGTTTCTCGAAACCGACTTTTCGTTCGAGATTCCCGGCGTGGCGCGCTTTCGTGTCAATGCCTTCAACCAGTCGCGTGGCGCGGGTGCGGTGTTTCGCACCATTCCCAGCAAGATTCTCTCGCTCGACGACCTGAAAGCGCCGTCGATCTTCAAGGACATTGCCAACACGCCGCGCGGCATCGTGCTGGTCACCGGCCCGACCGGCTCGGGCAAGTCGACCACGCTGGCGGCGATTGTCGATTACATCAACGAGAACGAATACGGCCACATCCTCACCATCGAGGACCCGATCGAGTTCGTGCACCCGCCCAAGAAATGCCTCATCAACCAGCGCGAAGTGCATCGCGACACCCTGGGCTTCAACGAATCGCTGCGCTCGGCACTGCGCGAAGACCCCGACGTGATCCTGGTCGGTGAAATGCGCGATCTGGAAACCATCCGCTTGGCACTTTCGGCCGCCGAAACCGGGCATCTGGTATTCGGTACGCTGCACACCTCCTCGGCTGCAAAAACCGTGGATCGCATCGTCGATGTGTTCCCGGCCGCCGAGAAGGAAATGGTGCGCGCCATGCTCTCGGAGTCGCTGCGTGCGGTGATCTCGCAATCGTTGTTGAAGAAGAAGGGCGGCGGCCGTGTGGCCGCGCACGAGATCATGATCGGCACGCCGGCCATCCGTAACCTCATCCGCGAAAACAAGATCGCGCAGATGTACTCGTCGATCCAGACCAGCAGCAAGGACGGTATGCAGACCCTCGACCAGTGCCTGAAGGATCTGGTGAAGCGCGGCATTGTCGACCTCAACGAAGCACGCGCGAAGTCAGCCGACCCGCGCACCTTTACCGTCATGTAGGAGCTTCGAGCATGGAACGCGATGCAGCCATCAAGCTGATCCAGCAATTGTTGTCGCTGATGAAAGAGCGCGGCGGCTCTGATCTTTTTCTCACAGCCGGGTTTCCGCCCGCCATCAAGCTCGACGGGGCGATTACGCCGGTGATGGACAAGGCACTGACGACCGAAAACTCGGCGATGCTCATGCGCGCGCTGATGAACGACAAGCAGACCAAGGATTTCGAGTCTTCCAACGAGTGCAACTTTGCCATCGCGCCGCCCAGCATCGGCCGCTTTCGCGTCAATGCCTTCGTGCAGCAGGGTCGTGTCGGTGGCGTGCTGCGTACGATCGAAACCAACATCCCGGAGTTCGAGAAACTCGGCCTGCCCACAGTGCTCAAGGATGTGGTGATGACCAAGCGCGGCCTGGTGCTGATGGTCGGCGGCACCGGTTCGGGCAAGTCGACTTCGCTCGCGGCCATGATCGGCTACCGCAACCAGAACTCGAAAGGCCACATCATCACGCTGGAAGACCCGATCGAGTACGTGCACCCGCACATCGGCTGCATGATCACCCAGCGCGAGGTCGGCACCGATACGCACAGCTGGGAGGCGGGCCTGAAGAACACCCTGCGCCAGGCGCCGGATGTGATCCTCATCGGTGAAATCCGCACCAAGGAGTCGATGGAGTACGCCGTCAACTTCGCGGAAACCGGTCACCTGGTGCTGGCCACCCTGCACGCCAACTCCGCCAACCAGGCGCTGGATCGCATCATCAACTTCTTCCC
>JAUSQI010000024.1 GCA_030652575.1 Stagnimonas sp. | reverse complement strand
TCGGCAGCGGCACCGGCCAGCACGCGGTGCACTTCGCCGCCGCGCTGCCGCAGCTGCAATGGCAGACCAGCGACCGGCCGGCGTATCACGAGGCCATCCGCGCCTGGCTGGCCGAGGCCGCGCTGCCCAATGCACTGCCGCCGCTGATGCTGGATGTGCAGGGCCCCTGGCCCGCGCAGACCTTCGATGCGCTGTTCACCGCCAACACCCTGCACATCATGGGCTGGGCGGAAGTGCAGCAGTTCTTCGCGGCACTGCCGAGCGTGCTGACGGCCGACGCGCTGCTGATCGTTTACGGCCCGTTCAACTACGGCGGCGCCTTCAGCAGCGAGAGCAATGCGGCTTTTGACGCGGACTTGAAATCACGCGCACCGCAGATGGGCATCCGTGACTTCGAGGCGGTGGATGCGCTGGCTCGTGCCGCCGGGTTTCATCTGTTGCGCGATTACGCGCTGCCGGCAAACAACCGCTGTGTGGTCTGGCAGCGCAAGGTTTAGCCAGCGCGCTGCACCAAGGGCCGCTCTCGCTCTCGCAGGGCGGCTTCGGTCTGCATCAGGTAGTCGCGGGTGATCGGCAGCGTGTCGTTGGCCTTCGTGAGCTGCATCTGGATCACCATCTGCTTGCCGTAGCGGAAGCCGATCTCGCCGGCGATGAGATAGAACTCCCACATGCGGCAGAAGCGCGCGTCGAACAGGTGCTCGGCCCTGGCGCGCTGGGCGCTGAAGCGACGCTCCCAGTGCAGCAAGGTCTCGGCGTAATGGCGGCGCAGGATCTCGATGTCGGTGATCCACAGCTTGGCACTCTCGGCGGCGGCCGCGAACTCCGACACCGCCGGCACATGCGCGCCGGGAAAGATGTACTTGCGGAACCACGGCGACACCGCACCCGGCCCGCCCATGCGGCCGATGGTGTGGATCAGCGCTGCGCCATCGGGCGTGAGCAGGTCTTTCACCTTGGCGAAGAACTCCTGGTGCTGGGTGACGCCGACATGCTCGAACATGCCGACCGAGACGATGCGGTCGAACGGGCCTTGTGCCTTGCGATAGTCGAGCAGCTCGAACTTCACACGATCTTGCAGGCCGCGCGCCTTGGCACGTGCGGTGGCGAGCGCGTGCTGTTCGGTGGAGAGCGTCACGCCCAGCACCTGCACGTCGGCGACCTCGGCCAGATACATGGCGAGCCCGCCCCAGCCGCAGCCGATATCAAGCACGCGCTGGCCGGGCTTCAAGTCGAGCTTCGCCGCGATGTGGCGCAGCTTCTGCCGCTGGGCGGTTTCGAGCGTGTCGTCGTCGTGCGCGAAGTAGGCGCAGGAGTAGTGCAGATCGTCGTCGAGGAAGAGTTCGTACAGCGCGTTCGAGAGGTCGTAGTGGTGCGCGACGTTGGCGCGTGATTTGACCAGGGTGTTGCGGCTACCGAGCTTGCGCAGCTTCTTGTAGGTGTCGCGCACCGCCTTCTGCAGCGGCTGGCTGCGCAGGTGGTCGCGGTTGGCGGCGAAGATCATCAGCAGATCGCGGATCGTGCCTTTTTCGACGATCAGCGTGCCGTCCATGTAGGCCTCGCCGGCCTTGAGTTCCGGGTTCAGGAACAAGGTGCGATAGAGCTTGGCGTCGGTGAGCCGGATGGTGCATTCCGGCCCTGGCGCACCCTGGTGAACCACCGTCTTTCCGTCGGGGTCGATGACGGTAAGCGTGCCGGTGCGGACAAAGCGGGACAGCATGCGGTCGAGCAGGCGCATACGCAGGGCCATTGAATGAGGGGGCGAAACTTGCGGTTCAGGGATTGAGCCGCAATCTGCGTAATCTAATCCGGCTCCGACCGTTTTGCTGCCATGGAAACCCTTGCCAAACTCGCCATCCTCGCCGATGCCGCCAAATACGATGCCAGCTGCGCATCCAGCGGTGCCGAGTCGCGCAACTCGCTGAAGAACGGCGGCATCGGCAGCACCGAGGGCATGGGCATCTGCCATGCCTATGCGCCGGACGGCCGCTGCATCTCCTTGCTCAAGATTCTGCTCACCAATTTCTGCACCTACGACTGCGTGTACTGCGTCAACCGCCGCAGCAGCAATGTGCAGCGCGCACGGTTCACCGTGGACGAAGTGGTGGGTCTCACCATGAATTTCTACAAGCGCAATTACATCGAGGGCTTGTTCCTGTCGAGCGGCATCATCCGCTCGGCCGACTACACGATGGAGCAGCTGGTGGAGGTCGCCCGCAAGCTGCGCGTGGAGCAGAAGTTCGGCGGCTACATCCACCTCAAGACCATCCCGGATGCCGCGCCCGAACTGCTGGCGGCGGCGGGCCGCTGGGCGGATCGCCTCAGCATCAACATCGAGCTGCCGACCGAGGAAGGCTTGGCAAGACTGGCCCCGGAAAAAAACCTGCGCGACATCCGCGGTGCGATGGGCAATCTGCGCCTGAACATCGAGAACGCCAAGGAAGAACGCAGCACCGCCAAGGGCGCGCCGCGCTTCGCGCCCGCAGGCCAAAGCACGCAGATGATCGTCGGTGCCGATGCTTCGAGCGACCGCAAGATTTTGCAGACCAGCACCAATCTCTACGGCAACTACAAGATGCGCCGCGTCTATTACTCGGCCTTCAGCCCGATCCCGGATGCCGCCAAATCGCTGCCGCTGATGGCCCCGCCGCTGATCCGCGAGCACAGGCTCTATCAGGCCGACTGGCTGCTGCGGTTCTATGGCTTCACGGTGGAAGACATCGCACCCGTCGATGGTCAGGAAAACCTCGCACTCGACATCGACCCCAAGGCGGCATGGGCGCTGCGCAACCGCGAGGTGTTCCCGGTGGACGTGCAGCGCGCGCCGCGCGAGACCCTGCTGAAAGTGCCGGGACTGGGCGTGAAGACGGTGGATCGCATCCTGGCCCTGCGCCGCCACAAGACGCTGCGTTACGAAGATCTGGTGCGGCTGAAGGCGCCGATGAAAAAGGCGGCGCCCTTCGTCACGCTCGCCGATCACAAGCCGCGCGCACAGCCCGAGAGCAGCGCCTTGCGTCGCGAACTGGTGCCGACTCAGCAAGGTGAGTTGTTTGCCTGATCTCGCCACTTCGTCATTCCCGCGAAGGCGGGAATCCAGCATGTGCGAAGCACAGTGTTTTTCGTGCCGCGATAAAGACACCTGGATTCCCGCCTGCGCGGGAATGACGGGGGCTTAAGGTGCGCGTCGTTGCATTGAAAGAGGGTGCGGACTTCGACGGCTGGCGCCAGGCAGCGCGCACGCTGCTGCTTGATGAAGTGCCGCCCGAGAAGGTGACTTGGCTAGTGACCGGCGAAGCCAGCCTGTTGCCAGATCACGATGCACCGACAGCACAGGCCTCCGCCCGGCCCGCGCCGCGCATCCCCGCCGAGTTTCTAGGCTTGATGCAGTCGCTGATCTGCCACAGTGATCCGCAGCGCTATGGCCTGGCCTATCGGCTGCTGTGGCGGCTCACGCACGGCGAGCGCCAGCTGCTGCAACTCATCACCGATGCCGACGTGATGCGCGCCCGCAACGCCGAGAAGAACGTGCGGCGCGACAGCCACAAGATGAAGGCCTTCGTGCGTTTCCGCGAGGTCAAGGCAGCCGATGGTGAGCCCGTTGGCGCTTTCGCCAACAATTCAGTCTTCATTGCCTGGTTCGAGCCCAGCCACTACATCGTCGAGCGTGTCGCGCCGTTCTTCGTGCGGCGCTTCACGGGCATGCGCTGGAGCATCCTCACGCCCTATCGCAGCGCGCATTGGGATGGCGAAACGCTCAGCTTCAGCGCCGGTGCCACCAAGGCCGATGCGCCGAGCGAGGACGTGCTGGAGGACTATTGGCGCACCTACTACGCCAGCATCTTCAACCCCGCGCGGCTGAAGGTGCAGGCCATGCAGAGCGAGATGCCGGTGAAGTACTGGAAGAACCTGCCGGAAGCGCAGCTGATCCCGAGCCTGATCCGGGAAGCACGGCCGCGCACCTTGGCGATGGTCGAAGCCGAGGCGACCACGCCGAAGAAGCGCTTCGCCGCACCCGAACTGCGATCCGCCGTGGTGCAGCCCCAGGGCAGCCTTGCCGAGCTGCGCGCGCAGGCAAGAGATTGCCGTGGCTGCGCGCTCTGGCAGCCCGCCACCCAGACCGTGTTCGGCGAAGGGCCGGAACATGCGCAGCTGATGCTGGTCGGCGAGCAGCCCGGCGACCAGGAAGACCTGGCGGGCAGGCCCTTCATCGGCCCCGCCGGCAGGCTGCTGGACAAGGCGCTGCTGGAGGCGGGGCTGGATCGCAAGACGCTCTACGTCACCAACGCGGTCAAGCATTTCAAGTTCACGGCCAGGAACATCTTTCGTCAGCATCAGGGTGCCAATGCAGAGGAACAGCGCGCCTGTCGGCCGTGGCTGCAAGCCGAGATCCAGCGCGTGCGGCCGAAACTGATTTTGTGTCTGGGTGCGACCGCCGCGAGCAATCTGATCGCAGCGGACTTTCCCCTATTGGCCCAACGCGGCCAATGGCATCGCTGGCCGGATGGCACGCAGCTGATGGCCACCGTGCATCCCTCGTATTTGCTGCGCCTCAAGGAGCCTGCCGCCCGTGCCCGCGAGACCGCCGCATTCGTGCAAGACCTGCGGCGGGTAGCCGAGATCCTGACTGCCGCCTAAGCCGCCTTGCGGGCGTGCTCGCGCACCATCAAAAGCGCAGCTGTGTTCCAGGCGATGAGTTTGATGGCAGCGACCATCACGGTGAGATTCTGGATGCCGTTGGCCTGAAGGAAATCACGGTCGCCGTCGAGCGTGACCGCCGTTGCCGAGCGGACGCCATTGGCCAGCGCCCAGTGCAGATACACGCGGCGCTGGCGGTGGCACAGCCAGAAGCCCAATTGCAGCAGGGCGAAGAAATACGCGAGCCGTGCCGGGGGTGATTCCGCCTGCCAGTTGATCGGCGCCCTCTAAACCGGCCGGCGTGATGCAAGGCCGGAGTGCGCGCAATATGTGCTCCTGACCAAGGAGCACACCATGCTGTCACCTCTCGCGTTCTGGATGGGCCTCTCGGGCCTGCTGCCTTTCATCGCCGGGCCGCTCTGGCTCACCGTCTCGCCAGAGACCGCACCGGCCTGGCTGGATGTGATGTGGCGCTATTACGTGGCGATGATCGCGAGCTTCATGGCCGGCACCTTCTGGGGTTTTGCCGTGCCGCTGTCGCGCGGCACCGCCGGGTTGCTGGGTGTGGCGATTGCCGCCTTGCTGATGCTGCTGAGTTGGGCCGCACTGGCGCTGGCTTTCCATGCCTCGCTGCTGCTGCTCGGCGTGGTGTTCCTGCTGTTGCTGCTGGCCGACTACTGGCGCGACCGGGCGCTGGATTCCATCGAAGGGTACTTCCGCCTGCGCGCCATCCTCACGGTCAGTGTTCTGATCGTGCTCAGCTGGCGCCTGCTGCTGCCTGCTTAGGCGGTACGCGCGTGCCGAACCACACGGCCCAGACCAGACCCAGCTGCAGGATCAGCCGCGCGGTGTAGACCCACGCCGGGGCTTCGGGAAAGAGCTCCGGGTGCAGCCACATGTGCACATTGGCGCTGGAGACCGCTGCAATCACGGCGATGAGCGCCCATCCCGCCCAAGGCCGCCATTGGCGTGAGAGCAGGGCGGCGGCGAGCAGAAGCTCCAGCACGCCGCTCCAGATCACCACGGCGCGCGGCTGCGGCACCCACGGTGGTGTGATGTGCACGAAGAAATCCGTCGCCCGGAAATGCGCGAGGCCGCCGATCACGAACCAGAAAAAGGTGATGCCGAGGCAGGCCGTGCGCAGGCGGTGCAGGGCGGCGGGCGTCAGCAGCGGGCGCATCGGCAGTCCGGCATGGGGGCAGACACCCTAACGTGCACGTGCGTGATCCTCCTGGACGAACAGGCTGTTCCAGGCCACATGGCTCAGCGCCTGGATGATGCGCTCGCGCTGTGCGGGGTCGTCGATGAGCCGCAGCTGGTAGCTGCACCGCTCGATCATGAGCAGCAGCACGTCGCTGACCTCCTGCGTCACGTGGCTGTGCATGGTGTGACCGCTGGCGGCACGGCGCAGGGTGTCGCGGTTCATCTGCATGAGCCGTCGCAGGGTGTCGCGGTAGGCGGCACCGATGGCGGGATCGGCGGCGGCGGTTTCGATCGCCGCCTGCATGATGGTGCGGTGCTGCTCGTAGGCTTCGATAATTCCCCGCACGGCTATATCGAGCTCGGTACGGCTCACCGTTTCCGGGTGCTCGAACCACTCGCCCGCAGCCAGGGTGATCGCCTTGCGGACCTCTTGCAGCGAGTAGGCGACCAGCGCGTTCTTGTTCTTGAAATGCAGGTAGAAGCTCGAACGCGAGATGCCCGCCTCACGCGCCAGTGCCTCGACGCTGATGGAGCGGAAACTCTCGCCACCCGCCAGCAGTTTCTCCATCGCCTTGACCAGCAGGGCGTGGATGCCGAGACGGCTGTCCACTGATTTTTCGTCGCGGCTCAAGGGGGACTGGACAGTTTTGGTGGATGTGTCGGTGGCTCAAGAATAACGTCCGGGCACTGGCGGCACACCGTCGCCCAGCGGGAGTGCACGATCGATGAAACAACAAGGCTGGACCTGGGCGCGGCAGGAGATTGCGGGCCTGGATGCGCAGGTGGACTACCACCGCATCGCGCAGCTGTCGTTCTCGACGCGATACGGCACGCCGATCTTCCTGCACGCGCTGTTTTCGGTGGCCTTCGTCCACAACGTCGGCATGCCTGCGATGGCGAAGATTCTCTACCGCGACGGCCGCGGCCCCATCCTGCGCGATACCCGCCGACGCAACTTCGACTCGCTCAGCTTCTTCGGCGAGCTGTATCGCCACGGCGATGGCCCCGAGACGCGGGCGATTGCCCAGCACCTGGTGCGCGTGCATTCCAACTTCCCCATCGACAACGCCATGTCGCTCTACACGCTCTCCACACTGTGTTGCCTGCCACAGCGTTTTTCGGAGCGGTATCTGGGCCGCCACGGCATCGCTGCCAAGGAAAGCCAGGCCCAGTTCCTGTTCTGGAAACAGATCGGTGGGCTGATGCAGATCAAGGACATCCCCAGTACCGCCGATGCCCTGCTGGAGTGGATGACCGACTTCGAGCGCCGCGAGATGCGGCCCTCGGCCGAATGCACACGCATCACGGAGGCGCTGGCGCACGAATGGGCCAGCTACTGGCTGCCGCGGCCCTTGCAACCCCTGGGGCGCGGAGTGTTCTACAGCCTGATCGACCCTGAGCTGCGCGAGCGGCTGCAATTGCCGCGTCCGAGCCGCTTCAGCCGCGCACTCACCACGCTGCTGGTGACCCTGTTTTTCCACGGCAAGCGGCTATTGCCAGACCCCGCAGAACGGCACTTTGCGGACTACTTTCGCCAAGGTGCACGCAAGGGCTTCGGCACCGATCTGCTGAACCCGCCAGAGCGCGCCCGATGAGCACCGCCAGCCTGCCGTATCGCCTGAATCCCGAACCCGTAGCTGTTGGCGCTTATCGGTCCCACGGCGGGACATCGCCAAAGTATTCCAGCAAGAAATCGATGAAGGCCCGAACGCGGGGCGGCACCAGGCGCCGTTGCGGCATCACCGCATAGATGCCGGTTTCGTCGAGCGAGTAATTCGGCAGCACTCTGATGAGACGACCATTCTTGAGGTCCAAACTGAGTTTGCGCAGTGGCCCTGGGCCGAACGATGTGGGCGCCCCACGGCACCATCTGCTCGATAGCGTCGACCGTGCACTCAAACGACTCGATACCGATTACATCGACTTGCTACAGCTGCATCACTTCGATGCGCAGACGCCAGTCGATGCCGCTGGATGCCCTGGCATTGGAAACCGGCCGCAGCGTGCCGCAGCTCGCGCTCAACTGGCTGTTGCAACGGCCGACGCAGTGATGCCGCCGTATCTTTACTACCCGTACTGGAATGGGTAATTCACGGAGCGGAATCCTCCATCGGTTGCCATCCTTCCAACGTCTTGGTTGAGCGACTGTCGTCGGTCTTCACCGGCTCGAACCAACCCGAAGCAAACATTCGAGAGCTTGTGGAAATTCTTGGGTGAACCGCTTGTGCGTTGGCCATCTCGTTTATATGATGAAAATCATATTTAATCGTCTTGTCTAGCGCCGCCGCCCAGGCGACGACAGCAATCGCCTTCCAAAACCTCATTGCCAATTTCGATGACCAAGACCGCCAAACCCGCCGAAAATCTTCTGGCCCAGCCCCTTCAACTGGGCAACGGCAGCGTCTTTCGCAACCGTCTCGTCAAGGCCTCGATGAGTGAGGCGCTAGCCACCTACGGCAACCGGCCGACAGCAAAACTCATCGAGCTGTACCGGCGCTGGGGCGCTTCCGGCATCGGCATGCTGCTGACCGGCAACGTGATGATCGACCGTCGTGCGCTCGGCGAGCCCGGCAATGTCGTCATCGAGGACGAATCCGATCTGCCCATGCTGCGGCAGTGGGCGAAGGCGGCGACCGACAACGGCGCAGCGGTCTGGGTGCAGCTCAACCATCCCGGCAAGCAGTCCACGAAGGGCTTGAACGAGAGCACGCTCGCGCCGTCTGCCGTCCCTTTCCGCAAAGACATGCAGGCGATGTTCGAGACGCCGCGTGAAGCCACGGCGGCCGAAATCGGGGACATCATCCAGCGCTTTGGCAATAGCGCTGCCATCTGCAAGGAGGCGGGCTTCAGCGGTGTGCAGATCCACGGTGCCCACGGCTATCTGGTCAGTCAGTTCCTTTCCCCGCACCACAACCTGCGCACGGACGACTGGGGCGGCACGCCGGAGAAACGCCGCCACTTCGTGATGGCGGTCTATGCCGAAATCCGTCGCCGCGTCGGCCCGGAGTTTCCGGTCGGCATCAAGCTCAACTCCGCCGACTTCCAGCGGGGTGGTTTCACTGAAGAAGAATCGATCGCCACGATGCAGGCGCTCGCCGACGCTGGCATTGATCTCATCGAGATTTCAGGCGGCACCTACGAAGCCCCTGCGATGGCTGGAACCATGCAGCCGGTGAAGGCCTCGACCGCTTCGCGCGAGGCCTACTTCCTGGACTTTGCTGAAAAGGCACGCGCCGCCATCAAGGTGCCGCTGATGGTGACGGGCGGCTTCCGCAGCGTTGCCGGCATGAACGATGCGCTGCGTTCCGGCGCGCTCGATCTGATTGGTCTGGCGCGACTGCTGGCCATCGACCCCGAGGCTCCCGCAGCGCTGTTGCAGGGGCGCGAGGCCGCGCATGCTGTCCGTGCGATCAAGACCGGCATTGGCATGGTCGATCGCATGGGCATCATGGAAATCTTCTGGTACACCTTGCAGCTCAACCGCATCGGCAGCGGCAAGAATCCAGATCCCGACGCGAGTGGTCTGTGGGCCTTTCTGAAGGCGATTTCGCGGAGCGGTTGGGGCACTGTGAAGACCCGCCGCCTGCGGGCCAGCACGTAACGGTTTTCATAGCGATACATGGCCAGGCGACCCGCCACGCTCAAAGAAGATACGCACGAACGCATTGTCGACGTCGCGGCACGGGCGATCCGCCGCAGCGGCTACGGCGGCACCAGCGTGGCCGACATCATGAAAGAGGCGGGGCTGACGCACGGCGGCTTCTATGCGCATTTCGATTCGCGCGACGCCATGCTCGCCGAAGCGGCCGACCGTGCGGGCGCGCAGTCGGTTGCTGCCTCGACGCGGATTGCCAAGGCGGCTCCGCCGAACAAGGCATTGGAGCGCATGGTGCGCGCCTATCTCTCCAACGAACACTTCTGCAATGCAGAGCAGGGCTGCCCTATCGCGGCGCTGGGTTCGGAAATGCCGCGACAGGCCCCTGAGGTGCGCCGTGCCGCAACACGCCGCATCGAAGAGATGATCGAGGTCGTCGGCCGCGAATCCGGTGTGCCGGGCCGCAAGGGCTACGAGCACGCACTGGCAATCGTGTCTTCGATGGTTGGCAGCCTGATCCTTGCCCGTGCCGTTGACGACCCGAAACTGGCGAAGGCTCTGTTGCAGTCTGCTCAAAAGCATTCGCCTTCGCGCAACGCCTGATCCTCCAGTTGGTTCCAGCGGCTGACGGCGTTCTTGCAGCCAGGTGAACAGGCGAATCGTTAAATTAAGTCTTGCCAATGCCAACGACAGGTGCAATCGATATGAACATGACGGGCAGTCTCGAAGACCTCAACGGCTTGGAGCAGCTGCGAAAGCTGCTGGAATCCGGCGTGCAACCGCCCATCGGCAAGACCATGCGGTTCGGGCTGGTCGAAATCGATGAGGGGCGCGCGGTGTTTGCAGGCACGCCCGGCACGGAGGTCTACAACCCGATCGGTTCTGTGCACGGTGGCTACGCGGCCACACTGCTCGACTCGGCTTGCGGCTGTGCGGTGCACTCCAAGCTCTCGGCCACCCAGCGATACACCACTTTGGAACTCAAGGTGGCCTATCACCGAGGGATGACTGCCGAGACCGGTGAAGTGCGCGCCGAGGGAAAGGTTTTGTCATTCGGCCGTCGCGTGGCATTTGCGGAGGCCACACTGGTCGATGGCAATGGCCGGCTGCTGGCGTCGGCGACGTCCACCTTGTTGGTCATCGATAAATGACGAATTGCTTCAGCCTCCGCTGCTGACGCCAAGTGATCGTTGCACGATGGCAGCCAACAGCCCGAAGCCGCCGATTGAAGGGGTGGCGCTGGGGCTATCGGGCTCTTGAACTGCCCTGTTCGCGACAGCGCCGGAATCGTTGCAGGAGAGGCTGGTATGCAGCCGACTCGACTGGCCCGATACCCACCCACTCGATCGCCAAGGTGTCCAGCGGCGTGTCGTCGGCCTTGCCGCCCTGGCCCATGCGCTGCACCAGACGTTGCAGCTGATACTCGCGACGCAAGGCTTGATCCTCGGGCGGCGTCGGCTGGTCGGTGAGTATTTCGGCGCGGATGCAGAGCATCCTCAGAGCCGCGTCGTTCTGTGCAAGCTCATCTGAGCGCTCGCTGACGAGCGCCTCTTTGAGAGCCTGCACGGCATTCTTCGGCCAGCGTTGGCCAGCGGCAATGCTGGCTTCCGCCGCCGCTTTCAAGCGGTCGATCTGCTCCGTCTCCAGATGGCGCGCCACGCCGAGCCGGTAGGCGCGCACGTGGTTGGCCGCCTCGAAGAGATCGCTCCAGGCCTGCTCCACATCGCGTGCCTGCTGGCGTGCCACCGAGGCTTGGCAGCGATCCAGACCCCGGTCGAATCGTTTGCGAAGCTCGCGTGCATCGGCGGGGGGCAATTCGCCCAGCGTCTCGAAAGCGCTTCGCAATTCTTCCAGCGTGGTGCGCGCCAGCAGCTCGGGTGCGTCGCTGGCGGCCATCTTCTCGAGTTGCTCGCACAAGTCGATGGCCTGCATCTTGTTGTGGTCAAGCTCGGCCGCGTAGACGACGGACGCCTGCTGGCGTTTCTGGAACACCGCATCGCAGTGCTGGCGGAACTCTTCCCACAGCCGCTGATCCGCCTCGCGCGGCACCGGGCCTACCGCGCGCCAAGATTGCTGCAAGGACTTGATGGCGTCGATGGCCTGGCGACTGTCATCGCTGCCGAGCAGGGCCCGGGCACGTTCGATCAGCGCGGCCTTTTGCTCCAGGTTGCGGGCGTACTCGGTATCCAGTCGGTCTTTCAGGCGTGCGGTGAGGGCTACGAACGCCTCCTGCTGCGGCCTGCCGGCGCGAGGGTCCACCGGCGTGATCAGGCGCCACGCCGCTTTCGTCTCACGCAGCATGTTGGCGACGAGCCGCCAGTCCGCCTGCTCCCCATGCTGTTCTGCTTCAAACGCCGTTAGCTTGGCGAGCAGGGCATCGCGACGCTGCAGGTTCTCCTGCAGGATGAGCGCCTGTGCCGCGAAATACGCGCGGCAGGGTTGATATGCCTTCTGGGTGGCGTCCTTGAAGCGCTGCTGATCGGCTTCATCATTTTCGCCAGCGCCCTTGCCCAGCGTGCGCCATTGCTCCTGCAGGCTCTTGATACGCTCGGCGAGCGGCAAGGGGTCGAGCGTTGCGTCGATGAGCAACTCCATCGCCTCGATCAACTCGGCGCGCTTCGGGGTCACCGAAAAGAGCTTCCAGTCCTTCAACTCTTCGAGCTGCTTGTCGAGCAGTTGCAGCTGGCCGACCAGATTGGCCGGCAGCGGCGGCGCACCCACCAGCTGTTGCTCGATGGCGCGCCGCACCACTGCCGCGCGGGCAGTGCTGCCATCGCTCAGCGCACCGCGCGCCTTGCGGATCATCTCGCCAAGCTGGCGCACCGCCTGCTGTTCGACCTGCTGCTGCTCGGCCTGCGCCCGCCTTTGCTCATCCAGAGCCCGTTCTTGCTCCGCTGCAACCGCAGCCTCGGCCTGTAGCTGTTGTTGGCGAAGCTGCTGCGCTTCTGTAGCCGCCTGGGTCGCAGCCAGCTCGCGCGAGGCCTGGGCCGCCGCCTCACGCAAGTGCGCTGCAATGGTCTCGCGTGAACGGTCGATGCATTGCTCAACTTTCTCGCGCAAAGCGGCCTCGGCCTCGGCGGCGACCGCCTCCCACCGCGTCTCGAACTGATCCAGCAGGGGCTTGTACGAGATGTCGTACGGACGTTGAGTGTGGCGCTCAAAGTCTGCCGCTGCAGCAGCGATCTCGGCCTGCAACTGCTCGTGCTTGCGGGCCTTCTCGACCAGCAGATCGCGCTTGGACGTCAGTACCTTGTAGACACTCTTGTCGTTGCCACCGCGTACCTCGCGGATGAGTTGCCGCAGCAGGTCGGCATCTTCAATCGCCTGCGCCGCCGCCTGACGAACCTTGGTCGATGCCCCTGCAACGACCAGCCGTGCCACCGCCTGCATGTCGCCGGCATCGAGAGCCACCTGCAAGGCGTTCTCCTCCGCAGCCGCCGCCAGCGCGCGATCCGCTGCGCCCGGCTTGGGCGGCGCATTGGCGACCTTTGCGGACGATGCGGGTTGAGATGCCGAAGCAGGCGCAGCCGGAGGCGAAGGTGCTTTGCGAAACAATCGCGAGAAGAACGACATTGTTGACCTACAAAGCTTAAGGGTTTGACCGGGCGCGCATTCTACTTGCGCCGTGGCCTGCTTCATCTTCAGGCACGGGAGGGGTTCGAGGGCCAGAGGGGCGATAGCGCATGCTGGCGCTGGAATCGACGCCAGGCACCTCGAGTGGGTGCCCAGTTCTGTAGTGAAATGGTGCGCCACATCTTACGAAACTGAGCACTGGATTGTTCTTGCTGAGATAGCCCCAACTGGATACGGCAATGCCGTATAGTCAGCTCATGTTCCTGACCATTGTTGAAACAGCTCTGTTCTCGAAGCTCTGGCCTGATTACTGGACGGAGTCTGCTTGCTGGTCATTTACGCGAAAAGCGCGCAGGACAATATTTCAGCCGCAGTGTTGCGGGAGATTCGAAAGGAGATCGAAAGTCATGAAGACTGAACAACAATTACTGCTGCGCGACGCAAAGCGTGACATTGGCGCAGAGCTTCTTCAGTCGGTTCGCCAGATGAAGGCGGGCAAGACGAAGCGTGTCGCCAAAATCGAATTGACTGCCGCAGCGGAGGCTCGATTGAAGACAGGGTTGAGTCAATCTCAATTTGCCGACCGGCTGGGCGTATCGACACGGACGCTACAAGACTGGGAGCAGGGTCGCCGCAATCCCTCGGGAGCTGCGCTGACGCTCATCAAGATAGCCCGATTGCGGCCGAATGTGCTGCTGGAAGTCGGCGCAGGCTAGGGTGTGTTGACATACAAATGCTCGCAGCGGCCGAAGGCTGTTTTGGGGCAG
>JAUSQI010000011.1 GCA_030652575.1 Stagnimonas sp. | reverse complement strand
GCGGCCAGGAGCGTCAGTTGGTCTGCGCCAGTTGCTCCAGGATCGCCGGATTCTCCAGGGTCGACGTGTCCTGCGTGATGGCCTCGCCCTTGGCGATCGAGCGCAGCAAACGCCGCATGATCTTGCCGCTGCGGGTTTTTGGCAGACCATCGGCAAGGCGGATGTCGTCGGGTTTGGCGATCGCGCCGATCTCTTTCGCAACGTGGTCGCGCAGCTCCTTGATGAGCTTCTCGGCCTCGGCACCTTCCGGTCGCGTGCCCTTGAGGATGACGAAGGCGCAGATGGCTTCGCCCTTCACATCGTGCGGGCGGCCGACCACGGCGGCTTCGGCGACGCGCGGGTGGCTCACCAGCGCACTCTCGACTTCCATCGTGCCCAGGCGGTGGCCGCTGACATTCAGCACGTCGTCGACGCGGCCCATGATCCAGTAATAGCCGTCCTTGTCGCGGTGCGCGCCGTCGCCAGCTACATAGAAATAGCCGCCATCGGCCTGCTGCGGAAACTGCCCGAAGTAGGCTTTCTTGTAGCGTTCGTTGTCGCCCCAGATGGTGCGCAGCATGTGCGGCCAGGGCTTGGTGATGACGAGATAACCACCGGCCTCCTTGCCCTTTTCAGGCACGCCGGCCTCGTTGACGATCTCGCAGAAAATGCCGGGCAGCGGTTTGGTGCAAGAGCCCGGTTTGGTCGGCATCGCGCCGGGGATCGGCGAGATCATCGCGGCCCCGGTTTCGGTCTGCCACCAGGTATCGACGATAGGCAGTTTCTCGTTGCCGATGACGCGGTGGTACCACATCCAGGCCTCGGGATTGATCGGCTCGCCCACACTCCCCAGCATGCGCAGCTTCGAGAGATCGTATTTCTTCGGCCAGTCGTCGCCGAGTTTCATCAGCGCGCGGATGGCGGTCGGCGCGGTGTAGAAAATCGTCACGCCGTGGTCCTGGCAGATCTTCCAGAACCGGCCGGCGTCGGGGTAGGTTGGCACACCCTCGAACATCATCACCGTCGCGCCATTGCTGAGCGGCCCATAGGTCACATAGCTGTGCCCGGTGATCCAGCCGACATCGGCGGTGCACCAGAACACGTCGTCTTCCTTGAGATCGAAAATCCACTGGCAGGTGAGGTGCGCGCCCAGCAGATAGCCGCCGGTGGAATGCTGGATGCCCTTGGGCTTGCCGGTCGAGCCGCTGGTGTAGAGCAGGAACAGCGGGTGCTCGGCCTCGACCCACTCCGGTTCGCAGCGGTCGGCTTGTGTCGCGACCAGCTCATGCCACCAGATGTCGCGCCCGGCACTCATCTGCACCGCGTTGTCACCATGTTTGAGCACGACGACTTTCTCGACCGTCTTGCCGCCGCTGGCCAGCGATTCGTCGACAGTTTTCTTCAGATCAATCACGTTGCCGCCGCGGCTATTGCCATCGGCGGTGATGATCCATTTGGCCGCAGTGTCCTCGATGCGGTCCTTCAGCGAACTCGCCGAGAAACCGCCGAACACCACCGAGTGGATCGCGCCGATGCGCGCGCAGGCGAGCAGGGCGATCACCGCCTCTGGCGTGTGCGGCAGGTAGACGATGACGCGATCACTCTTGACCACGCCAAGTGATTTCAAACCGTTGGCGAGCTTGCACACGGCGGCGTGCAGCTGCTTGTAGGTAAAGGTGCGCGCGCCGCCCTTGTCCGCCTCGAAGCGGATGGCGATCTTGTCGCCGCGACTGCCCAGGTGGCGGTCCAGGCAGTTGACCGAGGCGTTGGTCTTGCCATCGGTGAACCAGCGGTAGTTGGGTGCGTCGCTGTCGTCGAGCACGGTGCGAAAGGGCGTTTGCCAGGCGAGCTCCTTCTTGGCCAGATCGCCCCAGAAACCGATGTAGTCGGTGGCGGCTGCGGCGTGCAAGCCAGCGAGCTTGTCGGCATCGAGTCGCGCGCGGGCGACGAAATCGGGCGATGGCGGAAAGCTGCGGGTCTCGGCCAGCACGGATGAAATGCCGTTGTCGGGTTGGCTCATGGGTTCTCCTCGTGAGTCGTTGTGTTTGCGTCAGATTGTGCGGGATCGAGGGCCATATCGAAATGCGACCAATGTCCAACAAAAACCCCGGAACCAGTCCGGGGTTTTTGTTCAAGCCAGCGTCGGCATCAGTCGTCGTGCAGCGACTTGCCATTGGTCTCGGGCAGGAACAAGGTGCCGATGACGAGCGTCATCACCGCAACCCCGATCGGATACCAGAGGCCGTAGTAGATGTCGCCCTGCAGGCTCACCAGCGCAAAGGCAATAGTCGGCACGAAGCCGCCGAACCAGCCGTTGCCGATGTGGTACGGCAGGCTCATCGAGGTGTAGCGGATCTTGGTGGGGAACAGCTCCACCAGCCAGGCCGCGATAGGCCCGTAGACCATCGTCACGTAGATGACGAGGATCGACAGCAGCACCACCAGCATGGGCTTGTTGACGGCGGCCGGGTCGGCACTCTTCGGGTAGCCCGCCGTTGTCAGCGCATCGCCCGTCGCCTTGGCAAACGCGCCCTGCTGGGTCTTGAAGGTGGCCTTGTCGAGCTGCGAGCCATCGAAGCTTGCGTAGCTGGTCTCGCCGATCTTCACCGATGCGACAGTGCCTGCCGGAGCCGCGACGTTCTTGTACGGCACACCCGCCTTGGCGAGGAAGCTCTTCGCCACGTCGCAGGACGAGTTGAACACCTTCTTGCCGACCGGATCGAACTGGAAGTTGCACTCGTTCGGGTCTGCGATCACCGTCACCGGCGAGGTGGCCGCCGCGGTCTCCAACGCCGGGTTGGCGTAGTGGGTGATGGCCTTGAAGATCGGGAAGTAGGTGAGTGCTGCGATGAGGCAACCGGCCATGATGATGGGCTTGCGGCCGACCTTGTCCGACAGCCAGCCGAAGAAGATGAAGAACGGCGTGCCGATCAACAGGCCTGCGGCGATCAAGAGATTCGCCGTCGTCGAGTCCACCTTCACGCTCTGCGTCAGAAAGTAGAGCGCATAGAACTGGCCCGTGTACCAGACCACCGCCTGGCCCGCCGTCGCACCGAACAGCGCGAGGATGACGATCTTGAGGTTCTTCCACTTGCCGAAGGCATCGGTGAGCGGGGCCTTGCTGCCTTTGCCGTGCTCTTTCATCTCCTTGAACATCGGTGATTCATCCAGCTGCAGGCGGATGTAGACCGAGATGCCGAGCATCACCGACGAGAGCAGGAAGGGAATGCGCCAGCCCCAGGCCTCGAAGGCTTCGGTGCCCAGGGTGAGGCGGCAGGAGAGGATCACCAGCAGTGACAGGAACAGCCCCATCGTCGCGGTGGTCTGGATCCAGCTGGTCGCCAGGCCGCGCTTCTTGGGGTCGGCATATTCGGCGACGTAGGTCGCCGCACCGCCGTATTCACCGCCCAGAGCCAAACCTTGCAGCAGGCGCAGGCCGATCAGGATGATGGGTGCTGCCACGCCGATCGAGGCATAGCTGGGCAGCACGCCGACCAGGATCGTCGACAGGCCCATGATGAGGATGGTGATGAGAAAGGTCTGCTTGCGGCCGAGCAGATCGCCCATGCGACCGAAGAACAGCGCGCCGAACGGCCGCACCGCGAAGCCGGCGGCGAAGGCCAGCAGGGCGAAGATGAAGGCGCTGGTGTCGTTGAGGCCCGAGAAGAACTGCTTGGCGATGATGGCCGCCAGCGAGCCGTAGAGGTAGAAGTCGTACCACTCGAACACCGTGCCGAGCGAGGAGGCGAAGATCACCTTGCGGCGCTTCGCAGCGCTGTGAACCTGGGGTGCGCCGAAGACGGCGGTGGGACTACTCATCGTGTTCTCCTCGATTTATGAACTGCTGGTGGGTTGCTGACGTGCTTGCACTCTAGGAGTGCGACCCGGCGGGAGGAACGCGACTTTGGTCGCAACAGGGCAGTGTGCAGGCTGCGACTTTGGTCTAATGCGACAACGCAGTTGCCGTGCCGTTGGGTGCGGAAATAACAAGAAGAGGAGAGAAGAAAAACAATGCTTCCCGGCTGGGCACTGTTCCTGATTTCAGCGGGCTACGTCGCCCTGCTGTTCGGTATTGCCCATCACGGCGATCGCCGCCACGCACGGGCGCTGGAAGAAGGCCGCACACCGCGTTTGCAGCCCTGGGTGTACAGCCTGGCACTCGGCGTCTACTGCACTTCGTGGACCTTCTACGGCGCGGTGGGCCGTGCCGCCGCCAGCGGTTGGGATTTCCTGCCGATCTATCTCGGCCCGCTGCTGGTGTTCGTGTTTGGCGCACCGCTGCTGGCCAAGGTGATCGCGGTCAGCAAGCGCCACAACATCACCTCCATCGCCGATTTCATCGGCGCACGCTATGGCCGCCACCAGCCGCTGGCCATGCTCGCGACACTCATCGCGGTGATCGGCGTCGTGCCCTACATCGCCTTGCAGCTCAAGGCCGTGGCATTCGGCTTCGAGGTGCTCGCCAGCCCGCTCGCGCTCACCACCGACAGCACGCAGGGCTTTGCCGACAGCGCGCTGGTGATCGCCGGCCTGCTCGCCATCTTCGCGGTGCTGTTCGGCACCCGGCAGGTGGTGTCGAGCGAGTCGCACCACGGCATGGTGCTCGCCATCGCCTTCGAGTCGGTCATCAAGATCGCTGCTTTTCTCGCGGTGGGGCTCTACGTCTGCTACAGCGTGTTCAACGGTTTTGGCGATGCCTACACGCAGGCGCTGAAACTGCCGCAGCTCACCGAACCGCTGTCTGACAGCGGCTGGCAGGCCGGCTTCTGGACGCAAACCCTGCTCGCCGCCATCGCCATCGTCTGCCTGCCGCGGCAGTTCCAGATGACGGTGGTGGAGTCCACCTCGCCGCGCGATCTCAATCGGGCGCGCTGGGTGTTTCCGCTCTACATCCTGCTCATCAGCGCCTTCGTGGTGCCCATTGCTGCGGCCGGCTTGAAACACCTGCCCATCGGCACACCCGCCGATACCTTTGTGCTGGCGCTGCCGCTGGCCAACGGCCACGGCCTGCTGTCGCTCGCGGCCTATCTCGGTGGGTTCTCGGCGGCGACCAGCATGGTCATCGTCGAGACCATCGCGCTGTCGACCATGCTCAGCAACGAGGTGGTGCTGCCGATGCTGCTGCGCTCCAAACGCTTGGGCCTGGGCGAGCGGGGCGACCTGAGTCGCCTGCTCAAGCTCATCCGCCGCGTCGCCATCTTCGCCATCCTCGGCACCGCCTGGCTCTACTACCGCCTGTTCACCGGGCCGGGCACGCTCTCGGCCATCGGCCTGCTCTCCTTCGCGGCGGTGGCGCAGTTCGCGCCCGCCGTGCTGGGCGGCATGCTGTGGCGCGGCGGCAGTTACCGCGGCGCGGTGTGGGGCCTGAGTGCGGGCTTTGCGGTGTGGGGCTACACGCTGCTGCTGCCCGCGCTGCTGGGCGTGCAGGGCCACGCGCTGCTGGCGGATGGACTGTTCGGCATTGCGGCACTCAAGCCGCAGGCGCTGTTCGGCATGACCGGACTCGACCCCATCACCCACGGCACGCTGTGGAGCCTCGCCGCCAACGTGTTCGGTTACGGATTCGTCTCCTGGCTCTCGCAACCGCGCCTCGCCGAGCGCCTGCAGGCCGTGCAGTTCCTCACCCCCGGCAACGTCGCGCGCGGCGTGCCGGAGCCGCTGAGCGCCACACCGGCGACGGTCGGCGATCTGCTGGCGCTGCTGGAACGCTTCCTGGGCGCCGAGCGCGTGCAGGAGCAGATCGCCGACTTCAACCACCAGCGCCGCAAGCCCGCTGCCGCCGCCAACGAGCGCGCCGACCGTGAACTGCTGCGCTTCACCGAGCACCTGCTGGCCGGTGCGCTCGGTGCATCGAGCGCACGCCTGCTGCTGGCCAGCACGCTCAGGGGCCGCGACATGCAGCCGGAGGATGTGATCCGCCTGCTGGATGAAACCAGCCACGCCATCGTCTTCTCGCAGGAGCGCCTGCGCGCCACGCTCGAACACCTCTCGCAGGGCGTGAGCGTGGTCGACAAGGACCTGCGACTGGTCGCCTGGAACCACCGCTATCTGGAGCTGTTCGCCTACCCGCCCGAGCTGATCCACATCGGCCAGCCGATTGAAACCCTGTTCCGCCACAACGCGCGGCGCGGGCTGCTGGGCATCGGCGATGTCGAGACCTTGGTCGCGCGTCGCATGGAGCACCTGCAACGCGGCACGCCCTATGTGCACGAGCGGCAGCTGCCGGATGGCAGCGTCATCGAAATCCGCGGCACGCCGACGCCGGGCGGCGGCTTCGTCACCAGCTACTCGGATGTCACCGCCTACACCCGCGCGCAGGTAGCACTCAAGACCGCCAACGACACGCTGGAACTGCGCGTCGCTGATCGCACCGCCGAACTCGCCATCGCCAGTGGCGAGGCCCAGCGCGCCAACGCCGCCAAAACCCGCTTTCTCGCCGCCGCCTCGCACGATCTGGTGCAGCCGCTGCACGCGGCGCGGCTTTTCCTTGCTGCCGCCGACCGTGACCAGCTGCCAGCCGAGACCAACACCGTGCTGGAGCGCATCGGCGACTCACTGAGTGCCGCCGAGCAGTTGCTGAGCGGCCTGCTCGACATCAGCAAGCTCGATGCCGGCGCCCTGCCGGTGCATCGCGAAACCTTCGCCGCCGACACCTTGCTGCGCCCGCTCGCCCGCGAGTTCGCAGCACTTGCCGCCATCCGCGGGTTGAGCTTTCGCTACCGGCCCACGCAAGCGCTGCTCTACAGCGACGCCGCCCTGTTGCGCCGCGTGCTGCAGAACTTTCTCGGCAACGCGCTGCGCTACACGCGGCAGGGCCGGGTGCTGCTCGGCGTGCGCCATGCGGGCGACCATCTGCGCATCGAGGTCTGGGACACCGGCCCCGGCATCGCGCCCGAGCAGCAGCGCGCGATCTTCGAGGAGTTCCGCCGCCTGCACGCGCAGGACGCAATGGGCGAGCGCGGCCTGGGGCTGGGGCTCGCCATCAGCGAGCGCATCACCAAGCTGCTCGGCCACACCCTGACGCTGCGCAGCTGGCCCGGCCGCGGTTCGGTGTTCGCGCTCAGCGTGCCGCTGGGTGCGCTGCATGATCTCAAGCCGCCGGTCCCGGAAGACCACGAACGCATCGACCAGCGCCCCGGCGTGCACCGGGCCCGCGTGCTGGTGCTCGACAACGAACCGCTGGCGCTCGGCGCCCTCAGTGCCCTGCTGCAACGCTGGGGCCATGAGGTGATGCCGGCCGCCTCGGGCCACGCGGCGCTCGCCCTCTGCGAAGGGCATGCACCACCCGATCTCGCATTGGTGGACTACCACCTCGACGACGGCGAGAGCGGCATCGACGTCGCCGTGCAGTTGCGCGCGCTGTGGCGGGTGGATGTGCCCTGTGTCGTCATCACCGCCGACCCGACGCGCGAGGCGCGCGATGCCGCTGCGGCACAGGGTTATGCCTTGCTGCAAAAGCCGGTGAAGCCCGCTGCCTTAAGGGCATTGATGCAGAGGCTTCTGACCGATCGCGTGGCTTGAGGCACAGGGTATTCGGGCCTTGCCCGGTGTTAGCATCGTCAACCTTCAGAGAAGACGGCATGGCAAAGAAATCGACCCCGAAATCGACGGCAGTGATTGGATCCCTGGCCAAATGCCCCACCGGCATTCGCGGCCTGGACGAGATCACTGGTGGCGGCCTGCCGCGCGGTCGTCCCTCGCTGGTCTGCGGCAACGCGGGATGCGGCAAGACCATTCTCGGCATGGAGTTCCTCGTTCACGGGGCCCGCGATTTCGGCGAGCCCGGCGTGTTCATGTCCTTCGAGGAAGGCACCGAGGAACTGGAGAAAAACTTCGCCTCTCTGGGTGTCGACCTCCAGCAGATGGTCAAGGGTGGCCAGCTGTCCATCGACTACGTGCACATCGAGCGCAGCGAGATCGAAGAGACCGGCGAATACGATCTGGACGGCCTGTTCGTGCGGCTCGGTTACGCCATCGACTCCATCGGCGCCAAGCGTGTGGTGCTCGATACCATCGAGGCCCTGTTCACCGGTTTCACCAACACCGCCATCCTGCGCGCCGAGCTGCGCCGCCTGTTCCGCTGGCTGAAAGAGAAGGGTGTGACCGCGGTCATCACCGGCGAGCGTGGCGACAGGATGCTGACCCGCCACGGGCTGGAGGAATACGTGGCCGACTGCGTGATCCTGCTCGACCTGCGTGTCGATCAGCAGGTCGCCACCCGCCGTCTGCGGGTGGTCAAGTACCGCGGCACCACGCATGGCACGGATGAATATCCGTTTCTCATCGACGAGCGGGGCATTTCCATCCTGCCCATCACCTCGCTCGGGCTCGACCATGCGGTGTCGCACAAGCGGGTGTCGTCGGGCATCGCGCGGCTGGACACCATGCTGGGCGGGCAGGGCTATTACCGCGGCTCGGTGGTGCTGGTCTCTGGTACGGCGGGCTCCGGCAAGTCGAGCCTCGCGGCCCGCTTCGTAGAGGCGGCCTGCGAGCGCGGTGAACAGTGTCTCTATTTCGCCTTCGAAGAATCGCCGCAGCAGATCGTCCGCAACATGGCTTCGATCGGCTGCGACCTGGGCCGCTGGCAGCAGAAGGGCCTGCTGCACTTCCACGCCTCGCGGCCCTCGCTGTACGGCCTGGAGATGCATCTCGCCACCCTGCACAAGCAGGTCGCCCTGCTCAAGCCGCAGATCGTGGTGATCGACCCGATCTCCAACCTCACCGCCGTCGGCACCGGCAACGAGGCGAAGTCGATGCTGACGCGGCTGATCGATTTTTTGAAGACCGAGCAGATCTCGACGCTGATGACCGACCTGACCCATGCCGGCAACTCCATCGAGAGCAGCAGCGAGGAAATCTCTTCGCTGGTCGACAGCTGGATCTGTCTGCGCGACATCGAGCACCAGGGCGAACGCAACCGCGGCCTGCACATCCTCAAATCGCGCGGCATGCCGCACTCCAACCAGGTGCGCGAGTTCTTGATGAGCGACAAGGGCATGGACCTGATGGATGTCTACATCGGCCCCGCCGGCATGGTGACCGGCTCGGCACGGCTGACGCAGGAGGCACTGGAGCGCGCCAACGCGGTGTCCAGCCAGCAGCAGGCACAGCGACAGCAGCGTGACTACGAACGCCGCCGCGCGCTGCTCGAGGCCAATATCGCCGCCATGCGGCTGGAGTTCGAGACCACCACGCAGGACATGCACGAAGTGCTGGCCCAGGATGCCGAGCGTGTCGCAATGCTCGAACAGGGACGTGAGCAGCTGGCGCGTTCGCGCAAGGCGGATGCGAAGCCCGCAGCCGCTGCCGCAGGTGCGAAAGCGCCGGCAAAGAAGCGCCAGTGAAGCGCGTGGGATCGTCTCGTGGTGCGCCCAAGGCGACCGGGAACCCTTCGAAAAAATGCCTGCTCAAGCTCTATGTGGCCGGGGCGAGCCCCAAGTCGCTCGCGGCCTTCGCCAACCTGAAGCGCATCTGTGAAGCACACATGCCGGGTGAGTACGAGATCGAGATCATTGATCTTCTCGAGAGTCCGCAACTTGCCAAGGGAGACCAGATCCTGGCGGTGCCGACCCTCGTGCGCCGATTGCCCGAGCCGATCCGCAAGATCATCGGCGATCTCTCTGACACCGAGCGCGTGCTGGTCGGGCTCAATCTGAAAGCTGGCACCGCGTGAGCAGCACGCCTGACAGTGACAATACTGCCGAGCGTTACCTGCTGACCTTGTTCGTGGCTGGCACCACGCCCAATTCCGTGCGCGCCATCCACAACACCCAGCGCTTCTGCGAGGCGCACCTTGCCGGCCGCTACGAGCTGCGCATCATCGACATCTACCAGCAGCCGGAGCTTGCGAAGAGCGAGCAGATCATTGCAGCACCCACGCTCATCCGCAGACAGCCGCTGCCGCTCAGACGGCTGATCGGTGACATGACCAACGCCTCGCGGCTGCTGCTGCCGACTTTCGACACCGGCGCTCTGACGGTTGAATCCCGTGAACAAGACTGAATCGACGCCGGCCGCGCTGGAGGCCCTGCTGGAAGACCTGCAAGCGCGCTTGCAGGAGGCCGAAGACACGCTCGAAGCGATCCGCAGCGGGCAGGTCGTTGCCGTGATGGTCGAGGGCGGCGAGGGCGGGCGGGTGTTCACGCTCGAAGGGGCGGAGCATCCCTACCGCGTGATGATCGAAGCCATGCACGAAGGGGCGGTGGTCACCACACGCACCGGCATCATCCAGTATTGCAACCGCAGTTTTGCCGCGCTGGTCGGCGTGCCGCTGGACCAGATCCTCGGCCGCTCGATTCTCGAGTTCATGGCGCCCGGCGATCTGCCGCTGGTGCAAAGCCTGCTCGCGGCGACCGAACTCAAGCAGCGCGAGATGTATCTCTATGCCACGACCGGCGAGAGCGTGCCGGTGGTGCTGTCGTCCCGGCATCTCGATATTCGCGGCGATCTGGACGCGATCTATTTCGTGACGATGGACATGCGCGAGCAGCGTGCCGCCGAGAGCCAGCGCCGCGCCGCCGAAATGCAGTACCGCAGCCTGTTCGACAACGCCTCGGAAGGTATCTTCCACATGGGCACCGATGGCGAGTTCATCAACGTCAATCCAGCGATGGCGGAGATCTACGGCTACGCCGATGCGAAAAAGCTGGTGGCGGTGCTCAACCATCACGGCAACGCGCTGTATGCCGAGCCACACCGCCGCCGCGAGCTGCTGAACGCCGTGCGCGAGCGCGGCATGGTGCTGGGTTTCGAGTCCGAGGTGCTGCGAGCCGATGGCGAGCCGATCTGGATCGCCGAGAACATCCACCCGCTGCACGATGCCGAAGGCCACCTGCAGTTCTACGAGGGCATGGTGATCGATATCAGCGCCCGCAAGCGCTACGAGCAGGAGCTGGAGCGCTACGCCAACCACGACACGCTCACCGGCCTCGTCAACCGCCGCATGCTGCACGAGCGGCTTGCCCAGGCGCTCGACCATGCGCACCAGCACGGCCAGCAGGTGACGTTGATCTACATCGACCTCGACAAGTTCAAGTCCATCAACGACAGCCTGGGGCACAGCGTGGGTGATCGCCTGCTGGTGCTGGTCGGCGAGCGGCTGCGCGTCTGCGTGCGCGAGCAGGACACCGTGGCGCGGCTCGGCGGCGACGAGTTCGTGCTGCTGCTGGAGCACTCCGAGCAGGCCTCGGTGCCGCAGATCGCGCAGTGCCTGCTGGACCACATCGGGCTGCCGGTGCTGATCGGCGGCCATGTGTTCAACATCACCTGCAGCATCGGCTTGAGCGTCTTCCCGGCCGATGGCACCGATGCCGACACCCTGCTGAAAAACGCGGATGCCGCGATGTATCGCGCCAAGGAGCTCGGCCGCAACAACATCCAGGCCTACACCGAAGAGCTCAATCGCGAGATCGGCCGCAAGCGCACGCTCGAAGCTGCCCTGCGGCGCGCCCTGCAGCGCGAAGAACTGACGCTGAACTACCAGCCGCAGATCGCCCTGGCGAGCGGCAAGGTGGTGGGTGCCGAGGCGCTGCTGCGCTGGTCTTCGGAATTCGCCGATGCGCGCCCGCCCGACGAGTTCGTGCCGCTGGCGGAGGAAACCGGCCTGATCGTGCCCATCGGCGAGTGGGTGCTGCGCCTGGCCTGCCTGCAATGCAAGGCCTGGCAGGCGGTGCGTAGCGAGCGCACCCGCGTGTCGGTGAACCTCTCACCCCGGCAGTTCCGCGAAAAGGGGCTGGTGGCGATGGTCGCCCGCACGCTGGCCGAGACCGGCCTCGCCGCCGAACTGCTCGACCTCGAACTCACGGAGAGCCTGGTCATGCACGATGTCGAAGCCGCGATCCGCACCATGGCGGAGCTACGCGAGATGGGGGTGAGCATCGCCATCGACGACTTCGGCATCGGCCATTCGAGCCTGAGTTCGCTGAAGCGCTTCCCGATCCAGAGCCTGAAGATGGACCGCTCGTTCGTCGTCGACATCGCGCTCGGCGCCGAGGATGCCGATGCCATCGTGCTCGCCATCATCCATCTGGCCCACAGCCGTCGCCTGCGGGTGATCGCCGAAGGGGTGGAAACGGCTGACCAGCTGGATTGGCTGCGTCGGCACGGCTGCGACGAGGTTCAGGGCTTCCTCATCAGCGAGGCCCTGCCGATGGGGCCATTCACCGCCGTGCTAGGCAGCACGCAGCCGTCCTGGCGGGACTTGTTCGAGAAACCTTGAAGCGTCGCAGCCACACCGCCGGGTGCGGTGGGCCGGGCGGCGATCTTTGCGGGTACCATCCCGCATTACCCCCGCAACATCGAGTGGACGTGCCCAACATCATTTCCATCCAGAACCTGACCAAGACCTACAAGTCCGGGTTCCAGGCCCTCAAGGGCGTCACGCTCGACATCCGGCGCGGCGAGATCTTCGCCCTGCTCGGGCCCAACGGGGCGGGCAAGACCACGCTCATCGGCGTCGTCTGCGGCATCGTCAATCCCACCAGCGGCACGGTGCTGGCGGACGGGCACGATGTGATCGCCGACTACCGCGCCGCACGCGCCAAGATCGGCCTGGTGCCGCAGGAGTTGAGCACCGATGCCTTCGAGAGCGTGTGGGCCACCGTCAACTTCAGCCGCGGGCTGTTCGGCAAGCCGCCGGACACGGCGCTGATCGAGAAGATCCTGCGCGAGCTCTCGCTGTGGGACAAGCGCGACGCGAAGATCATGACGCTCTCGGGCGGCATGAAACGCCGCGTGATGATCGCCAAGGCGCTGTCGCACGAACCGCAGATTCTGTTCCTCGACGAACCCAGCGCCGGGGTCGACGTGGAGCTGCGCCGCGACATGTGGACGATGGTGCGGGGCCTGCGCGAGCGCGGCGTCACCATCATCCTCACCACCCATTACATCGAAGAAGCCGAGGAGATGGCCGACCGCATCGGCGTGATCCGCAAGGGCGAACTGATCGTGGTGGAAGACAAGCAGGCGCTCATGCAGAAGCTCGGCAAGAAGCAGCTCAAGCTGCATCTGAAGAATCCACTCGACGCGGTGCCGCCGACGCTGGCGGATGCCTCGCTGGCCTTGTCGGCGGACGGCAACACGCTGACGTATAGCTTCGACGCGCAGAGCGACGAGACCGGCATCAGCGCCCTGCTGCGGCGGCTGGGTGAACACGGCATCGACTTCAAGGAGCTGCAATCGAGCCAGTCCTCGCTCGAAGACATTTTCGTCGATCTGGTACGGGAGCAGCGCGCATGAGTCAGGCCACGACAGGCTTCAACTGGCATGGCGTCAAGGCCATCTACCGCTTTGAAATGGCGCGCACCTTCCGCACGCTGATGCAGTCCATCGCCTCGCCGGTGCTCTCGACCTCGCTCTATTTCGTGGTGTTCGGTGCCGCCATCGGCTCGCGCATGGGCGCGATCGATGGTGTGAGCTACGGGGCCTTCATCATCCCCGGTCTGGTGATGTTGTCGCTGCTCAGCGAGAGCATCAGCAATGCCAGCTTCGGCATCTACATGCCCAAGTGGTCGGGCACCATCTATGAGCTGCTGTCGGCACCGGTGTCGCACGTGGAGGTGGTGATGGGCTACGTGGGTGCGGCGGCGAGCAAGTCGATCCTGCTCGGCATCCTCATGCTGCTCACCGCGCGCCTGTTCGTGGACTACAGCATCGCGCACCCGCTGTGGATGGCGCTGTTCCTGGTGCTCACCGCCGTCACCTTCAGCCTGTTCGGTTTCATCATCGGCATCTGGGCCGACGGCTTCGAGAAACTGCAGATCATCCCGTTGATGGTGGTCACACCGCTCACCTTCCTGGGCGGCAGTTTCTATTCCATCAGCATGCTGCCGCCGTTCTGGCAGAAGGTCACCCTGTTCAATCCGGTGGTGTATCTGGTCAGCGGTTTCCGCTGGAGCTTCTTCGGCGTGTCGGATGTCGGCATCGGCACCAGCGTGGGCATGACCTGCCTGTTCATGGTGCTGTGCCTGCTGGCCATCCGCTGGATCTTCAAAACCGGCTACAAGCTGCGCAACTGATCGCCGCCGCGCGGGGCATTGCCGTACACTGCGCACCACACTATCCCGGAGCAGTCATGGCCAAGCCCAACTACCAGTTCGAGAAGCGCCAGCGTGAACTGAAGAAGATCAAGCAGCAGGAAGAAAAACGTCTGAAGAAGCTGGCGGGCGGCAACGCCACCGAGGCGACCGAGGGCGCCGATGCACCCGAGTCTGATGCACCCGAAACCACCACGCCGGAGAAAACCCCATGAGCAAAGGGATGGATCGCAAGAAGGAAACCAAGAAGAAGCCCGCAATGACGCCCGCCGAGAAGAAAGCGGCGAAGAACGAGAAAAAGAAATAGTGACTGCCGTCTTCAACCCGGCAGCAGAGGCGGCTCACGCCGCCTTTTTTTGTTGCCCTGCGCGCCGCGTGCCATGAAGCCGCCCAAGGGCCTGCAACCGCTGGTCGACAACGGCATGGTCGATGCCGTGCTGCGGCAGTTGAAGAGCGGCAAGGAGGCTTCGGTCTTCGTGGTCAGCTGTGGCGACGAAGTGCGCTGTGCCAAGGTCTACAAGGAGGCCGAGCACCGCGGCTTCCACAAGCTCGCCCAGTACCAGGAGGGCCGCAAGGCCAGGGGCAGCCGCGACGCGCGCGCCATGGGCAAGGGCGGCAGCCGCCACGGCCGCAAGCAGCAGGAAGAAGAGTGGAAGAACGCCGAGGTCGAGGCCTTGTACCGCCTCGACTACGCCGGCGTGCGCGTGCCCAAGCCGCACGGCGTGCACGCGGGCGTGTTGCTGATGGAACTGGTCTGCGATGCCGAAGGCAACGCGGCACCGCGCCTGAACGATGTCGACATCACGCCCGAGCAGGCGCGCGAGTGGCACAGCTTCATGATGCGGCAGATCGTGCTGATGCTCTGCGAGGGGTTGATCCACGGCGATTTGTCGGAATACAACGTGCTGGTCGATGCCGTGGGCCCGGTGGTGATCGACCTGCCGCAGGCGGTGAGTGCCGCCAGCAACAACAATGCGTTCTCAATGCTCGAACGCGACGTCAACAACATGCGCGCCACCTTCGGCCGCTCGGCCCCCGAGCTGCTGGAGACGCAGTACGCGAAGGAGATCTGGAAGCTGTTCCAGGCCAGCGAGCTGAAGCCTGACAGCGTGCTGACGGGTGTGTTCGTCGATGAGTCGCCCGAGGCCGACGTGGGTGCTGTGCTCGATCAGATCGAAGAGGCGCGGCTCGAAGCCGAAGCCCGCCAGCGCGGCCGCGATGCCGCCGAGGCCGGGGCGGACGGCGGCTGAAATGCGGTACTCATCGGGGCATAAAATACCGCTCCCATGAGCACCGAATCCTTCCCGGACCCGGCGGTCAGCCGTCAGGTGATCGAAGCCCAGCTGCGTGTCGCGCAGGAGGCGGGCGGCATCGGCGTGTTCTCGCTCGACATCGACAGCAACCAGATGACGGTGACCCCGGAGTTCTGTCGCCTCTTTGGCCTGCCCGTCGTCGAATCGCTACCCGCCCAGCAGTTCGAGGCGCTGGTGCTGCCGGAGGATCGCAACAACCGGTCTTCGCCTGCCACCCGCCGTTCCGGCGAGGCGGTGCTGGAGACCGAGTACCGCATCCACCGCCACAACGATCGGGCGCTGCGCTGGATCCGCCGGCGCGCCGAGTTCCTGCGCGATGACAGCGGCCGCGCCGTCACGATGGTGGGCGTGGCGCTGGACATCACCGAACAGAAGGCCGCAGAGGCGCAGCTGCTCAGCAGTGAAGGGCAGTTCCGCGTGCTGGCGCAGGCCATGCCCAACCAGGTCTGGACCGCCGGTGCCGACGGCCTGCTGGACTGGTTCAACCCGCAGGCGCTGGACTACATCGGCGTCACCGCCGCCGAGCTGACGGGCGAGCGATGGGCCACCACCCTGCACCCGGACGATCTCGCCAGCGTTTCTGCGGCGTGGCGGCATTCGCTCGACACCGGCAGCCCGTACGAAACCGAGTTCCGGGTTCGGCGCATCGACGGCGTCTATCGCTGGTTTCTGTCGCGCGCACAGCCGGTGAGCGAGGGTGGATGTGTGGTCCGCTGGATCGGCACCAACACCGACATCGACGACCACAAGAAGGCGCAGGCCGAGCTGGCCGGTCTCAACGCCTCGCTCGAACAGCAGGTGGAGGAACAGACGCGCGATCGCAACGGCATCTGGCGCTTGTCGAGCGATCTGATGGTGACTGCGGCTTTCGACGGCAGCATCGAAGCGGTCAACCCGGCATGGGCCGATACGCTGGGCTGGGCCGAAGGCGAACTGGTCGGCCGCAATTTCATCGATTTTCTGCACGAGGATTCGCTGCCGCACACCTTGACCGAGCTGGCTGCCCTGACGAGCGGCAAGACGGTTCAGGGCTTTGAAAACCGGTACCGGCACAAGGATGGCAGCAGCCGCGTGATCTCCTGGAGCGCCGTGCCCGATGGCACCCGCATCCGCGCGGTCGGCCGCGACATCACCGTCGAGCGCCAGCGCCTGGAAGAACTGCGGCAGGCCGAGGCCAGCCTGCGCCAGAGCCAGAAGATGGAATCCATCGGCCAGCTCACCGGCGGCATCGCGCACGACTTCAACAACCTCCTGACCGGCATCCTGGGCTCTCTGGACATGATGCAGCGCCGGCTCACGAACGGCCGCGTCGATGACCTGGAACGCTTCATGTCGGCCGCCATCACGTCGGCGCAGCGGGCGGCGGCACTCACGCACCGGCTGCTGGCGTTCTCGCGCCGGCAGTCGCTCGACAGCAAGCCGGTGGACGTCAACCGGCTGGTGCTGTCGATGGAGGATCTGCTCAAGCGCACGCTGGGCGAACAGGTCGATCTCGAAGTGAAACTGGGCAGCGAAGGCTGGCTGGTGTCCACCGACGAAAACCAGCTCGACAGCGCGCTGCTCAACCTCGCCATCAATGCGCGGGATGCGATGCCGCAGGGCGGCAAGCTCACCATCGAGACCACGACGACACGGCTGGAGAGCCGCTACACCGATCTGCACGAAGCCCTCGAACCGGGCGAGTACGTGGTGATCTCGGTGAGCGACACCGGCATGGGCATGTCGGCCGAGGTGATCGCCAAGGCGTTCGAGCCGTTCTTCACCACCAAGCCGATCGGGCAGGGCACCGGCCTGGGTCTTTCGATGATCTACGGCTTCGTGCGGCAGTCCGGTGGCCACGTGCGCATCTACAGCGAGCTGGAGCGGGGCACCACGGTGAAGCTGTATCTGCCGCGCCTGCGCGGCGGTGAGACGCAGGGCGCCGAAGTGCTGTTGCCGGAGGCGCCGCAGGGCACCGGCGAGATCGTGCTGGTGGTGGAGGACGACCCGGCCGTGCGTTTGCTGGTGATGTCCCTGCTGCTTGAACTGGGCTACGCAGCCATCGAAGCCGCCGACAGCAGTGCGGCATTGCCCATCCTCGAATCGGCACAGCCGCTGGACCTGATGATTTCCGACGTCGGCCTGCCGGGCATGAACGGCCGTCAGCTGGCCGATGTGGCGCGCCACCATCGCCCCGGCCTGCAAATCCTGTTCATCACCGGCTATGCCGAGAAAGCGGCCGTGCGTTCGGCATTTCTGGCGCCGGGCATGCAGATGATCTCCAAGCCTTTCACCATCGACGTGCTGGCGGTGAAGATCCGCGAGATTCTGGGCGGCGGCTCAGGAAGCGTCGAAGGCTAGACCTTGCTCGCGTACGCCTTGCGCAGCGCGGCAATCAGGTCTTTCGCGGTGAAGGGCTTGAGCAGAACCTGAACCTGCGGAAAGCGCGAGCTGAACTGGTCCGGCACCGCGCCGGTGGCCAGCACGAACGGCGTGCGCTTGGCGACCAGCATCTCCATCACCGGCTCGACCGTGCCGCCCTGCACGCGGTAGTCGAGCAGCACCAGATCGGGCGAATGGCGGTTGTGCAGGTCGATTGCCGCCGTGACCGACGCCGCGGGGCCGATGAACTCGATGCCTTCGTCTTCGAGCTGAAACGTCAGCAGCTGTGCATTCAGCGCGTCGTCTTCGACGATGAGAAGTTTGCAACCCTGTAAAGGCAGTGAGGGCATGGAAGGGGGGATCCTGAACAATGCGATGGGGATGGCAGCGGTGTTGCTGCACAGGGCGCCATGATAACAATCGGCGCCTGTCTGTCAGTCGGGCCACTGCCGTTTTTGCCGCGCTAAGCCTCGTCCTCTTCGGGTGTATCCGCCAGCACGGCGCTGACGTCCAGCGTCACCGCGTCCGAGAGCAGCAGGCGCTGCGCCAGCACTGCCGCCTGCGTGCGGCCATAGAGCCCGAGCTTGCGCAGGATGGCGGTGACGTGCGCCTTGATGGTCGCCTCGGTCACCGCCAGGTCGTAGGCGATCTGCTTGTTGAGACGGCCCTCGGCCAGGTGCATGAGCACCCGCAGCTGCTGCGGCGAGAGGCTGGCGACGCGGCGGGCCAGCTGCGCGTCGGTGGTGTCGGGCGGGTGACTCGCTTGCGGCGGCGTCCACAGCTGGCCGTCCAGCACGGCGGTGAGGGCTTCGGTGAGCACCTCCAGCCCGGCCGATTTGGGGATGAAGCCGGCGGCACCGAAATCCAGCGCACGGTGGATGGTGGTGGCGTCCTCGTCTGCCGAGACCATCACCACCGGTACGCTCGGGTGTTCGGCACGCAGCCACACCAGGGAGGAAAACCCCTGCACGCCGGGCATGCGCAGATCCAGCAGCACCAGGTCGGCGTCGGGGGCCTTGGCGATGCTCTGCTGGAGCGCGCCGAGGCTGTCGGCTTCGGTCACGGCGGCACCGGGCAGCACCCGTTCCACCGCCGCTCGCAGCGCCGCACGGAACAAGGGGTGATCGTCCGCGACGATGACGACGGGTTGTAGCTGCACTGCCGCTGCGGATGAGGCGTTCATGCACCGGAGTGTAGGCGGCAATGCGCCATGCACACGTCTAAGACTTTGGTCGCAATGCGCAGCCAGTTAGACCTAAGGCGAATGGGACGCCGGTGACCGAGCGCGCAAGCTCCGGCAGCTGTTCATAAAACTATTCGAGAGGAGAACCCATGTCATCAGCCCGCTATTGCCTGTCCCCGTTCGCGCTGGCCGCCCGCACGCTGTGCGCCGCCGCATTGCTCACGCCCGTGGTGTCGTTTGCGCAAGCCGCCACATCCAGCGATACCGCCGCCGCCGTGCGCGAACTGCGCCAGCGGCTGGACGTGCTGGAGGCGCAGCTGGCCGCCGAGCGCGCCAAACCCACACCGCCACCGCCGGTCGCCGCTGCACCGCCGCCGCCCAAGCCCAACGAGATGAAGGTTGGCGATACCAAGATCACCATCGGCGGCTACGTGAAGGCCGATGCGCTCTACTCGCGCTTCAGCGAAGGCGAGGTGGCGCAGGGCTCGGGCCGCGACTTCTATCTACCCAACTCGATCCCGGTGAGTGCGGGCGGTGCCAGGAGCCGCGACTTCACCGACTTTCACGCCAAGGAAACGCGCCTGTTCGTGAAGACCGACACGATGATCGACGGCCACAAGCTCGGCACGCATGTGGAACTGGATTTCATCGTCAACCAGAGCACATCAGCCAACGAGATCGTCACCAACGCCTACACGCCGGGCTTCCGCCGCGCCTTCATCACCTACGACAACCTCTTGGTCGGGCAGGAATGGACGACCTTCCTCAACCTGGGCTCGCTGCCGGAAACACTGGATTTCGTCGCCTTCCCCAGCGAGGGCTCGGTGTTCGTGCGGCAGCCGCAGCTGCGCTACACGCTGGGCAATTTGCAGCTGGCGGTCGAGAACCCCGAGACGTCGATCCTGCCCGGCGGTGGCGGCGCGGTGGCCGGCAGCGGCGATGGCGTGCTGCCCGATTTCGTCGCCCGCTACAACTTCAAGCTCGGCCCTGCGGAGCTTTCAGTGGCTGGTTTGCTGCGTCAGCTCAAGGCCGAAAACCCGGCCGTGGGTGCGGTGGCGGCCGTGGACGACAAGACCACCGGCGGCGGTGTGAGCCTGGCCGGCAAGATCGGCTTCGGTGCGGATGATCTGAAGTTCCAGATCACCACCGGCGACGGCATCGGCCGCTACATGGCGCTGGGCACTTCGGCGGACGTGGTGCTGTCGACCGGCGAGCTGGATGCCATCGGCGTTGCCGGCGGTTATCTGGCCTACAAACACGCTTGGACACCCAAATGGCGCAGCACCGTCACCGTCTCGGCGCTGGAAATCGACAACCCCACTTCCAAGACCGGCACGGCGCTGACCAAGAGCGTGCAGAGTGCCTCGCTCAACCTGCTGTATTCGCCGGTGGCCAAACTCACCTTCGGTGCCGAGCTGCGCCACGCACAGCGCGAGCTGGAAAATGGCCAGGACGGCAATCTGGATCGCCTGCAGTTCTCGGCGAAATACAGCTACTGATTGCGGTCATCTCGCCGGGTTCACGGGCCGCGTTCGCGCGGCCTTTTTTGTGGCGCACGGTGCAAGCCGCAAATGCACTTATCATCGCGCCCATGCACTACCGCCACGCCTATCACGCCGGCAATTTCGCCGATGTCCACAAGCACGTCGTGCTCGTGGGTCTGCTGCAAGCCCTGAGCCGCAAGGACTCGCCCTGGAGCTATCTCGAAACCCATGCGGGTTCGGGCCTCTACGACCTGCGTTCGGCCGCCTCGCTGAAAACCGCCGAGTCGCAGGACGGCATTGGCCAGCTCAAGCCGGACTACACGTTCGCCGAGCCGGTGGCCTCGTATTTCAAGGCCGTGCAGGCGCTCAATGCCGCGGGCGAAGCCATCAACATCTATCCCGGCTCGCCGGTGCTCGCGCAGGCCATGCTGCGCGACAAGGACAAGCTGGTGCTGTGCGAAAACGTGCCGGATGTGTTCGAAGACCTGCGCCAGCATTTCGCCCGCGACCGGCAGACCACCCTGCACGAGCGCGACGGCTACGAAGTACATGCGCTGCTGCCGCCGCCCGAGAAGCGCGGCCTGGTGCTGGTCGACCCACCCTTTGAACGCCGCGACGAGTTCGAGGCGATGGAGGCGTTTCTGGTGAAGAGCCAGGCGCGCTTCGCCGGCGGCATCTACGCCTTCTGGTATCCCCTGAAAAACAGCTTCGAGGTCGAGCGTTTCGGCCGTCGCATGGCGCTGGCCAGCAGCAAGCCGGTGCTCGATCTCTGTCTCGACACCGGCGCACCCGCCGAAGGCCAGATGCGCGGCAGCGGCCTGGTGGTGGTGAACCCGCCGTATCGCTTCGCCGAGGAGATGACGCCAGTGCTGGCCGACCTCGCCAAGACCCTGTCGCTCGGGCCGCGTGCGGCCTCGTATGTCACCTGGCTCAAGAAAGAATGAGCCACATCAGATCGCTGCACAAAGGCGAGTTTCTGGAGCTGAAGCGCGACCGCCATTGGGAATATGTGCGGCGTGTGAAGGCGAGCGGCGCGGTGGTCATCATTGCGGTTACGCCCGCGCGCGAGCTGATTCTGGTGGAGCAGACGCGCATCCCCCTGCAGGGCAAGACCATCGAGCTGCCGGCGGGGATCGTGGGTGACAGCGATGCCTTTGCCGGCGAGGCCTTCGAGCAGGCTGCGCTGCGCGAGCTGCTGGAAGAAACCGGCTATCGCGGCGAAGAGGCCTTCATCCTCACGCAGGGGCCGACGGCGGCGGGGTTGACCAGTGAGCAGCTGACGCTGGTCGGCATCCGTGGCCTCACCCGCGAGCACGATGGCGGCGGTGTGGATGGCGAGGACATCACCGTGCATCTGGTGCCGCTCGATGGCGTGCACGGCTGGCTGGAGGCGAAACGTGCCGAGGGCTTTTTCGTCGAGCCGCGCATCTATGCCGGGCTTTGGTTCGCGGGCAGCGGCTTGCTCTAACGCGGCTCGGGCCAGTCGAGCCAGAGGCGGCCATCCGAGTAGATGCGGTTCTTCGCACGCAGGGCGGTGTCGCCGTTGTCGATGTGCTCGAAGACGTTGTGCGCAGGCGCGACGACCGGCGTGCGCCCCTGTTTGAAGCGCTGCCCGCGCACCAGCTGCCAGTAGGCCTTGTTGAGTGTGAGCGCGCGTTCGCGGCTGGGCAGCAGCAGATGTCGCAGGTCCTTGTCGCCATCGATGCCCGCGCGCCGCACCTCGGCCTCATTCAGCCGGCCCTTGGGGAAGAACCGCGCGAGGATTTCCGCATTGGCGCGGAACTCGTCGCCGCCGCCGACGCGCCTGAAGTAGGTGAGCACCTCCGGCTCGGCGTGACCGGCCTGCGGGATGTCCTTCAAGCCATCGAGCGACTGCACCGCCCAGCCCGCCGCGCCGGGCACTTTGCGCGGCAGGCCGAAGCTGGAATCCACCGTGATGCCGATGCCGCCGTGGCAGCCCATGCAACTCAGCGTTTCTTCGTGATCCTGCGCGCGCAGCCGGCCGTCGCGGTCTTCGATCCAGCCGCGATATTCCCAGCCCAGCGTGTTGCGCAGCCCGCCGTGCTCGTCGGCGGCAAACCAGGGCAGGCGGCCAAGACGCTTTTCCTCGTCCGACTCTTTGTAGGCCCCGATGCGGGCGGTGGCGTCCGGGTCGCCGTACTTGATGGCGTAGCGGAATTCCTTGAGGCGCGGCGACAGCCAGCCGGGGGCATCCGGGTCGAGATAACGCACGGTGTGGATGAACTCGGTGCCGCGCGGGTAGCTCCAGCGCTGCACCGGGATTTGCGCGGCGGCCCCGAAGTAATGCGGTGGCAGGCTGACGATGCGCGTGGCGGTGCCGAGGGCGCCATCGCCATCGAGATCACGTTCTGCAAGACGCTCGTCCACCGGCTCGACGGTGCGTTGCAGGGCGGCATCGCTGACGGTATCCGGCACCGTCATGGCGGCTTCGAGCAGAGCCAAATTGAGTCGATAGAGCGACTGTGAAGGCTTGCCATCTGCCGTACTGCGAAAGGCGGCGGGCAGGCGGATGTAGATGTCGTCACTCGCGCCGTTGGTGGGCCAGAAGGTGCCGGGGAACGGCTGGTAGCGCACCGCCCGCCAGCCGCTGCCGTCGCGCAGGAAACCGGCGTCGTCAAAACCCTTGCGAAGGTCGAACGCCGGTGCGCCAGCGGGCTGGCTGGCGAGCCAGGGCGTGAGATTGTCCTCGCGCAGGTAGCGCGTCATGTCGGCATCAGGGATGGCGGCGATGCCAAGGCGCGGGTCTTCGAACAGCGTCTTCCAGTGGTTGTCGAGGCCGGCGTCGGAGAACGCATAGACCTCCTGCAGGTTCCAGTCGCCCTTGAGGTTGTTGCCGTTCTTGGTGGTGTGGCAGGTCCAGCAGGGGTTGGCCACGCCCGCTGTGCGGGTGTAGCACTGCGGCGGGATGGGGGCTTCGGGATTGCCCGCTACCGGACGCGGCGGCAACACCAGCTTCGGTGCCAGTGTCACCGTGGCGACGGCGGGCGGCGGCTCGACAGGCGCGGGGGTCTTCGAGCATGCCGCCAGCAGCAGCGCGACAAGCGGCAACGCGCGCATGACTTTATTTGGTGACGGTGCGGGTGAACGAGGGCATGGGTTTGCCGACGGCATCGAGTTGCAGCTTGGCGTCCTTCAGGATGTAGGTCTCTCCGATGAAGGCGGTGTCGGTGACCTCGAACCAGAAGAAGCCCTGCATCATGTCCTGCTGGAAGTAAGCCTCGTTGAGCGTGGCATCGCCAAAGGCGCGCACGTCCGAACCCGCACCGCTCAGGATGAACTCGGTTTTGGTGTTGCAACCCGCCGTTGGCTTGAGCCACTCGAGATCGTGGTCGTGGCCGAAGATGTGAAAGTCGAGGCCCATTGCGCAGGCACTCTGGTCCATCAGGTCTTTCCACGGCTGTCCGTCGGTTGTGCCGAAGGGCAGCGCACCGGTGCCGTCGAAATTGCCCGCATTGCCATGTTCACCGTTGGAAATGTAGGGGTGGTGCGAGTAGGCGATGGTCCACTTGGCCTTGGTCGCCATCAGGCCATTCTGAAACCACTGCATCTGGGTCGGGCCGTAGGTGAGGTAGTTGAACTCGACGTCGGTGAGATTGGGTATGGTGGCAGTGAGCGGGCTCGAATCGAGGCAGAAGAACTCGATGATGGGTGCCGTGCCCGCCGCCGCATTGAGCGGCGCGGTGAAGGCGTGGTAACGCGCCGGCATCTTCCACTTCTTGGTGGTGTTGACGGCATCGGTGGTGTAGTCCACCTGGAAGTTGCCCTTGGCGTTGTTGAAGCCCTCACCGATCTGGGTGTTGGCGTTGTCGTGGTTGCCGAGCGTGGCGTAGATGGGGATGTTGAGATCCTTGTAGGGCACCTCGAAGGCGCTTTGCCACTGCGCATCGGTCACCGAAGTCACACCGGTTTCGTAGAAGTTGTCGCCGGTCTCCAGCGCAAAATCGCATCCCTTGAGCTGGCACAGCTGAGCCATTGCCGCGCCCACCGCAATCTGGTTGTCGTTGCCGCGACCGGCATCGCCAAAGGCGATGAAGCGCACCTTGGGGGCCGGAGGCGTCACCGGTGTGACGGGCGTGGTGTCGCCGGCATCGGGCGGCTGGCTGATGCCGCAAGCGGCGAACAATGGAACGGAAAAAACCAGTGCGGCGAGGGTGCTGGAGATTTTCATGGCGATGACCAAAACAGGAAGGATGAAGGCAGCGTTGCGCGGCAGTATGCGGTCTGTATTTACCGCTTGGGCGGCGCGCTGGATGCACGCCGCAGGCTCTCGACCAGCGTGCGGAAACGCGCGCGCTGAAACTCGAAGCGGGCGGGACTGGAGGTCACGGTCGCCGTCAAAAAGTGGCTGCCGGCATCGAGAATCAGCACATAGGCCATCAGCTCGCGCGGGCCTTCGCGGTAGCGCAGGGTCAGGCGGGTGGCGACGCGGCCGTTCTTGGCGGGCAGCTCCAGCGCCTCTTCCTCCAGCTTCTGGAACTCGGAGGCGTGATAGCCGAACTGGGCCAGCTTGCGCAGGGTGAAACCTTCGAGACAAGTGCGGCGGCGGTCGGCGGGCTCGGCGGTGACGGTGAGCAGGTCCTGCCCCCAGCCCTCGGCGTCGGTTGCTTGCGGCGGGCGGGCCATCAGTGGCACGCCCATCACGCCGCGCTGCACTTGCCATCCGTCGGGCACGTCGATTGAAAATCCATCGCCCTGCACCCGTGCCGCCTGTGCCGCCAAGGGCAGGGCCAGGCACAGCAGGACTAGCCAGGCTCTCACGGCAGACGTGCCATCGACTGCTCGAAATCCGCCTTCAGGCTGCCGTCCGTGTTCTTCGGCAGCTGCATGTCCGCATCCAGCACATAGGCTGAGCCTGTCATTTTTTCGCCCTCGAACTCGAACCAGAAGAATGCCAGCACATTGTCCTTCTGATAGTAGGTCGCATTGCGCGCCGCGTCGCCAAACGCACGGGGCTGTTCGCTGGTGCCGCTGAGGATGAACTGGGTCTTGCTGTTGCAGGCCGCGACGGGTTTCAGCCACTCGATGTCGTGGTCGTGGCCGAACATGAAGAAATCCAGCCCCATCGCGCAGGAGGACTCGGTGTGAAAGTCCAGCCAGGGCTTGCCGTTGGTGGTGCCGGGCAGCAGGGCAGGCGTGCCGTCGAAAGTGCCGGCGTTGCCGTGCAGGCCGTTGCTGACGTAGGGATGGTGCGCGAAGGCGATCTTCCACTTCGCCTTGCTGTTGGTCAGGCCCTGCTGAAACCACTGCAAATGCGTCGGCCCGTAGGTGAGGTAGTTATAGGTCGGGTTGACGTCGGCGACGATGGACGTGAGCGGGCTGGAGTCGAGGCTGAAGAACTCCACCAGCGGTGTCTGTGCGGTGGAGGGCAAGGTGTAGCCGGCTGGTGTGTTGAGGGTGAAATCGTTGCCCTGCGTGCTCAAGGGTGCGGTGAAGCGGTAATAGCGCGACGGCATGTTCCACTTCTTGCTGAGGTTGTCGGCAGCCGAGTGGTAAGCGACCTGGAAATTGCCGCGTGCGTTGCTGCTGCCCTCACCCGGCCCCTGGCTGTTGTCGTGGTTGCCCAGTGTGGCGAACACCGGCACCTTGAGATTGGCGTAGGGCAGCTCGAACTTGCTCTGCCACTGCGCATCGGCGGTGCTGGCCACGCCGGAGAGGTAGAAGTTGTCGCCGAACTCCAATGCAAAGTCGCAGCCGCGTGCGGCACACACGGCGGCCATCGCATCGCCGACCGCAGTCTGCGCGGCAGGGCCGCCCTGCGTGGCCTGCCCCGCGTCGCCAAAAGCCACGAAGCGCACCTTGGGCGTACTGCTGTTCGGCACGCCGGGCGCGACGGGAGTCGTCACAGACGGCACATCGCTGTTGCCGCAGGCAGTGAGCATCAGGGCGGGGATGAGCAGGGCGGACAAACGCATGACAAAAAGCCGGAATGGGAGCGACGCGCAAGGTAATCGCGCACTGCGACATGAACATGACAGTCCCATGAAATGGCCGGGCTTGGGTTACCCTGTCGTCATCCAGCCGGGGGTGCCTGCGCGAGTTGCGCAGGCTGAGAACACACTCTTGGAACCTGGCCGACCCGTTTGAAGACGTCGGCGAGGGAAGGCAGGGCGCTTGCCGCGGTGCTGCGCCCGTCTTCCTGCCCGCCACAGGAGATTTTGATGAGCGCACTACCCAACGATTTTCTGCACGAGGCCACGCGCCTCACCGACGACGCCACGCGTCCGTTCCCTGCCAGCCGCAAGATTTATGTCGAAGGCTCACGGCCCGACATCCAGGTGCCGATGCGCGAGATTTCGCTCACGCCGACGCGGGTGAAAGATGGCATCGAGCCCAATGCGCCGGTTACGGTGTACGACACCAGCGGGCCGTATACCGACCCGGCGGCGCACATCAATCTGCTCAAGGGCCTGCCCAGCCTGCGCGCTGGGTGGATCGAGGAGCGTGGCGATACCGAACCCTTGCGCGGCCTGAGCAGCATGTTCGGTCGCATCCGTGCGGCGGATGAAAAAACCGCGCACCTGCGCTTCGAGCACATCCGCAAACCGCGCCGCGCGGTGAAAGGCGCCAACGTCAGCCAGATGCACTACGCCCGGCGCGGCCTGATCACGCCGGAGATGGAATACATCGCCATCCGCGAGAACGTGCGCCTGCAAGAGTTGCGCGAAAGCTACGAGAAGGCGGGCTACCTGCGCCGCATGCACGCGGGCCACAGCTTTGGTGCCTCGCTGCCGAAGGAAGTGACGCCGGAGTTCGTGCGCAGCGAAGTCGCACGCGGCCGCGCGATCATCCCCGCCAACATCAATCACCCCGAGCTGGAGCCGATGATCATCGGCCGCAATTTTCTGGTGAAGATCAACGCCAACATCGGCAACTCGGCGGTGTCGTCCAGCATCGCCGAAGAGGTCGAGAAGATGGTCTGGTCGACCCGCTGGGGCGGCGACACGGTGATGGATCTCTCCACCGGCAAGAACATCCACGAAACCCGCGAGTGGATCATCCGCAACAGCCCCGTGCCGATTGGCACCGTGCCGATCTACCAGGCGTTGGAAAAGGTCAACGGCAAGGCCGAAGACCTGACTTGGGAGCTCTATCGCGACACGCTGATCGAGCAGGCCGAACAGGGCGTGGACTACTTCACCATCCACGCCGGCGTGCGCCTGGCCTACATCCACCTCACTGCGCAGCGGCGCACCGGCATCGTCTCGCGCGGCGGCTCCATTCTGGCCAAGTGGTGCATCACGCACCACCAGGAAAACTTCCTCTACACGCACTTCGACGAGATCTGCGAGATCATGAAGGCCTACGACGTGAGCTTCT
>JAUSQI010000007.1 GCA_030652575.1 Stagnimonas sp. | reverse complement strand
CGATCGCCGAGCATTTTCGCGACCAGGGCAAGAACGTGCTGCTGATCATGGATTCGCTCACCCGCTATGCCATGGCGCAGCGCGAGATCGCCCTGGCGATCGGCGAACCGCCGGCCACCAAGGGCTATCCGCCTTCGGTATTCGCCAAGCTGCCGGCGCTGGTCGAGCGCGCGGGCAATGCCGAGCCGGGCAAGGGTTCGATCACCGCCTTCTACACCGTGCTCACCGAGGGTGACGATCCGCAGGATCCGATTGCCGACGCCGCGCGCGGCATTCTCGACGGTCACATCGTGCTGAGCCGGCGCATTGCCGAGAGTGGCATCTATCCGGCGATCGACATCGAGTCGTCGATCTCGCGCGTCGCCAACGACTGCACCAGCGCCGAACACCAGCAGCGCGTGCGGCAGCTGCGCGGCCTGCTCGCCGCCTACAACCGCAATCGCGACCTCATCGCCATCGGCGCCTACCAGCGCGGCGCCGACCCGCGCACCGATGCCGCACTCGCCCTGTGGCCGAAGATCGAGGCCTTCCTCAAGCAGGACGTCCACGCTGGCGCAGGATTTGGAGAGAGCCTCGCACAGCTCCACGCCCTACTGGATCAAGCCATCTCATGAATAGCGCCGAAGCGAACTCGCTGCACCGGCTGGCCACTCTCCAGCGGCTGGCGGCGCAGCAGGAAGACCATGCAGCACGGCAACTGGCCGACGCGCTGGCCAAGCACGCCAACGCGGGCGACCGCCACGCCGAGCTGCTGCAGTACGAGATCGAATACGCCAGCCGCGTGCCCGCCACCAACGGCGTGATGGCACTCACGCACCACGCCGGTTTCCTGGCGAAGCTGCGCGATGCGGTGCACTTCCAGCACGAGCGCGTCGGGCATCTCGCCACCGAGGTGGAGCGCGCGCGCCTGCGCTGGATCGCCCTGCACCGCGAGGTGGAAAAACTCGAACAGCTGGGCGACGCTGCCCGACGCCAGATCGCCGTCGGCGAATCGCGCCGCGAATCCCGCGACCTCGACGAACTCGCTACCCGCAGCTGGGTGCGCCAGCAGGCAGTGGGGTGGTGACAGCCGTCGCCCCGCTGGCGGCGGTCCCGGTACTCGCCACCGCTGCGCTCTGCAAAGCGCCGGAGCCGCTCGCGGCCCTGCCGTTTCAGCAGATGCTGCAAGCTGAAGTCATGCCGCCGGCCATCTCTGAAACGGAGACGGCGGATGTGCCCGATGCACTCGCCATCGACTGGGCCGGACTCATGCAGTCTTTCAGCACCGTCGCGATACCAGCGGAGGCGAACGCGCCGCGTGCGGTGCCGGAGCCTGCTGCCACCACGCCCGATGCGGTGGGCCTGCCGCTGGCGCTGCCCGAACCCTCGCTGCGCTGGCTGGATGTTTTGAAGGAGATCGAGCACAGCTTGCCGTCACGGCACTCGGCAGATACGGGGCTTGCGCTGGCGAGCTTGCCCGCCACTGCGCCCGTGCCGGCGCCGCAAGTCCTCGTGGATGTGCAGACCGCCGCCCTGCCGCCGGATTTCTCCACCCTCAGTGCGGCACCCAGCCCACTGCCACCTGTGGCCTCGCTGATGCCGCCGCCGCTGGTGTCCAACCCGGTCGTCGCACCACCACCGGTGCCGGCCGCGCCGCCGCTGGTGATGGACTCGCCCGACTGGCCGCAGCAGCTGGGCGAGCAGATTCAATGGCGGCTGGGCGTGGGCATTCAGGAGGCACGCATCGAGATCAGCCCGCGCGAGCTGGGCGCGGTGGATGTGCGGCTGTCGGTGGACGACAAGGGCTTGAGCGTGCATCTCACCGCCGCCCACGCGCAGACGCGCGAGCTGCTGCAAAGCGAGCTGCCGCGCCTGCGCGAAGTGCTGCAACAGGGCGGCGTGCTGCTGGCCGATGCGCAGGTGGGCCGCGAATCGCCGGGGCGCGAGGCACCGCGGCAAACCACGCCCAACAACAGCCGCAGCAAGCCGGGTGATGACGCCGATGGTGCTGTCGCATCGACCCTGCCCAGCAGCTGGCGTCGCCGCAACGGCCTGCTCGACGACTACGCCTGACGGCTTTCCGCCAGGCCATTTACAGACGCCTCGACGGAAATCCGTCGAACCTGCCCCGCGAATTCGGCAGAGCGCTGAAAAACCAGACAGAACAAGGCTTTCAGCGGTGATGCAGTCGCAGGCACAAAGCGGGTACGCGGCTTGCTCCAAGGGCTTCTTGAGTCCGTTAGCCACCCCAAGAGCCGCCACATGTCCACCGCCCCTGCTGAAGCCGCCGCTGCCCCCGCCCCGAAAGGCGGTGCGCTCAAGTTGATTCTGGCCGTGGTCATCGCCGCCGGTGCCGCGGGTGGCGGTGCGGTGTTCTACATGAACAAGAAGGCCGCCGCCAAGCCGGCGACCGAACAGGGCGAGGCGGCGGGTGACGAGCATGCCGCCGATGAACACGAGGAGACCAATGCCGACGAGCACGGCGAGGGCCACGGTGATGCCAAGGGCGCTGCCTCCAGCGACTTCGCACTGCTCGCGCCGCAGTTCGTGGTCAACCTCAACGACGAAGAAGCCATGCGCTTCCTGCAGGTGGAAGTGCAGGTGATCGCCAAGAAGACCGCCGCACTCGATGCCGTGCGCATCAACGATCCACTCGTGCGCAACCGCCTGATGCTGCTGTTCAGCTCGCAGACCTACCACGCGCTGCTCACCCGCGAAGGCAAGGAAAAGCTGCAAGCCGACGCCGCAGCCGAGATCAACAAGGTGCTCGACGAGCAGAAGAAGCCGCACATCAACGGCGTGGTGTTCACCAATTTAGTGATGCAGTAACCAAGGCCCAGCCCCGTGCAAGACATTCTCAGCCAAGACGAAATCGACGCCCTGCTGCATGGCGTCGACAGCGGCAAGGTGGTCACCGAGCCGCCGCCGGTGCCCGGCACGGCGCGCGGCTACGACTTCGCCTCGCAGGACCGCATCGTGCGCGGCCGCCTGCCGACGCTGGAGATGATCAACGAGCGCTTTGCGCGGCTGTTCCGCATCGGCCTGTTCAACATGCTGCGGCGCTCGCCGGAGTTGAACGTGGTCGGCATCGAGATGATGAAGTTCAGCGACTACGTGCACAGCCTGTTCGTGCCGACCAGCCTCAACCTGCTGCGGGTGAAGCCGCTGCGTGGCACCGCGCTGATGGTGTTCGAGCCGCGCCTGGTGTTCACGGTGGTCGAGAACTTCTTCGGCGGCAACGGCCGCTTCCGCACCAAGATCGAGGGCCGCGAGTTCACGCCGACCGAACTGCGCGTGGTGCAGCTGATGATGAAGCAGGCCTTCACCGACCTGAGCGAAGCCTGGAGCGGTGTGCTGCCGCTGGAGTTCGAGGCCATCGGCCACGAGATGAATCCGCATTTCGCCAACATCGTCTCGCCCAGCGAGGTGGTGGTGGTGAGCAAGTTCCACGTGTCACTCGAAGGCGGTGAAGGCGACATCCACATCACGCTGCCGTATTCGATGATCGAGCCGATCCGCGAGCAGCTCGACGCCGGCGTGCAGTCCGACCGCATGGAAAAGGACGAACGCTGGATCGCCACGCTGCGCGAGCAGATCAAGGACGCCACCGTCGAAGCCACCTGCGAGCTGACCCGTGCGGAGATCACGCTGGGCCAGCTGCTCAAGCTCAAGGCCGGTGACGTCATCCCGTTCCAGATGCCGCGCTCCATCGAGCTGGCGGTGGAGAACGTGCCCCTGTTCTTCGGCAGCTTCGGCACCAGCGGCGGCAACAACGCCGTTCGCATCCACGACGCCATTCGCCGCGAGTCGCGCGGTAATTCCCTCAACAACGGAGCCACACAATGAACACCGCAACTGCCCAGGAGTTCGCCCCGCCGAGCTTCGATGCCGCCCAGGCCAGCGCCCGCACCAACGATGTGAATCTGGATGTGATTCTCGATGTTCCGGTCACGCTGTCGATGGAAGTCGGCCGCGCGCGCATCCCCATCCGCAACCTCTTGCAGCTCAACCAGGGCAGCGTGGTGGAACTCGAACGCGCCGCCGGCGAGCCGCTGGATGTCTACGCCAACGGCACGCTCATCGCCCACGGCGAGGTGGTGGTGATCAACGAGAAGTTCGGCATCCGCCTCACCGATGTGGTGAGCCCGGCCGAACGCATCCGCAAGCTGAAGTAAGCCAAGAACCCACGGGAGAACCCCCATGTACGACGCCAGTGCCTTTGATGAAATCGCCGAGTCGCAGACGCTTGCCGCAGCAGGCTCCACCACCGCCTCACCGCTGGCTGAAGTCGCCGCAACACCGGTGGCACCGGTGATGGAACCGGAAACAAATCTCAATGCAGCAGTCGCGGTAACGGCCCCGGCGGCCCCTGTCCTCGCACCGACGGCGATGGTGGTCGCACCCGCGTCCACACCGCTCGGCACGCTGCCTTCCAGCCCTTCGGCGACGCTGCCGATGCTGGGTGCGCTGCTGCTGGTGGTGGGCCTGATTCTGGTGCTCGGCAAACTGGTCAAGCGCGTACAGGGCGCACGGGCGGGGCAGGGTGCGGCACTCAGCATCAAGGGCGGCGTGCAGATCGGCAGCAAGGAGCGCGTGGTGTGGATGCAGGCCGGCGATACGCATCTGCTGCTCGGTGTCTCGCCCGGCCGGGTGCAGACGCTGCATGTGTTCGATGTCGCACCCGATTTCAGTGCGGCCGCCGCCAACGAAGCGGCGACTGCGTCGGCTGCCAATACGCCGGCCACCCAGGATTTCTCCGAACGCCTCAAGACCTTGCTGGCCCATGCGCGCGCCAAGGGCATCGATACCGAGCTGGCAGAAGCTCCTGCACCTGCCGCCGTCGCCATAGCGTCGGCGCGTGCAGCAGGCAGCCAAGCTGCGGAGCCGATGCGGGCCGCGGCGACCAAGCCTAACTTCAGCTTCCGCGCCTGAGTCTTGTCATGCGCGTGCTGCTGCCCCTGATCCTGCTGTTCGCAGCCCCGCTGGCACAGGCGGCCGGCCTGCCCGCCGTGACGCTGGAAACCGCGCCCGGCGGCGGCCAGCAGTACTCGGTGTCGCTGCAAATTCTCGCAGCGATGACGGCGCTGACCTTCCTGCCCGCCATCCTGCTGTCGATGACCAGCTTCACCCGCATCGTCATCGTCATGGGGCTGTTGCGGCAGGCGCTCGGCACCGGCCAGACGCCTTCCAACCAGATCCTCATCGGGCTCTCGCTGTTCCTCACCCTATTCATCATGGCCCCGGTCGCGGGCCGCATCCACGAGACGGCGGTGAAGCCCTACATGGACGGCCAGATGGCCTTCGAGCCCGCGCTGGCCAACGCCGAAAAACCCCTGCGCGGTTTCATGCTGGCGCAGACGCGCGAGGCCGACCTGATGACTTTTGCCAAGCTCAGCGGCCGCGACAAGCTGTTCGAGAAACCGGAGGACGTGCCCTTCACTGTGCTGGCCGCGAGCTTCATCACCAGCGAGCTGACCACGGCATTCCAGATCGGCTTCCTGCTGTTCATCCCTTTCGTGGTGATTGATCTGGTGGTGTCGAGCGTGCTGATGAGCCTCGGCATGATGATGCTCTCGCCCATGCTCATCTCGCTGCCATTCAAGCTGATGCTGTTCGTGCTGGTGGATGGCTGGTCGCTCACCATGTCGATGCTGGCGGCGTCGTTCAAGGCGGTCGCATGAACGGACCTGCCGCGACAGCAGCAGCCGTGAATGCGGCCTGGCCACGACTACGCGCCGGTCTTGGCATTGAAATCCGCCACGGAGTGGCCGCATGACGCCCGACAGCGCCCTCACGCTCACCCGCGATGCCATGTGGCTGGCGCTGCAACTGGCCACGCCCCTGTTGGTGGCGAGTCTTTTCGTCGGCGTGCTGGTGGGTCTGTTCCAGGCCGCCACACAGATCAATGAAATGACCTTGTCGTTCATCCCCAAGCTGTTGGCGATGGCCGCGGTCGCGCTGCTGTTCGGGCCGTGGATGCTGCAACTGCTGATCGACTTCACCCGGCGCCTGTTCGAGCAGATTCCGTCCTTGATTGGTTAAGGGCCTGTTAACGCTATGGGAATCGCTGCGTTGCTGTTCAGAAAGCCGCCAGGCGAGGCGCGAATCCGCTGGCCTAGTGGTTCTAGGTCGAGGATTTGCAACGCAGCATGGCGGCTTTCTGGACAGCAACCCTTCGGGGCGGGACGGTTTGGGGGCATTGCGGCGTCACGAGGTTTGCGAATGGAACAACCATTCGCTGCACCTCATTCCTTGCACTGCCCCCAAACCGCCTTCCGCCGCAGTGATTCCCATAGCGTTAACAGGCCCTACCCATGCGCCTGACCGAAGCGCAGTTGCTGGAGTGGCTGGGCCTCTACGTCTGGCCCTTCATCCGCATCGCCGCCACCTTGATGGCAGCCCCGCTGTTCGGCAGCCGCGCGCTGCCGATGCGCCTGCGGCTGCTGTTCGCGCTGGTGCTCACACTGGTGATGGCACCGATGCTGCCCGCCACACCGCCGCTCGCCTTCTTCACCGATGCCGCGCTGATGATGCTCGTGCGCGAGTTTCTCATCGGCCTCGTGCTGGGCTTTGCACTACAACTGGTGTTCGAGGCGGTGGCACTCGGCGGCGAGCTGCTGTCGGCCTCGATGGGCCTCTCGTTCGCGCAGATGAACGATCCGCTGCGCGGCACCTCGTCGACGGTGCTGTCGAGCTTCTTGCAGGCCTTGGCGGTGCTGAGCTTCCTCGCCCTCGGCGGCCACTTGGCGTTGGTGGAATGGTTGCGCGAGAGCTTCACCCTGCAACCCATCGGGGCCGCGCCGCTCAGCGCCGCCATGCTGCTGTCGATGGCGCAGGAAGGCACCGCCCTGTTCGCCGGCGCCTTGCGGGTGGCGCTGCCGGGTGTGTGCGCGCTGCTGCTGGTCAACCTCGCCTTCGGCGTGATGAACCGCGCCGCCCCCGCGCTCAACATGATGAGCGTCGGCTTTCCCATCTCGCTCACGGCCGGGCTGGTGATTCTGGCGATGAGCCTGGGCAGCATCCAGAGCGTGTTCGCCGAGATGCTGATGGCGCTGGGCAATCGGCTGCCGCTGCTGTTGGGCGCATCGCCATGAGCAGCAGCGCCGAAGAGAAAACTGAAAATGCCACTCCCAAGCGACGGCAGGATGCGCGCAAGAAAGGGCAGATCCCGCGCTCGCGCGAGCTGACCACTGCGGCGGTGGTGCTGGGCGTGACGGTGGTCGTGCTGCTGCACGGCGGCACCATCGCCCGCGGGGCGGGCGCCTTGCTCCGCGCCTATCTGCAACAACTGCCTGCCGCACTCGCCACGCCGGGCCTGAGCCTGAAACTCGCGGCGACGCTGATCGGCCAGACCCTGCAACTGATCGCGCCAGTGCTGCTGGTGGGCTTCGTCACCGCGCTGGTAGCACCCCTGCTGGTGGGCGGCTGGAACTTGGCACCCTCGGCCATCGCGCTCGACTTCTCGCGGGTCAATCCCTTCGCGGGTCTGAAGCGCCTGTTTTCGATGAACAGCGTGGTCGAGCTGGGCAAGGGCTTTCTCAAGGTGAGCGTGATCGGTGTGGTCGGCACGCTGCTGTTTCTGCACGAGCGCGAGCGCCTGTTGTCGCTGCCGTTCATGCCCTTGCAGATGGCGCTGGGGCAGGGCGCGGGCTTAGCACTCGACGCCATGCTCTGGCTCGGCGGCGGCCTGTTGCTGATTGCCGCTGTGGATGTGCCCTGGCAGCTGCTGCACCACAGCAAGCAGCTGAAGATGAGCAAGCAGGAGATCAAGCAGGAATACGAACAGAGCGAGGGCAAGCCGGAGGTGAAAGGCCGCATCCGCCGCCTGCAGCAGGAGTTCGCGCGCGGCCGGATGATGGAGGCGGTGCCCAAGGCCGATGTCATCGTCACCAACCCCACGCACTACGCCGTGGCGCTGCAATACGCCGTTGGCAAAGACAAGGCCCCGCGCGTGGTGGCGAAGGGTGCCGATCTCATCGCCCAGCAGATCCGCGAACTGGCGCAGGCGCATCGCGTGCCGCTGGTGGAGGCACCGCCCCTGGCGCGTGCGTTGTATCGCAGCTGCGAGATCGATGCGGAGATTCCCGGCGCGCTGTATCAGGCCGTGGCGCAGGTGCTTTCGTATGTGTATCAGCTACGCGATTACCGACGCGGCGAGCGCCCCGTGCCGCCCAGGGTGGCGGAGGATCTGCCCAACTCGGCAGTCGATCCCTCGTAATCGTTACGAGTGTTCACACAGTGCTGCGCCCGTATCGTCCCTGCACCAACAGACAAGGGGATGGACTGCCTGCGCAGGTAGCACCCCGTCGGTACGGTCAAGCCTTGCACTTGTCTCCCCTGACCAAATGCGTTTTCAGGGCTTGGTCTTCTTAACCCGCCGCTGACCCGGCGGGTTTTTTTATGGCGGCCACAAAAAAATCCCGGTGCGCTCATTCGCACCGGGATTTTCGTTCCCGCTTACTTGTTGGCTTTGTCAGCCTCGCGCTCGATGGCGGCGCCACCGGCCTTGATGTCCTTGCCTGCGCCTTCGACGGTGTTGCAGGCCGACAGACCCGTGACCGTGATGAGTGCGGCGAGGGCAAACGTGACGTTGCGGAGTGTGCTCATGGGAATCTCCTGAATGATTGAACCGATGCGGATGACAACGACTGCGACGCCAGTGTTGGCGCCCGGGATGAACCGTTGCTGATCCTCGCAAAAGCGGGCTTCAGGAGGCGGTCATCGCGGCCTTGCACCTTGTCGATGCTGCATCTATTTGTGAGCAGCGCTCTCGTGCAGAAGCAGGCACGCCGTTATCGAAACATTCCCGAGGTAAATCCCATGAAGAAACTTGTTCTATTACTGGCTGGCGCTACGTTGTCGCTTGCCGCCACTGCCCAAAGCAACAGCCAGACCAGCGAGTCGCTGATTGCCAACAGCAGCGTGCTGACCAGCGCGCTGACGGTCGGTGGCCCAATCGTTCTGTTGACCGCGATCACTCTGGCCGCTGAAGACAACGACACACCGAGCGCGCCGGCCACCACACCATCGACATCGACTTCAACCGCTCCTTGAGCGGTGTCTGAACATGTATTGAGAAAGCCGCGAAAGCGGCTTTTTCTTGGGCGTTAGGGAGCGTTGACCTATGAATGGTCGCAGCAGCCGAAGGCTGTTTTGGGGCAGTGCAAGGAACGGAGTGCAGCGAATGGTTGTTCCATTCGCAAACTTCGTGACGCCGCAATGCCCCAAAGCGTTTGGCCTAAGCGGGCATGACTCAATGTCATGCCCGACCCCAAGCCAAACGCTCCGGCCCCGAAGGGTTGCGGCCAAACCCGCGCATCGCTTCGTTGTGAAGCTAGCGAAGGCGGCAGGCCTTCGCGTCGCTCCACGCCTCGCGCTGCGCGGGTTTGACTCGCAATGCTGCGACTATTCATAGGTCAACGCTCCCTAAAACCGCAGCACGAACAGCCGGGACTGCACCGTTGCGCCGGGTGTCAGCATGAAGCGCTCGAAGTGAAAGCCGCATTTCTCCAGCACCCGGATTGAAGCGTCGTTGTCGGGCGAGGTGATTGCATACAACAACGGCAGCGCCAGCCGCTGACGAGCATCGCCGAGCACGGCGCGCACCGCCTCGGTGGCAAACCCCTGGCCGTGATGCCGCTGCAGGAACGCGTAGCCGATATCGGGTGCATCCAGATACGGCCTTTGCAGCAAGCCACACAGTCCCACCGGCTCGGCGGTATCGAGGCGGTTCACCCGGTCGAGCCCGAAACCGTATTGGCTGTGGCTGTTCGCGGGCCCGTTGGCGATGTAGGCCGCCGCCGCCGCGAGATCGTGGATATTGCGGTCGCCAATGTGTTGCAGCCAGCCGGGTTCATTCACCAGTTCGAGGATGAACGACGCATCGGCGGCGCTGAGAGGGTCGAATCGAAGACGCGATGGCTGTGGCATTGGCGGCAGCGGTAGGGCGGGTTCGGCGCAAGGCTAAGGCCAATTCAAGGCGGCATGCAAAACCGCGCACGCGGCTTGCAGTGAGGGGTGCAGACGACTCCTTGACGCGCCCCATGACGACCACCGGCAACAGTTTTTTGACGCGCCTCATCACCGCCACCAAGGCGGTGCCGCGCGATGGCCTGGCCGCACCGCTGTTCCTGCTCGCGGTGCTGGGCATGATGATCGTGCCGCTCGCACCGGCGGTGCTGGATGTGCTGTTCACCTTCAACATCGCGCTCTCGCTCGTCGTGCTGCTGGCGGTGATGTACGTGATGCGGCCGCTGGAATTCTCTGCCTTCCCGACGGTGTTGCTGCTCGCGACGCTGCTGCGTCTCGCGCTGAACGTTGCCTCGGCACGCGTCATCCTCATGCACGGCCACCAGGGCGAGGCCTCGGCCGGCAAGGTGATCGAAGCGTTCGGCCACTTCGTCATCGGGGGCAACTACGCGGTCGGCTTCATCGTGTTCATCATTCTCACCATCATCAACTTCATGGTGGTGACCAAGGGTGCGGAGCGCGTCAGCGAAGTCGGCGCCCGCTTCGTGCTCGATGCCATGCCCGGCCGGCAGATGGCGATCGACGCCGACCTCAATGCCGGCCTGCTCACCCGCGAGGAAGCCAAGGCCCGACGCGAGGAAGTGCGCTCTGAAGCCGACTTCTACGGCTCGATGGACGGCGCCAGCAAATTCATCCGTGGCGATGCGATGGCGGGCATCCTCATCCTCGCCATCAACATCATCGGCGGGCTCATCGTCGGTGTCGCCCAGCACAACATGCCGTTCGGTGAGGCGCTGAAGAACTACACCCTGCTGACCATCGGCGACGGCCTGGTGGCGCAGGTGCCGTCGCTGCTGATGAGCACGGCGGTGGCCATGCTGGTGACGCGCACCTCGCGCTCGTCGGACATGAGCCAGCAGGTGCTCTCGCAGCTGTTCATGCAGCCGCGCGTGCTGATCGTGGCGGCGGCGGTGCTCACGCTCATCGGCGTGATCCCGGGCATGCCCAACCTGGTGTTTCTCATGCTGGCTGCTGCCTGCGGTGGTGGTGCTTATCTGCTGCACCAGCGCAGCCTCAAGCAGGCCGTTGCGCCCGCACCCGCAGCGCCGCCTGCGCCGCAGGACTTGAGCTGGGAAGACGTGCGCCCCGAAGATCCGCTGGGCCTCGAAGTCGGCTATCGGCTGATCCCGCTGGTGGACGCCAAGCAGGGCGGCGAGCTGATGGCGCGCATCAAGGGCGTGCGCAAGAAGCTCACACAGGAACTCGGCTTTCTCGTCGCGCCCGTACACATCCGCGACAACCTGGAACTGCTGCCGGGCGGCTACCGCCTGCTGCTGGCGGGCGTGCCGCTGGCGCAGGGGCAGATCTACCCCGACCGCGAGATGGCGCTCAACCCCGGCCGGGTGTTCGGCCCGCTCGACGGCATCAAGGGCAACGACCCGGCGTTCGGCATGGAGGCCTACTGGATCGAACCCGGCCAGCGCGCCCATGCGCAGACGCTCGGCTACACGGTGGTCGACCCCGCCACCGTCATCGCCACGCATCTGTCGTCGCTGATCAAGAACCACGCGCACGAGCTGTTGGGCTTCGACGAGGCGCAGCAGTTGCTCAATGGTCTCGCCAAATCCTCGCCAAAACTCGTCGAAGACCTGGTGCCCAAGACCCTGACGCTCGCCATCTTCACCCGTGTGCTGCAAAGCCTGCTGAGCGAAAAGGTGCCGCTGCGCAACTTGAAGCTGGTCGCCGAAGTGTTGGCGGAGGCCGCCCCCAAGAGCCAGGATCCCGTCGTGCTCGCCGGCGCCGTGCGTGCTGCATTGGGCCGCCAGATCGTGCAGGAAATCCAGCAGGCATCGGGCATCGGGCAGGACATGGAGCTGCCGGTGCTGACGCTCGCGCCGGGGCTGGAACGCGTACTGCAGGACAGCCTCTCGAACGGTGCCGCCGTTCTCGAACCCGGACTCGCCGAACGCATGCACACCGCACTCGCCACCGCCACCGCCCAGCAGGAAGCCCGCGGCGAACCGGCCGTGTTGCTGGTGCCAGCACCCTTGCGGCCGATGCTCGCCAAGTTCACGCGCCAGACCGTTGCCGCCCTGCACGTGCTCGGTTTCAACGAAGTGCCCGACTCCCAAAAACTCCGGCTGGTTTCAGCCGTTGGAGCGTAAGACATGAAGATCAAGCGCTTTAACGCACCCACCATGCGCGATGCGATGAACCAGGTGCGCACCACGCTCTCCGCCGATGCGGTGATTCTGGAAAGCCGCCGCACCGCCACCGGCGTGGAAGTGGTGGCCGCCGTCGACTACGACCACCTGGCGCCGCAGACCGATGCCGACATCCCCAGCGAGCAGCCGGTGGCGACCGCCGCCCGCAACACTTTCGAGCTGCGCCTGCAAGACGACCCTGAACTGATTGCACTGAAGCGCGACGTGCAGGACGTGAAGCGCCTGTTGCAGGAACAGCTGGGCGGCCTGATGTGGAACCAGACCAAGAACACCCAGCCGCAGCGCGCCCAGCTCTTCAGCCGCCTGAGCCAACTCGGCCTCTCGGCGACCTTGAGCCGCGAACTGGTGGCGGCACTGACCCCCGATTTTGAAGGCGAGCGCGCCGACAACGCCGTGCTCAGCGATCTCGCCCAGCGTATTCCGGTGCTGAGCAACGAAGCACTCACCGAAGGCGGCGTGATCGCCCTCGTCGGCCCCACTGGCGTCGGCAAAACCACCACCATCGCCAAGCTCGCCGCCCGCTACGCCGCGCACTTCGGCACCCGCGACATCGCCCTTGTCAGCACCGATCACTACCGCATCGGCGCGCAGGAACAACTCTTTACCTACGGCCGCCTGCTCGGCGTGCCGGTGCACACGGCGCGCGACGGGGCTGAACTCGAAGCCCTGCTGCTGAAGCTCGCCGACCGCAAGCTGGTGCTGATCGACACCGCCGGCATGGGCCCGCAGGACCGCCAGCTGGCCGCGCAGCTCAGCCTGTTCCGCCCGCTGGCCGGCAAGCTGCGCACCTATCTCGCGATGACCGCGAGCGGGCAGTCGAGCGACTACGAACAGACCATCGCGCAGTTTCGCGCCGTGCCGCTGGCGGGCTGCATATTGACCAAGCTCGACGAGGCCACTCGCATCGGCGCCGCCCTGAGCGCGGTGATCCAGCACCAGCTCGGCATCGCCTACCTCACCGACGGCCAGCGTGTGCCGGAAGACCTGCAACTGCCGCGCGGCGACACGCTGGTGCGGCGCGCGATCGCGCTCGGCCAGCAGTGGTCGGATCGCCCCGAAGACGACGAACTGGCGCGCCGTCTCGCCGATGCCACCACCGCTGCCACCCGCAGCCACCACGCGGGAGCCGCCCATGCTGCCGTCTAACTATCACGACCAGGCTGCCGGGCTGCGCCGCAGCGACGCCGCGCCCGAAGGGCTGCCGCGCCCGCCGCCGAAGGTGATTGCCATCACCAGCGGCAAGGGCGGCGTCGGCAAGACCACGGTCACCGTCAACCTCGGCATCGCGCTGGCGCAGAGCGGCAAGCGGACCCTGCTGCTCGACGGCGACATGAGCCTCGCCAACGTCGACGTGCTGCTGGGCTTGACACCCAGCTACAACCTCTCGCACGTGCTCGAGGGCCGTTGCACGCTGGAAGACACCCTGCTCGAAGGCCCGGCGGGCTTGATGGTGATCCCCGCCAGCTCCGGCAAGAAGAGAATGGCCGAGCTGAGCAGCAGCGAGAACGCTGGCATCGTGCATGCCTTCAGCGACTTCAAGCGGCCGGTGGATGTACTGCTCGTGGACACGGGTGCCGGCATCGCCGATTCGGTGCTGACGCTGTCGGCGGCCTCGCAGGAAATCATTCTGGTCGTCACCAACGACCCGGCGTCGATCACTGATGCCTATGCGCTGATCAAGGTGCTGAGCCGTGAGCACGGCGTGAACCGCGTGCAGGTGCTGGCCAACCAGGTGGCCAATCTGGGCGAGGCGCGCGAGATGTATGCGGGGCTGGAGCGCGTGGCCGAAAAGTTCTTGAACGTGACGCTGGGTTTTCTCGGCGCGATCCCCTACGACGAGTGGCTGAAGGGTGCGATCCGCAAGCAGCGCGCGGTGGTGGATCTGTATCCGAGTGCGCCCTCGTCGCTGGCGTTCCAGGCACTGGCCAAGCGCACCGAGGCCTGGCAGCCCGGCTTGCCGCGCGGGCATGTGGAGTTCTTCGTCGAGCGGTTGTTGCAGCCGCAGGGGATGGCCGCATGAGCGCTCTTGCAATGGGTCATTCCCGCGAAGGCGGGAATCCAGGTGGCTTTTTTGCTCAGCTGTTCGCGCTGATGCGCTCGGGCTCACTTCGTGTTGACTGGGAGCGTGGTTTCGCCTTGCGGCGACCATACTTTTCTTTGCTTGTGCAAAGAAAAGTAGGCAAAAGAAAGCACACCCTGATACGGCGGTGCCTACGGCACT
>JAUSQI010000122.1 GCA_030652575.1 Stagnimonas sp. | reverse complement strand
TCTTGAGTTCATGAAGGCACTAGGGTCTGCTGCCATACGAATGATCGCAGCGTTGCGAGTCAAAACCGCGCAGTGCGAGGCGCGAGACGCAGCCAATGCGTCGGCATTCGCAAGTCTCGCAACGACGCACTGCGCGGTTTTGGCCGCAACCCTTCGGGGCCGGACTGTTTTGGGGCATTGCGGCGTCACGAGGCTTGCGAAGACTTCAAGTATTCGCGGCACCTCGTTCCTTGCACTGCCCCAAAACAGCCTTCGGCCGCTGCGACCATTCGTATGGCAGCAGACCCTTTCCGCCATTGCACTGCTTTGCACCGCGCTGCCTGCCACCGCCAGTTACCGCGACGACCCCAAGACGGCAGTGCTGCACCAGAAGCTGGTGAACGAGTACGCCTTCACCGAAAGCGACCTCACGCAAGTTGACGCCGCACTCGACCAGGCCGAGCGCCTGCCGCAGCTGGTGCAGGCCGAGCGTCAGAACAAGGAAACCACCACCCCGCTGTGGGACAACTACCGTGCGCTGCATGTGTTCCCCAGGCAGATCGAAAACGGCCTGCGCGTGCTGCGCGAAAACCGCAGCTGGTTCGAGCGCGCCGAAGCCGAGTTTGGCGTGCCGCCGGTGGTCATCGCCGCGATCATGGGTGTGGAAACCAAGTACGGCACCTACACCGGCAAGCATCGGGTGCTCGACGCGCTGGCGACCCAGGGCTACGAACATCCGCGCCGCAGTGCGTTCTTCTTCAACGAGCTGGCGGCCTACTTTGCGTTCTGCCGCGACTTCGGCCGGTCACCGACCGAGGTCAAGGGCTCCTATGCCGGCGCCGTCGGCTTTGCGCAGTTCATGCCCAGCAACTACCTCTCGCTGGCGGTGGACTACGACGGCGATGGCAGCGTCAACCTGTGGTCGATGCCCGATGCCATCGGCTCCATCGCGCATTACTTCACCCGCTACCAACCGCCTGATCGTCCTGCCGTGCATTGGCGGCGCGGCGAACCGCTGCTGGTGCCGGTTGCCAGTGTCGCGCTCAAGGCCAATACGCCGGAACGCAACACCAAGGCGGCGAATGCCACCCTGGGCGCCTGGGCAAAGGCCGGGGTGAAGCCCGCCGTCGAGATGCCAGCAGACCTGCCAGCCGGACTGATCGAGCTACAGCGGCCGCAGGGTGCCGAATACTGGCTGGCGCTGCCCAACTTCTATGCGGTGATGACGTATAACCCGCGTGTGTTCTATGCGATGGCGGTGACCGATCTCGCCGCCGAGTTGCAGGCTGCGCAAAGCGCAGTGGTCACTGCACGTTGAGGCTCGCATTGCCTTGTCGCCTGCTGCTGGCGGCCGTGCTCGCGCAGCTGCTGCTGGGCTGCGCCAGCCGGGCACCGGTCGAGCCGCCGGTGCGCCGCGCCGCGCCGCAGGTGGTTAAAGCCGAATCCTTCCCGCCCCCGCCTCGCAGCGCGCCGGCAAGCAGTCCGCAAAAAACCTGCGCCAATTGCCCGACGCTCGACCCCGACTTCGCGCCGACGCTAGACGAAGTGCCGGTCGGCATCGAGAACACGCCCGACGCCGTGGTGACGCCGGAACCCCGAAGCCGCTACGGCAATCCCCCGAATTACGAGGCACTGGGCAAACGCTACACCGTGCTGCCGGAGGTGCCCAAGGGCTTTCGCGAAACCGGGCGGGCCAGCTGGTACGGCAAGAAGTTTCACGGCAAGCGCACCGCCAACGGCGAGACCTACGACATGTTCAAGATGACGGCCGCGCACAAGACGCTGCCGCTGCCGAGCTATGTGCGCGTCACCAATCGCGGCAATGGCCGCAGCGTGGTGGTGCGCGTCAACGACCGCGGGCCGTTTCACCCGGGGCGGATCATTGATCTTTCCTACACAGCCGCGGCGCGGCTCGATCTTTTGCACCACGGCTCGGCGGATGTACAGATCGAAGCACTGACCTCGCAGCAGGGCACGACCGCCGTCGAAAGCACCCAGGGCAAGCCGCGCTACCTGGAGGTGGGCCGTTTCGCCGACCCCATCGATGCGCTGGCACTGCGGGAAAAACTGTCGCTGCTCGGCTTCAACGACACCGAGTTCCTGCAAACCGCCAATCCTGCAGGCGATGGCGTCGACAACATCCTGCGCATCGGCCCGTTCAAGAGCTTCTCGAAGCTCGAAGAAGCGCGCATCAAACTGGGGCTGCAAGAAATCACCGTCATTCCAGTTGCCGACTGACGCGAGCGGCGCGGTACACTATGAGCTGGTTTCTGCACCCGAGCTTTCGATGAACTTTCGCTTTGCCGCTGTCTTCGCCGCGCTGTTTTCGCTCTCCGCCGCCGCCGCCATCCCCGAGCCGCCCACGCTCGATGCCAGCAGCTACCTGCTCTACGACTACGACAGCGGCGAAGTGCTGGTGAGCAGCAAGCCGGATCTCAAGGTCGGCCCGGCGTCGATCACCAAGGTGATGCTCAGCTACGTCGTGTTCGACGAAATCAAGAAGGGCCGCATCAAGCTCGACGACGAGGCGACCATCTCAGAAAAAGCCTGGAAGCAAGGCATCGACTCCTCCGAGTCGCGCATGTTCCTGGACCTGGGATCGAGGGTGAAGATCGAAGACCTGTTGCACGGCGTGATCACGCAGTCCGGCAACGATGCCTCGGTGGCGCTGGCCGAGCACGTCGCGGGCAGCGAGTCGGCCTTCACCGATCTCATGAACCAGTACGCCGCCAAGCTCGGCATGGCCAACACGCACTTCATGAACGCGCCGGGCATGCCCGACGAACAGCATTACAGCACCGCCCACGACCTCACTCTGCTGGGTGCGGCACTGATCCGCGACTTTCCCGAGTACTACGAGTGGTTCTCGCGACCCAACTTCACCTTCCACGGCATCAAGCAGGACAACCGCAACATGATGCTGGCGATGGACCGCAGCGTGGACGGCATCAAGACCGGCCACACCGAGGCCGCCGGCTATTGCCTGCTGTCGTCGGCCAAGCGCGATGGCCATCGCCTGGTCGCTGCCGTGATGGGCACCAAGAGCAAGACCTACCGCGCCGAAGCGAGCCTTGAACTGCTCAACTACGGATTCCGCTTCTTCGAAAGCGTGAAGCTGCTCGGCAAGGGCGCACCGGCCGGCAGCGTGAAACTCTGGAAGGGCACTTCCGACGAGGTGCAGGTCGGCACGCTGGAGCCGATGTTTCTCTCGCTGCCGCGCGGCAGCGCGGAGAAAGCCGAAGTGCGTCCCGCAGTGGACGGCACGCTCATCGCCCCGCTGGCCGCAGGCCAGCAGGTGGGCACGGTTACGATTCTCGTCGACGGCAAGGCCGTGAAGACAGAGCCGCTGGTGGTGCTGGCCGATGCGCCGGCCGGCGGTTTCTTCAAGCGTCTCTGGGACACCATCCGTCTCTGGTTCGTCTGAGCCGCTGGCGGCATCGGACATGTCGCACGCGCCACCGCTGATTCGGCGTCTGGGGCAGGTCGAGTATTCGCCCACGCTCGTCGCGATGCACGCCTTCACGGCGGCGCGCGACGAGTCGACACCCGACGAGCTGTGGGCACTGCAGCACCACAGGGTTTTTACCCAAGGGCAGGCGGGCAAGGCCGAGCACCTGCTGCTGCCGGGTGACATCCCCGTGGTGCAGACCGACCGCGGTGGGCAGGTGACCTACCACGGTCCCGGTCAGCTGGTGATCTATCCGCTGATCGACATCGGCCGTCTCGGCTATGGAGTGCGCAGCCTTGTGAGTCGGCTCGAAATTGCGATGGTGGAGACGCTGGCGAGCTACGGCATTACTGCCTACGCCGATGCCACGGCACCCGGTGTTTATGTGGACATCGTTGCGCGACGCCACAAGATCGGCTCGCTCGGGCTGCGCGTGCGGCACGGTCGCAGCCTGCACGGCCTGGCGCTCAACGTAGACATGGATCTGGAACCGTTCTCCCGCATCAACCCCTGTGGTTACCAGGGGCTGGCGATGACGCAGATGTCGGCACTGAGCGAGGGCGTCACCGTGGATGACGTCACCGAAAAACTGACGGCGCGGCTCCAGATCGCGCTGGCATTCTCTTAACGACCCAAAACGCCACCAAGGCCTTCTCTGCCGGGCAGGCTCGGGAGGGTCATCGGGTCAACACCGACCGCCGGCACGCTGTTGCCACGACGTGTGCGGTAATACCCCGAGTCGTATGCCGGGCAACCCACAGGGGTCGAATAGCCACGGGAATAGGCGTCGTAGCAGTTGTCGTAAAAGGCCGTGTCCCGGGATTTATCCGAGGCTGCCGTCGGCTTCTTGGGCGCGTTGTTCGCGCAGGCACCCAAAGCAAGGGCGCAGGTAGTCAGGGCGGGTATCGTTAAGCTCGCAATCAGGCGCATCACAGAGTCTCCATTGACGCATTGGCCTCAAGTTGCCGACGGAAATGTCTGGCAGGCAAGGCTATTTAAAGGTATCGCTTAGAATGCTGAACGAGGCGTTCCGTTCAACTGCTACTACAACGCCAATCGCATCCATACGTTGACCTCATTTGCGCTATCCAGCATGACAACGCCCTCGACCGAAGCACTCAGCAGCACACTGGTGAGCGTGCGTGGACTCCGCTTTTCACACGGCACGCGGGTGATTTACGACGGCGTCGACCTCGACATTCCGCGCGGCAAGATCACCGCCATCATGGGGCCTTCCGGCACTGGCAAGACCACCTTGCTGCGCCTGATCGGCGGCCAATGGCAGCCGGGTGCGGGCACCGTCACGTTTGACGGCATCGACGTGCACAAGCAGTCGCGCCGCCAACTGTTCGAGATGCGCAAGCGCATGGGCATGCTGTTCCAGAACGGCGCGCTGCTCACCGATCTCACCGTTTTCGACAACGTCGCCTTCCCGCTGCGCGAACACACCAAACTGCCGGAATCGATGATCCGCGATCTGGTGCTGATGAAGCTCAACGCCGTAGGGCTGCGCGGCGCGCGCGACCTGTATCCCGAAGAACTCTCCGGCGGCATGAGCCGGCGCGTGGCTCTGGCGCGTGCGATCTCGCTGGACCCGCAGCTGGTGATGTATGACGAACCCTTCACCGGCCAGGACCCGATCAGCATGGGCGTCCTCATGCGACTGATCCGCGCCCTGAACGATGCCTTGGGTCTCACCAGCATCGTGGTCTCGCACGACGTCAACGAAGTGCTGTCGATCAGCGATTACGCCTATGTGATCTCCGGCGGCAAGGTGCTCGGCAAGGGCAGCGCCGATGCCGTGCGTGCCAATCAGAGCGAGTGGGTGCAGCAGTTCCTCCAGGGCGAGCCGGACGGCCCCGTGCCTTTCCACTACAAGGCACTGCCCTATGCCGAAGATCTGCTGGGAGCAAAATCATGATCGGCGTCCTCGGCAATTACCTGCAGGGCATCGGCCGCGCGCTGTTCTTCCTGTTCACCATCATCGCCGCCATCCCCTCGGCGCTGGTGCGTCCGCGATTAATGGCACAGCAGCTCTATTCGGTGGGTGTTCTCTCGCTGGTCATCGTCGTGCTCTCGGGCAGCTTCATCGGCATGGTGCTGGCCTTGCAGTTCTATCGCACCTTGCAGGTATTCGGTGCGGGTGATTCGCTGGGCGTGGCCATCGCTTTGTCTGTGGTGCGCGAGTTCGGGCCCGTCGTCACTGCCCTTCTGTTCGCAGGTCGCGCTGGCTCGGCACTGGCTGCGGAGATTGGTCTGATGAAAGCCACCGATCAGCTCAGCGGCATGGAGATGATGGCGGTCGACCCGGTCAAGCGCGTCATCGCCCCCCGGTTTCTGGCCGGCCTGATCTCGATGCCCTTGCTGAGCTTCATCTTCACCGTCATGGCCATCGGTGTGGCTGGCGGACATGCCATCGGCGTCAGCCTGCTGGGGGTCGATGCCGGCTCGTACTGGGCGGGCATCCATGAAGTGCTGCATGGCGACGACATCCGCGACGCGCTCATCAAGACGCTGGTCTTCGGCGCTGCCTGTTCCTGGATCGCGGTGTATCAGGGCTACCACGCCGCGCCCACCTCGGCAGGCGTTGCACGCGCCACCACCAATACCGTCGTGATCTCCTCGCTGGCTGTCCTGGCGCTGGACTTCATCCTCACCGCATTCATGTTTTAGTCAGTAACAGACTCAAGGATCACTCCCATGCAATCCCGCTCCCTCGAAATCCTCGTCGGCTTCTTCGTCTGCCTCGGTGTCGCTGCCGTTCTGGTGCTCACACTCCGCGTCGCCAGCCTGAAGGATGTGGGCGGCAAGGAAGGCAGCTACCGTGTCACCGCCAACTTCGAGAACATCGGCAAGCTCTCGACCGGCAATGCGGTGAAGATCGCTGGCGTCACCATTGGCCGCGTGCAGAACATTGCCGTCGATGCCAATAGCTTCCAGGCAGTGGTCACTCTTGAATTGAGCAAGAGCTACTCCACTATTCCGAAAGACTCCAACGCGAAAATCCTCACCGCCGGTCTGCTGGGGGAGCAATACATCGGCTTGGAGCCGGGTGGTGATGAAGAGTCTTTGAAGGATGGCAGCCGCATCCAGCTCACGCAGTCGGCCTTGGTGCTTGAAAACCTGATTGGCCAGTTTGTGTCTTCGATGAGCGAGAAGAAGGAAGACACCAAGCTCGCAGATGCCCTGAACAAACTTGCCGATTCGATGAAACCGGCAGGCACGAAGTAACGTAATGCACAGCACGGCCAGCAGCCGCGCATTTGATGTTCTGGTTTTGGAGACAACGATGAAAAAGTTCTGGTTACCCCTATTTCTTCTGTTGGGCCTCGGCGTAGCACACGCAGCACCGGTGCCACCCGATGTCGCGGTGAAAGACACCACCGACAAGATGCGCGCCCTGATTACCGCAAACCACGCCGCCTACGCCGCCGACAAGACCAAGTTCTATGCGGTGGTTGATGAAGTTCTGGTACCGCGTTTCGATGTGCAGGGCATCGCCAAGCTGGTGCTCGGCCGCAACTGGAAGGCCGCCACACCAGAGCAGCGCACGCGCTTCACCAGTGCTTTCAAGAACTCGCTGATCCGCAACTACGCCGATGCCCTGCTGGAGAACTACGACAGCGTCGATGCCAAGTTCCAGCCGCTGCGTCTGGCCGGTGGCGAGACCGATGTCACCGTCAAGGCCGAGCTGACGCGCAAGGTCGGCAAGCCGATTTCGGTCGGCTTTTCGATGCAGCTGGTCGACAACGACTGGAAGGTTTACGACGTGATTCTCGAGAACCTCTCGCTCGTCACCAACTTCCGTAGCCAGTTCAACGAAGAGATCAAGAAGAATGGTCTCGACGCGTTGATTACTCGCGTCGAAACCGGTGAGATCGTCAAGCAGGCTGCTGAAAAGGGAACCTGAAGCCATGCATGCCGAGGGCGACTGGACGCAAGAGGGCACACCCGCTGTGCTCGCAGAGGCCAAGCGCTTTATCGAGGCAGGTCGCGTTGATCTCTCGGGCATCGGCCGCGTCGACAGTGCAGGCGTCGCCCTGCTGCTGGAGCTGAAACGGCGCGCGCAAGCCAGCGGCAGAACCTTGCAGTTCGTGCAGGCACCCCCCAAGCTGGTGACCCTTGCCACTTTTTTTGGCGTTGACGCATTTCTTCTAGAACCTCAGTCATGACCACGTCACGCCTCGCCCTTCTGGCCGCTGTCGCAACTCTGAGTGCTTGCGCCACGCTGCCGCCCGACCAGCCCTCCGATCCTCTGGAGCCGGTGAACCGCGCGATGTTTTCATTCAATCGCGGGGCCGATCGTTATGTGTTGAAGCCCGTCGCGAAGGGCTACAAGGCCGTGGTGCCCGACGTTGCGCAAAAAGGCGTCATCAACTTTTTCAGCAACCTCAGCGAGCCGATCACCATCGTCAATGGCGTGTTGCAGGGCAAGTTCCTGCAGGCCACATCAGACACCGGTCGGTTCCTGCTCAACTCCACGGCAGGCTTTGCCGGCTTGATGGATGTGGCCACCAAGGCCGGTCTGCCGCGCCATGACGAAGACTTCGGCCAGACCCTCGGCTACTGGGGCGTGGGCACCGGCGCGTATCTGATGCTGCCGTTCTTCGGGCCCTCCAACGGTCGCGATCTGATCGGACGCGGGGCGGACTACTTCACCAATCCGCTGTATTACGTGCAGCAGAACAACAGTGACGAAGACTGGGTTTTCTACGGTGCCACCGCTGTCAATCTGGTCAGCACCCGCACGCAGCTGTTGAGCGCCGATTCGCTGCTGGATGGCGCGATCGATCCCTATATTTTCTTGCGCACGGCCTATCTTCAAAACCGCTTGAACAAGGTCTACGACGGCTCGCCACCCAAGGCTTTGCTCTACGGCATAGACGACGACGAGTAAGAAAAAGCCCGCGCTGCGGGCTTTTTTGTGGATGGTGCAAGGCTAGTTCGCCTGGTTGCGCATCCAGTCCGCCAGGCCGGATAACGCGGGCCACAAGGCGGTATGTGTCGCCTCTGGCAACCCGCAAGACCGCACGGCAATCGCCATGCAATCCAGCCACTGATCACGCTCGCTCGCCCCGATCGCAAACGGCAGGTGCCGCGCACGCAGGCGCGGATGGCCGAAGCGCTGCTGAAAAAGCTGCGGCCCGCCGCTCCAGCCACACAAGAACCAGAACAGCTTGTCGCGAGAGCCATCCAGATGCGGCGGGTGCATCGCACGGATGCCGGCATAGGCAGCATCCGACTCCATGTGGTCGTAGAACGCATCCACCAGCCTGCGGACTCCCGGCTCACTGCCGAGCTGATCGAACAGCGTTACTTCGTCCACTGGCGCGCGTTCTCAAACATGGCGATGCGAGCCACCCCGCCGTGGAACAGCGGGCAAGGCGAGTCGGCGCCGGATGCAAAGCTCACTTCGTCCATTGGCGAGCGTTTTCAAACATCCGAAACCAAGGCGTCTTGTCGCCATTTGGCTTCGGCCAGAAGCTGCCGACGGTGCCCGCGATGGTGCGCTCGGGGTGCGGCATCAAAATCGTCACTCGGCCATCGGCATTGCAGAGTGAGGTCACGCCCTGCTCGGCCCCATTGGGGTTGGCGGGGTAGCTCCGTGCCACCGCACCGGTGTTGGTGATGAAGCGCATCGCTACTTGGCCGTTGGCTTGCAGCGTGGCGAGGTCATTCGCGTTCTTGAATTCCGGCCGGCCTTCACCGTGGGCGATGGCGATGGGCAGGCGCGAGCCTTCCATGCCCGCGAAGAACAGGCTCTTCGACGGCAGCAGCTCCACCATGCCGAAGCGAGCCTCGAACTGCTGGCTGCGGTTCTTGCGGAACAGCGGCCACTGCTCTGCACCCGGCACGATGCTTTGAAGTGCGGCCATCATCTGGCAGCCATTACACACACCCAGCGCAAAGCGTTCGGGGTTGGCGAGAAACTGCTGGAACTCGTTGCGCGCGCGCTCGTTGAAAAGAATAGTGCGAGCCCAGCCTTGCCCCGCACCCAGCACGTCGCCATAGCTGAAGCCGCCGCAGGCCGCGAAGCCCGCAAAGTCAGCCAGGCGGACGCGGCCTTCGAGCACGTCGGACATGTGCACATCCACCGACTCGAAGCCAGCGGCATGGAAGGCATAGGCCATTTCGATGTGGCCGTTCACACCCTGCTCGCGCAGGATCGCCACCTTGGGGCGCTTGCCGATGGCCGGTGCCCGCATGGCAGCATCGAATGTGAGCTTCACGCTCAGCCCCGGATCGTGCGGCGCGCCGATGGCTGCGAACTCTTCGCGCGCGCAGTCGGGGTGGTCGCGCAACGCGGCCATCTTGTGGCTGGTCTCGGCCCAGGTCTTGTGCAGCGGCTCCAGCGTGTCGGCGAACAGCTCGCGCGCGCCGTGCTTGAAGCGCACGTAGTCCTCGGCAGTGGGCTCGCCGATGGCGCTGGCGCTCAGGCCCGCCGCATCGGCTTCGGCCAGCACCGCGGCGACATCGGCGGCGCGCAGCTGCAGCACCATGCCGAGCTCCTCGTTGAACAACGCCGCCATCGCCTCGTCGCCGGTGCCTGCCAGCCGATCGAGCTGCACGGTCACACCGCTCCTGCCGGCCAGTGCCATTTCCACCACGGCCGCGAACAGGCCGCCGTCGCTGCGGTCGTGATAGGCCAGCACGCGGCCTTCGGCGTTGAGCTTCTGCACCAAGTCGAATGCGGCCTTGAGCTGTGCTGGCTGGTCGAGGTCGGGCGCGACATCGCCCACCTGCCCGTAGACCTGCGCGAGGATGCTGCCGCCCAGACGGTTCTTGCCGTTGCCGAGGTCGATCAGCACGAGCGCAGTCGAAGGCTCGGCAGCGAGCTGCGGCGTCAGCGACTTGCGCACGTCGGCCACGGGGGCGAACGCAGTGACGATCAGCGACAGCGGCGCGGTCTGCGTCTTCGCCTCACCATCCTGCTGCCACTGCGACTTCATCGACAGCGAATCCTTGCCGACCGGGATCGCAATGCCGAGTGCCGGGGCGAGTTCGGCACCCACGGCCTTCACGGTATCGAACAGGCGCGCGTCTTCGTCGCCCTGCCCGCAGGCCGCCATCCAGTTGGCGGAGAGACGCACGTCGCTTAAGCGGGCGATGTGCGCGGCGGCGAGATTGGTGATCGCCTCGCCCACCGCCATGCGGCCCGATGCCGGGGCATCGAGCAGCGCCAGCACCGGGCGCTCGCCCATGCTCATCGCCTCGCCGGTCGTGGCCTCGAAGCCCGTTGCCGTCACGGCGCAATCGGCCACCGGCACCTGCCAGGG
>JAUSQI010000120.1 GCA_030652575.1 Stagnimonas sp. | reverse complement strand
ATCGGCGTGCGGATCTCATGGCTCATGTTGGCCAGGAAGTCGCCCTTGGCCTTCGAGGCGTCCTGTGCCGCGCGGGTGGCGATGGCAAGGGATTCCTCCAGCCGCTTGCGCTCGTCGATATCGACATTGGTGCCGGTCAACCGCAGCGCGCGGCCATCCGGGCTGCGCTCACTGACGCTGCCGCGGCCGAGCGTCCACTGCCAGCTGCCATCGCGGCGGCGCAGGCGGAACTCTGCGGTGTAGCCGATATCGTGCGGATGCTCGACGGTCGCCGCCACGGCGGTGAAGGTGGGCTGCGCGTCGTCCGGGTGCAGCAGCTGGGTGAAGGTTTCGAGCCGCATCGGAAACTCGCCGGGCAGGTAGCCCAGTTGCCGGAACCAGTTGTCCGAGTAATAGACATCGTCGGCGCCGAGGCTCCATTCCCAGATGCCGTCGAGCGAGGCGGCCATCGCGGCCTTGAGCAGGCGCTCGTTTTCGGAGACCGCCTCTTCCAGAAGTTTGCGGGCGGTGATGTCGGTGAACGAGCCGTTGAACAGCACCCCGCCTTCCGCCAGCTCGACACCGCGTGACTGCGTTTGGATCCAGTGCACCTTGTCGGTGTGCGGGTTGTGCACGCGAAAGGTGTGATCGAAGGGCTGGCCAGGCAGCAGGGCGGCAGCGTCGACGGCCGAGATCACGCCCGGCAGATCGTCGGGGTGCACGACCTGTAGCGCCCGCTGGGCATCCTTGATGAAGACCTCCGACTCCACGCCGGTGAGTCGCACGATGCCTTCGCTGATGTAGAAGAAATGGAATTGCCCCGGGCCCTGCCAGAGCATCTGGGCCACCACGCCCGGCATGTGATCGGTGATGTCCTTGATCTGCTGGCGGGCTTTGCGGGCCTCGGCTTCGGCGCGGCGGGCTTCGCGGGTTTCAACCGCAACCCGGGCTTCGAGTTGCTGGTTCAGATCGCGCAGTGCGGCATCGGCCTGCTGGCGGTGCTGCGCCACCAGCGTGCGGCCGATGCTGTCGGCCAGGGCCGCGGCGAAGGTTTCTTCCTGTTCGGTCCAGCTGCGGGCGGGGCCGGTGTGCTCGCAGCACAGTACGCCGGCGGTCTGGCCCGCGAGGCGCACCGGCGTGTCGAGCATCGAGCTGATGCCCTCGGTCTCCAAATATGCCTTGACCAGCGCGGCGGTGCGCGGGTCGTGCTGGGCATCGTCGGCGTCGATGCTGCGCTGGCTGTCGAGTGCCGCGAAGTAGTCGGGGTAGTCGCTGCGCCGGATGCGGGTGCTGTCGTTGCGGGTGTGGCCGACACGCACATCGTGCAGATGGCAACACACCAGGGACTCGCGCGGTTCGTCCCAAAGCCACACGCTGACCCGCGCCACTTCGAGGCCGGCCACGGCGGCGGACACGATCAGCTGCAGGCTGGCCGCCAGATTGCCCTCGTCGATCGCCGTGCTGCGCGACAGCGCCAGCAACTGCTGGCTGCGCAGGGTGAGACGGTCGTTGATCTTCTGCAGCGATTCGCGCAGCTGCACCGAATCGCTGATATCGAAACACATGCCGCAGGCGGCATAGGGCAAGCCCGAGGCATCCCGCAGGGGGAACTTCAAGGTCAGTACATGCTTGATGCCGGATTCGAGATGCACCAGCTCGTGAAACTGCTCAGACGCACCGCTGTGGATGATCTCGCGGTCTTTGGCGCGAAAGGTGGCGGCATCGTCGGCACTGAAGAAATCGGCATCGGTGCGGCCGACGATGGCCGCCTGCGGATGGATCTCGAAAAACCGTCGATACGCCGCGTTGGCAAACAGATACCGACCCTCGATATCCTTGGCCCATACGGCGGCGGACAGGGCGCCGATGAACGCCTCGATGGTCGCGCCGCTGGTCGACAGCAGCGAGTTCATTTGTACTTCCACCGTGTCCAGCACATCCGACGATGTCGGCAAATTGGAACCCTCGTTCATCCCCTCCCCCTAGCACTGTGCTCAGGTGGTCCTGACTCTACGCCCGATTCTAGGTGCGGCCTCTGCCCTGAGTGTCGGGTGGGGCCTGACAATCGTGTCGGGCAACACAAAATCTCAGCGCGCAACGGCACGCGGCGTCAGGGTTCGGTCAACAAGCGATAGCCAACGCCCGCTTCGGTGGCGATGAAGTGCGGCGTGTCGGCGGTATCGCCCAGTTTCTGCCGCAGCTGCCGCACATAGACGCGCAGATATTGCGCATCGGCCTCGCTGGCTCCGGGCCAGACCTTGTCCAGCAGGTACTTGTGGGTCAGCACCTTGCCGGCATGGCGCGCGAGTTGTTCCAAAATGCCGTATTCCTTCGGCGAGAGATGCACCGGCACGCCCTGCAAGGTGACTTGCCGACGCACGACATCCACCACCAGTCCGTTGCCTTCATAGCGCGCGCTATCGCCACTGGCCTGCACCCGATGGCGCAGGGCGACGCGCAGACGCGCCATGAGCTCGTCGGCACCGAAGGGTTTGGTCACGTAATCGTCGGCACCGGCATCAAGTGCGGCCACCTTGGCGGATTCGGCATCGCGTGCCGAGAGCACCAGCACGGGCACATTGCTGCTGAGGCGCAGGTCCTTGAGCAGTTCCAGGCCATCGCGATCCGGCAGGCCAAGGTCGAGCACCACGATGTCGGGCGATTCGCCCAGGGCCAGCGTCAGGCCGGCATGGGCGGTGCCGGCCTCCAGTACTTCGTAGCCGTTGGCGACGAGCGTGGCGCGCAGGAAGCGGCGGATGGCGGGCTCGTCCTCCACGATCAGCGCCAGGCGCTGCGTGGCGGTCACGGTGTTGCCACGGGTGCATCGCTGCGGTTGACGATCAGCCGCGCCGGGAACTCGATCTCGAACACCGCGCCACCGTCGTCCCGGTTGCGTGCCTTGATGCTGCCGCCCATGGCCTGCATGAAGCCGCGCGCGATGGCGAGACCCAGACCCGTGCCCGCCCGCGCCTTGTCACCCTGCCGCACCCGGTGGAAGAGATCGAAGATCTTGCCGAGCTCGTCAGCCGGTATGCCCGCGCCGCGATCGCGGATTTCCAGCGTCAGGGTGAAGCGATGGCGCTGGGCGATGACCTCGATGGTGCTGCCCTCGGGCGTGTACTTGGCGGCGTTGTCGAGCAGGTTGGTCAGCACGTGCTCGAACAGCGCCGGGTCGAGCCAGAGCGCGGGCAGGTCGGCCGGCAGCTTGGTGACGATGGGGTGGTCGTCGAGCGAATCCCGCATGCGCCGCAGCACGCCATGCACCAGCTCGGGCAGCTGTACGGCTTCGGTTTTGGGCGTGAGCGAGCCGGCATCGAGGCGGGTGAGATCCAGCAGATTGCCGACGAAACGGGCGAGGCGCTGGGTTTCTTCCTCCGCGCTCAGCAGCAGGGCGGCGCGCTCGGCGGGCGGCATCTTGTCGCCGTAGGCGCGCACGCTGCTGAGCGCGCCCAGAATGCCCGCCAAGGGCGTGCGCAGATCATGGCTGACGGCGGTGAGCATGGAGGCGCGCAGGCGCTCCTGATCGGCCGTCACCTTGGCCTGGTCCACGTCCTTGGCCAGCCGCACGCGCTCGACGCCGACGGCGGCGAGATCGCCGATGGATTCCAGCAGGCGACGCTGCGCCGAGGTGATCTGAAACTCCGGCTCTTCACGCGAGACGCCAGTGACGGCCACCACACCATTGCCGGTGCGCACGGGCACGAACAGGCGCTTCGCACCCGGCAGGGTCTCGGAGCCGCGACCGGCGACCTGGGCTTTTTCGAACGCCCACTGCGCGGCGGCCAGATCGGCCTCGTTCAGGGTGGCCGCCGCCGGTGCCGCCCCGCGCAGTGCCAGACGGCCATCGCCATCCGGCATCAGCACCACGGCATCGACGCGCAGCAGGTTGCGGATTTCCTGGGCGGTGGTGCTGGCCAGTTCGTCGAGTTTGCGGATGCCGGCCATGCGTCGCGCGAAGGCCAGCAGTGTGGCGGTGGTATCGGCCTGCGCGCGGGCCAGCAGGGTCTGCTCGCGCACCCGCACCGTGAGGCGGCTGGTGAGCACCGCGATCACGCCGAAAAACGCCAGTGCGACGATGTTCTCGGCGTTGGCGATGTGCATCGTGAACACCGGCTCGGTGAAGCAGAAGTTGTAGGCCAATGTCGCCAGCAGCGCGGTGACCAGCGCCGGCGCCAGGCCATAGCGCACGGCTGCGCTCAGGATGATGGGCAGGTAGATCAGCGAGATGTTGGGGATATCCACCACGCTGTCGATGAAGTAGCCCAGCGCGCTGACCGCCGCCAGGCTCACGACCGACTCGACGTAGGCGCGCGGCGGCCCCGGCTCGAACTCGAACGGCATGGGCAGCAGCGCTTCGCTGGGCGCGGTGTCGGCCTCTGCGATCACCACCACGGTAAGCCCGGCAGCCTTGCGCACCAGCGCATCCACCACCGAGCCGTGCAGCCACTCGAACCAGCGTGGGCGGCGCGATTTGCCGATGACGATCTGCGTGTAGTTGTGCTCGCGGGCGTAATCGAGCACGTCCTCGGCGAGGTCGATGCGCGCGGGCAGCGTGCGGGTTTCAGCGCCGAGTTCTTCGGCAAGACGCAGCGTCGCCGCCACGCGATCGCGGGCGGTCTCGGGCAGACGGTGCGACCGCTCGGTTTCCAGATAGAGCGCCGTCCACGGCGCGTTGAGACGATCGGCAAGCCGCCGCGCCGCGCGCACCAGCTGTTCGGAATGCGCGGACTCGTTGACGCACACCAGCACGTATTCGCCCGCCGCCCAGATATCGCGGATGCCCTGCCGCAGGCGGTGCTGCTGCAACTGGTCGTCGACGCGCTCGGCGGTGCGGCGCAAGGCCAGCTCGCGCAGCGCCGTGAGATTGGCCGGCGTGAAATAGCCCTGCAGCGCGCGCTCGCCACCGTCGCCGCCATAGACCTTGCCTTCCTTCAGGCGCTCGATCAGTTCGATGGGCGTCAGGTCGATCAGCTCGATCTCGTCGGCGGCATCGAGCACGTCGTCCGGCACGGTTTCGCGCACGCGCACGCGGGTGATCGAGGCCACGACGTCGTTGAGCGATTCGACGTGCTGCACGTTGAGCGTGGAATAGACGTCGATGCCGTTGTCGAGCAACTCCTCCACGTCCTGATAACGCTTGGGGTGGCGGCTGCCCTCGGCATTGGTGTGCGCCAGCTCGTCGATCAGCGCGATCCTGGGGCGGCGCAGCAGCATGGCATCGAGATCGAACTCGCCGAGTTCACGGCCCTGATACGGCACGATGCGGCGCGGCAGGATATCGAGACCATCGACCAGCGCCATCGTCTCGCGGCGGCCGTGGGTCTCGACGATGCCGACCACCACATCGACGCCGGCGCTCATCTTCTTGCGGGCGGCGGTGAGCATCTCGAAGGTCTTGCCCACACCCGGTGCCATGCCGAGGAAAATCTTCAGCTTGCCGCGCTGCTCCTGCTGCGCATGGGCCAGCAGGGCATCGGGGTTGGGGCGCGCGTCTGCGTTCATGCCCGGGATTGTAGGGCGCTACTGCTTAAGGCTTTAGGGTATCGAGCGCGCGGTTGAGCGCCAGCACGTTGACGGTGGGCTCGCCCAGAAATCCCAGGCTGCGCTTGTGCGTGTTTTTAACGATCAGCTCATTGAGCTGCTCATGGCTGAGCCCCCGCGCCTTGGCGACACGCGGAATCTGGAAGGCAGCGGCGGCGGGGCTGACATCGGGGTCCAGACCCGAGGCCGAGGCGTAGACCAGCTCGCCCGGCACGGTGACGCCGGGGTTGGTCGCCTGCAGGGCGGTCAGGCGCTCCTTGATCTGCCCCTGCAATTTCGCACTCGTAGGGCCGAGGTTGCTGCCCGAAGATGCCGCGGCGTCGTAGCCGTTGCCGGCAGCCGAAGGACGACCCTGGAAATACTTCTCCGAAGCAAACGCCTGACCGATCAGCGTGCTGCCGATGACCTTGCCGTTCTCGGTGACGAGGCTCCCCGCCGCCTGCTTCGGCAGCGCCAGTTGCGCGATGCCGGTGACGACGAGCGGATAGACCACGCCGGTGAGGATGGAGAAGCCCAGCAGCAAGGCGAGGGCAGGGCGGAGATGTGTGCGCATGGGTGCTGTCCTTTACGCGAGGTGCAGGGCGTTGATGAGGAGATCGATCAACTTGATGGCGATGAAGGGCACGACGAGACCACCCACACCGTAGATCATCAGGTTGCGCATCAAGAGTTGCGAAGCCGGTGCGGCCTTGTAGGCCACGCCGCGCAGGGCCAGCGGGATGAGGGCGACGATCACGAGCGCATTGAAAATGATGGCCGAGAGAATCGCCGACTGCGGGCTCTTGAGGCCCATCACGTTGAGCGCGCCGAGCTGCGGATAGATCACCACGAACAAGGCCGGGATGATCGCGAAATACTTGGCGACGTCGTTGGCGATCGAGAACGTCGTGAGCGCGCCGCGCGTCATCAACAGCTGCTTGCCGATGCCGACCACTTCGATGAGCTTGGTGGGGTCGCTGTCGAGGTCGACCATGTTGCCGGCCTCGCGCGCGGCCTGGGTGCCGGTCTGCATGGCGACGCCGACATCGGCCTGCGCCAGCGCGGGCGCATCGTTGGTGCCGTCACCGCACATCGCCACCAGCTTGCCCTTGGCCTGTTCGTCTCGGATGAGCTTGAGTTTGTCTTCCGGTGTGGCCTGCGCCAGGAAGTCATCCACGCCCGCTTCGGCCGCGATGGCCGCCGCCGTCATGGCGTTGTCGCCGGTGATCATCACGGTGCGGATGCCCATCTTGCGCAGTTCGGCAAAGCGCTCGCGGATGCCGCCTTTGACGATGTCTTTCAGATACACCACGCCCATCACGCGACCGTCGCGCACCACGGCCAGCGGCGTGCCGCCGAGCTTGCTGATGCGCTCGGTTTCTTGCTGCAACTCGCGCGGCACCTCAAAGCCCTGCTGCTTGACGTAGGCAATGACGGAGTCCACTGCGCCCTTGCGGATGCTGTGACCATCGACGTCCACACCGCTCATGCGCGTCTGCGCGGTGAAGGGCACGAACACCGCATTGGTGGTGGCCATGTCGCGGCCGCGCAAATTGAACTGCTCCTTCGCCAGCACGACGATGCTGCGGCCTTCCGGCGTCTCATCACTGAGAGAAGAAAGCTGCGCGGCATCGGCCAGTTCTTCCGGCGTGACACCGGGCATGGCGATGAACTCCACCGCCTGCCTGTTGCCCAGCGTGATGGTGCCGGTCTTGTCGAGCAGCA
>JAUSQI010000165.1 GCA_030652575.1 Stagnimonas sp. | reverse complement strand
CGTGGACTTGCCCGCGCCATTGGGGCCGAGCAGGCCGAAGAACTCGCCGCGATTGATGGTGAAGCTCACACCCTTCAAGGCTTGCAGTGCGCCGTAGGATTTCCGGACGGCGTCGATCTTGAGCGCGTCGAGTGTCGATGTATTCATGGTTGCCGACATTATAGGCGCGCTGCCGTCGGCGGCCCTTGCAATGCCCGGCGCAGTGTGTGGTCATAGCCGCACAAACCTTGCCTTTGCCGCCCCCATGACCACCACTGCCCTCGTCTGGCTGCGCCGTGACCTGCGCCTCGGCGACCAGCCCGCCCTGCACCATGCGGTTGCCCATCACGACGTGGTGGTGCCGGTGTTCGTTTTCGCCCCCGAGGAAGAGAAGGATTGGCAGCCTGGGGCGGCGAGCCGCTGGTGGCTGCATCATTCGCTCACTGCTCTCGCGGAGCGCTTCGCCAAGCTCGGCAGTCCGCTGATCGTGCGCTCGGGGTCCAGTCTGGCCGTGCTGCGGACGCTGGTGAAAGATGCCGGGGCCGAGGCGGTGTACTGGAACCGCCTCTACGAACCCGCCGTGATCGCGCGCGACGCCAAGATCAAGGACGCCCTGCGCGCCGATGGCCTCACCGCCGAGAGCTTCAACGGCGCGGTGCTGTTCGAGCCCTGGCAGCTCAAGACCGGCGCGGGCGACCCCTACCGGGTGTATTCGCCGATGTTCCGTGCGGCCGAGGCGCGCTTCGATGAAATCCGCAAGCCGCTGCCCGCACCCAAGAAGCTCGCCGTACCCAGCAAGGCGCTGAAGTCGGAGACCCTCGACGCCCTCGGCCTGCTGCCGACAATTGCATGGGACGGCGGCTTGCACGAACACTGGCAACCGGGCGAAAAGGGCGCTCTCCAGCGGCTGGAACAATTCGCGAGCCAGCCCATCGCCAAATACAAGGATCTGCGCGATCAGCCCGCGCTCGATGGTGCGGTGAGCGGCCTCTCGCCGCACCTGCATTTCGGCGAGATCAGTCCGCAGCAGGCCTTTGTGCGCGCGCAGCAAGCCAATCACGAACTCAGCGGCGCGGGCGCGCACGGCAACATCCACCACTTCGTGAAGGAGCTGTTCTGGCGCGAGTTTTCGCACCACCTTCTCTACCACTACCCCAAGACGCCAACCGAGCCGATGTACGAGAAGTTCGCGGCCTTCCCCTGGCGAAAACCAAAGGACTACGCCGCCGATCTGGTCGCTTGGCAGAAGGGCCTGACCGGCATCCCCATCGTCGATGCGGGCATGCGCCAACTCTGGGTGACAGGCTGGATGCACAACCGCGTGCGCATGATCGTCGCGAGCTTTCTGACCAAGAACCTGCTCATCCCCTGGCAGGAGGGCGCGGCCTGGTTCTGGGACACGCTGGTCGATGCCAGCCTGCCGCAGAACACGCTCGGCTGGCAGTGGGCGGCGGGTTGCGGGGCCGATGCAGCCCCTTACTTCCGCATCTTCAACCCGGTGTTGCAGGGCGAGAAGTTCGACGCCGAAGGCAGTTACGTGCGCACCTGGGTGCCAGAGCTGGCGACCTTGCCCGCCAAGTTCATCCACAAACCCTGGGAGGCCCCGAGCGAGATGCGCCGCGCCGCCGGCATCGCGCTCGACAGCGTCTACGCGCACCCCGTGGTCGACCTCAAGGAATCGCGCGACCGCGCGCTGGCCGCCTTCGCCAAGATCAAAGCCAGCGCCGACGCATGACCGCTGCACTGCCAAGACGCCTGCACGCCCTGCGCGCCCGCGATGCGCTGCAAGACATCGCGCGCGGCAGCAAGCCCGCCGATCAGATCCTCGAAGCGCTGTTCCGCAGCCACAAGCAGATGGGCAAGCGCGACCGAGCCAGCGTGGGCGATCTGGTCTACGGCGTGCTGCGCGATGTGGGGCGCTTGCAGGCGCTGGCAGGCGCTGCACCGGTCGACTGGCTGGCGCGGCATCTGGCCGATGCGGGCCACGAGGCGGCTGCGATCACCGCACTCGACCTGCCGCCACCCGCCGCCGATGGCGCGGTTGCCACCCACGCCGCGCTCAACCTGCCGCAAGACCTGCACTCCCGTTTGCTGACTCAGATCGGTGAGGCCGAAACCGCCGCACTCGCGGCAGCCCTCAACCGCCCGGCACCGACCGATGTGCGCGTCAACACGCTCAAGGCCACGCGCGATGAGGTGCGGGCCGCGCTCGTCGCGCAAGGCGTGGCTGCCGAGCCGACGCCGTTCTCGCCGGTCGGGTTGCGGCTGTCGGCGCGGCTCTCGAAGCAATCGACCCTGCTGCTGGACGGCGAGATCGAGCCGCAGGATGAAGGCAGCCAGCTGCTCGCCCAGCTCGCTGGCGCGCAGCCGGGCGAGACTGTTATCGATTGGTGCGCAGGCGTCGGCGGCAAGGCCCTCGCGATGGCCGCAGCGATGCAGGACAACGGCCGCCTGATCGCCTGCGACATCAGCGCCAGCCGCCTCGCCAAGCTGCCGCCGCGCGCCGCGCGCGCCGGTATCGGCTGCATCGAAACCCGCACCCACGGCGTCGACGATCTGAGCGGCATCGTCGCCGACATGGTGCTGGTCGATGCGCCCTGCTCCGGCACCGGCACGCTGCGCCGTTCGCCGGAGTTGCGCCTGCGCGTTTTCGATTACGCATCCCTCGCGGCCTTGCAGCTGCAAATCCTCGACGAAGCGGCGCGGTGTGTACGGGCCGGTGGCCGCTTGATCTACGCAACGTGCAGCCTGCTCGCAGAGGAAAACGAAGACGTGGTCGCGCGCTTTCTGGCTGCGAACACGGGCTTTGAGCCGAGGCAGCCGCAGGGCTTCGACACGCAACTGGTCGATGCACGCAGCCGCCTGCGCCTTTGGCCGCACCGGCATGGCACCGACGGTTTTTTTGCGCAGGTGCTGGTGCGTACCGCATAGCTTCGCAAAAGCCGATTCAGCGCCCGATCAGCGCCGCCCATGAATATCTACCCATGAACTACACACTCTTTCTCGCTCCTGCAGTGGTGCTGACAGTTTTCGCAACAGCCGCCTGCGCCCCGACTTCGCAGCTTCAAAAGGCATCAGCTGATTCGAGCTGTTCGAAGTCCATGTCGGCTGCCAACAATGCAGATTGCAGTGCAGGCAGCAACCTTGGGCCTCCAGTGGTCGACATCACCAAACCGACGCCATCGCCGGGCGTGGCATCACCCACCAGGTAAAGCGTCCGCTCTACCGAAGCCGCCCCACAGGGCGGCTTTTCTGTTTTCCAGACACGTGCAGACCTTACGGTAGGCATGGCTTCTTCGCGGCCTGCCTGCAGCGCAGCCTAAAATAGCGGCCTGACTGCGCGGACGACCCGAAGGCGGGAATGACATTGATAGAAGGTTTATACCCATGAGCGATCTGAATCCCACCCCCGAATCCCGCGCCAGGAACATCCGCTGCGTGATTTTCGACATCGACGGCGTGATGACCGACTGCAAGCTCTATCTGACGCACGATGGCGAAGAGATCAAGGCGGTGAACGTACGCGACGGCCTGGGCCTCAAACTGCTCATGAAGAACGGCATCGACGTCGCGGTGATTTCCGGCCGCCCCAGTGCGGCGATGCAGAAGCGCCTCGAATATCTCGGCGTGCCGCACATCTGGCTCGCCACCGAAGACAAGCTGCCCGCCTACGAAACGCTGAAGGCCAAGCTGGGTCTGAGCGATGCCCAGATGGCGCACATGGGCGACGACACGCCGGACCTCGCGCTGTTCGCACACGTCGGCCTCGCCCTCGCCCCCGGCGATGCGCACCTCAAGGCGAAAGCCGCCGCGCATTGGATCAGCGCTTCCAAGGGCGGCGACGGTGCCGTCCGCGAGGCGGTGGACTTCATTCTTGCGGCCCAAGGCAAAGACGAATGAGCAAACTCACGGCGATCGGCTTGGCGGTGCTGCTGGTCATCGTCGCTGCGGCGGTTTGGCAGAGCGGCGGCACGCCGGATGGCGCGGCCGAGGTCGCCACCAATGGCGCACCGCGTTACCGCATCGAAAAACTGCGTGCGCTGCGCACCGACGAAAAAGGCCTGCCGCTGGTGCGGCTGACGGCCGACACCGCCAACTACTTCGATGGCGGGGCCGCCGATCTGAGCAATATCGAGACCACGGGGCTGTCGGGCGAGGCCGCACCCTGGTCGCTCAAGTCGCCGTCCGGCACCGTGGCGGCGGGTGAAAAACGCATGCTGCTGCACAAGCCTGTCGACGGCACGGGGCGCTGGGCTTCGGGTGAGGGCTTTGTCTTTGCCGGCAATGCGGTGTGGGTGGACGACGCCAAGCGGCAGTTCTATTCCACCCAACCCATCACCATCACCAGCCCCACACGCAACGCCAAGGCCAAGGGCTTTACGGCGAGCTTCGACGGCAAGACCCTGAAGATGACGCAACCGGAATTGAGTTATGTGCTTGGCGACTAGAACATTCACGACATTGGCGCTGGGCCTGGCCCTTTCGGGCGCGGTGTTCGCGCAGGCCGCGAGCGCGCCCAAAAGCCCGCAGCGCGTCTCCGGCCCCATCACCATCACCGCCAAGAACGGCGAGTGGCAGGACGGCAACATGATCTACACCGGCGATGTGGTGATGATCTCGAAGACGCTGGAGTTGCGCGGTGCGCGGCTGGAATTGCAGCAGAACGGTGGCAAGAAGAAACCCTACGTCATCACCATCACCGGCAGTCCGGCACTGCTCAAGCACATGGGCCAGACCGCACAGGAGCCGGTGGTGAACGGCCGTTCAACGAAGATGGTTTACCGCTCCGAGACCCAGAGCATCCAGCTCACCGGCGATGCCCATCTGGAACGCGAGAAGGATGAATTGAACGGCGACGACATCCGCTACGACGTGGCCAACCGCCGCGTGCAGGCGAGCGGCGGCGACAAGGGCCAGGTGCGCATCGTCATCGACGTGCCGGAACAGGAAGCCAAATGAACGCCGCTCCCGCCAAGTTGACCGCAAGAAATCTGGTCAAGAAATACAAGAAGCGCAGCGTCGTGCGCGATGTCTCGCTGGAGGTGAATGCCGGCGAGATCGTCGGCCTGCTCGGGCCCAACGGTGCGGGCAAGACCACCTCGTTCTACATGGTGGTGGGACTGGTGCCGGCCGACGGCGGCGTGGTGGAGCTCGATGGCGTCGACATCACCAAGCTGCCCATGCACGCGCGTGCCCAGCGCGGCATCGGCTATCTGCCGCAGGAGGCGAGCGTGTTCCGCAAGCTCTCCACCGCCGACAACATCCTCGCCATCCTCGAAACCCGCAAGGACCTCGACAAGACCCAGCGCAAGGCCGAGCTGGAGCGCCTGCTGGAAGAACTGCATATCGGCCACATCCGCGAGGGCATCGGCCAGAGCCTCTCCGGCGGCGAGCGTCGCCGCGTCGAGATTGCGCGCGCCCTGGCCGCCAACCCGCGCTTCATCCTGCTCGACGAACCCTTCGCCGGCATCGACCCGATCGCCGTGATCGAGATCCAGCGCATCATCGGTTTCCT
>JAUSQI010000162.1 GCA_030652575.1 Stagnimonas sp. | reverse complement strand
AGGAACACCCCGATCAATGATCTGCTTCACCGCCTCGAGCTTGAACTCTCGGCTGAATACTCGTCTTCCCATCAAAATCCTCCGTCCTCATCATCACAGCTATAGGACGTGTCCGGGGAAGAAGGGGAAGCTCATCCCGACAGTGGATTTAGGGATGGGAAGAGGGAGGTCGGTGCGGGGCGCGATCCACTGCGCGCCAGACCCCATACGGTGAGATTTTCTCATCTGTGGCTGAAGCGAACGCCACCTACTCCTCACAACTGGGGGGTAGGGGGGCGATTCCTTTAACCACCGGTGAGATAGGAATTAAGACAAAGGAAGAGAAGGAAATGAAGGAACGCAAAGTAAACATACGGACTAACCAGACAACTGGTAAAGCCCGACTTCGCTTCTATGGCATTGCCCCTGACCAGATTGACGGCATCGTGCTCGCGCTCGAAAAAGCTCGCAAGGAATACGAAACTGACTTCGACTCCGTTGCTCTTGAGGCTATCTGTAACGAATACCTCAACACGCCTTAGACACATAAGGTTCACCGCGAATATTTGCAATTAACTGCACAGATCACTTCAAGGAATCTCAAGATGGCGAATCTCACGGACAAACAACTGTGCGCTGCAAGGGTGCTGGCAGAGGGAGGTCTGTGTAAGGACGCAGCTACTGCCGCTGATGTCACGCCCGAAACCATTTCAGCTTGGAAAAAGCAGACTAGTTTCCAGCACTATGCCAACGCACTCCGCAACGAGAAGCACAAAGCTGCCCGCGATGCGTTGCGCACTCAGGCACTTGTCGCCATCGAAACGCTTGGCGCTTTAATGGCGAGCGCAAAGTCACAAGAGACGCGCCGCAAAGCGGCCGTTGATGTGCTTACCCTTATGGGCCACGGCAACATTCAGACTTACTATACGGAGACATGGTCCGAAGGCCCCTGAGCTGCAAAACAGACGAGTCGCTTAAGCATCATTTGCAAGCGCCAGCAGTATCTAACGCGTTGCAATTGATTGCACTTTGTCTTTAGTGGACATGCGAGCGACGGTTGCCGCAACAAGTTTGGCGGCGTCAACGTCCATGACATTTGCAAGAGAAATGAGGAGCGCGAGCGAAGGTTGAGTTCGGCCGCTTTCAAGCCGCCATATAAATGTGCGGTCCGCTGAAGCACGGAGTGCTAGCTCCTCCTGCGTCAACCCACAAAGCTCCCGCTGAGCGCGTAAAACCGCCCCAAATGCTTCCGACACTTTGTTTGCGCGACGCCGCATCTATGCAGCTTCGGCGACAGAGTGAATCGGCTCGACTGCATAGATGCAACATGCCAAAATCTTTGCAAGACCGCATCAATGCGTCCTTGCAACTTGCTGGAACAGATATAGAAAGTCGGCAAGACGCCCTACTCTTTGTCACAGCGAAGCAGTGAGCATCTCCGCCATCAGGACATTTGTCTTGTGGACTGGCATAGTGATTTGGCCTTGGGAACACAAGGTTAAAAACGAAAGGGATAAGGTATGTCGAGCTTGCCGCAGATAGAAATATGGGCGTTAGGGAGGCCGTCAGCGGGCATCTCGCCAGAGACACTACTCGCTAACGCAAGGGCGTTATTCCCCAAAGCGACTCCCGCTCAACTATCGAGATTTTCGGCAGGGCAGCGATTTGTTGTGACGCGCGTCAGCAGTGACGAAGCAGCCAAGAAAGTATGCGCGGCTTTGACCAAAGCAGGGATTCCCTGCGAAGCATTGGCAGTGCCAGTCATTGAGGCTTTAGATGGCGTCGAACTTGCGGAAGATCATGAGCCCGCGCCTCTTCGCACGCCGCCGCCGCCGCCGCCGCGAGCACAGGCTGCGCCCGCCCCTCGGCAGACTGAGTCTGCGATAAGGCCTGCCAAGTCGAGCATGCCGTCTCATACGACGATGAAAACTAGTATTCCTTGGGATAAGGTTGGTAGCTATGTGCAGGGCAACTTGGTATCGGGCGAGCGTGTCCTCTATGTCGGCAAGTTGAGCCTGTGGCCATATTGGCTTCTGATTCTCATTGCTATGGTTATGGTGCTTGGTGCGTTTTCGGGCGGTAAAAATGCTGCCTTGAATTTGGTGATAGGCATCGGGTGCCTGCTACCAGTCGTCATCGCTTACTACACCACCGAACTTGCTGTGACTAACAAACGGGTCATTGCAAAGTTTGGGTTCATCAGCCGAAAAACGGTTGAGTTAAAGATGAAAAAGATCGAAAGCATCCAAGTGAATCAGGGGATTTTGGGCCGCATTTGCAACTATGGAACGATCATCGTGGCTGGCACCGGTATGGCACATGCTCCGATCCCCAATATCTCGAATCCGCTTCGATTTAGAGACGAGTGCAACGCAGCTCAAGAGGCGGCAGAAGAAGCCGCTTAAGCAAGGGGTAAACAGATATGCTTTTGAAAAATTGTTGCATGGTGCTGGCTTTGGCCGCTCTGCTTGGCCCTGCACATGCACAGACATTGTTCCGCTGCAAAAAAGCTGATGGCGGATACGTTTATCAAGACAAGGCATGTTCGGGAACCGGTGAAACCGCAGTCCCAACCTTTTCCGGCAAAGGCGGCTTCATAGCCGAGCAGCCGGGCGGAAGATCGGGAGCTAGCAACTACCAAGATCGCTCGGCACAGCGGGAGGCTGATGCGAAACGCCAAGCTGAACAGGTTTCGCCGGTTAATAGCGGAGCACTTCCGGCCGCCCCGCGTGTTCGTGAGGAAACGCTCAACGAGCAGCGCCGTAGATGCGAAATGGAAAGGACTTCACTCGTTCGCAGCACGGGTGGAAAAGGCCCTGAATGCCGCGCATTCGATGCCCTACTCTCGCAAAGCACTGGTGTGCCATTGCCGCCGGAAATAAACGTGAACAACAGCTATCCCAATGGTGCCGCGCCGCCAAGGCGGGTATACGACTCGAACGGTAACCGCTGGTGCTGGGTTTACAGCGACGGCGCACCCATGCAGTGCGACTAAGGCTTCCGATTCAGTATTGACGGCCTCGTAGGGCACAAACGTTCAACACTAGATGCTGCGGAGCGATCGCTTTTTCCGAGCGCAGTAAGCGCGCGATAGAGGACGGGGGTCATTGCCTAATTTTGTATCGACCTTTCGTCAGTCGGGTGCTCGTTAAAATTGGCGCAAATTAGGGGGGAAAACTTGGAATTGGTGTCGCCGAAGTTAGCAATGCAAAAACAGTCGGGTATATTTCCGGGTATCGAAGCGGTCAGCATCTTATAAAACTTAACCAATTCAATAGAATGGATTTGTTTTTAGGCTGACTCCTCGCCGCCATACAGTCTGTATGTCTTCGCCACCTCGGAGAGATACAACGAAAAAGCCCGCCAGTGCGGGCTTTTTCGTTTCCATCGCTGGCAAACCAACGACCAAACGGCAATTCCCACGATGACCGCAGCCGCCCAAACCCTTGCCCGGCTGCGTGCCGGTGAATTGCAGGGCATCACACAGCTTGATCTTCATGACTGCGGTCTCGAGGCGTTGCCCGCCGAGGTCATGACCCTCGCGGACTCACTCGAAGTGCTCGATCTGTCGGGCAATGCACTGTCGACGCTGCCTGAAGGTTTGTCGCACCTGACCAAGCTGCACACGCTGTTCGCTTCCGGCAATCGCTTCAAGGACCTCCCGGCGGTCCTGGGTCGGCTGCCGCGGCTCGACACCTTGGGGTTCAAGGCCAACCAGATCGCCGATGTGTCGGCGTCGGCACTCGCGCCGACGCTGCGCTGGTTGATCCTGACCGACAACCGCATCGAATCGTTGCCGCCCTCGTTGACGGACTGCACGCGGCTGCAAAAGCTGATGCTGGCGGGCAACCGGCTTTGCCAGTGGCCCCGGGGCATGGGCCGCCTGCAGCGGCTGGAGCTGCTACGGCTGTCGGCAAACCGCTTCGAACAGGCCGAAGATGCACTGCCCGAAGAGCTGCTGGCGATACCGCAACTCGCCTGGCTGGCGTATGCCGGCAACCCGTTCGGTGCCGGTCGCGAGCAGAGTGCACTCGCATCGGCCAACCCGAGGTCGATCCCGTGGGCTGAACTGCTGTTGCAGGATCGGATGGGCGAGGGCGCGTCGGGTTACATCTACGCCGCGTTGTGGCGTCCCGCCGGCGCGCCAGCGCAAGAGGTTGCACTGAAGCTGTTCAAGGGGGCGGTGACCAGCGACGGCCTGCCGAGGAGCGAGATGACCGCCACGCAGGTCGCGGGCAGGCATCCGCACCTCGTGGGTGTGCTCGGTGTGTTGGAGGGGCACCCACAAAACACGGAGGGCCTCGTGATGCCGCGCCTTGCACCCCAATGGGCGCCGCTGGCAGGGCCGCCCAGCATGGCCAGCTGCACGCGTGACGTGTACGGCGCGGACTTGCGCCTGCCGCCCGCCCGGGCGGAGGCGATCGCGCACGCGGTCACCGATGCGCTCTGCCACCTGCACGATCGAGGGCTCCTGCACGGCGACCTGTATGCCCACAACTTGCTGGTGGACGGGCAAGGGAATGCGCTGCTGAGCGATTTTGGCGCGGCGTCCTTTTTGCCGGTCGACGACCGCTCGCGTCGCGAAGCGCTGCAGGCGCTGGATCGACGCGCGCTGCGGATTCTGATTGACGAGCTGTCGCAACGCAGCGATGGCGACACGCCTCAGGAAGTCTGATGCGGCCTCCCGTATCTCACTGAAGGGCGGGCACACCGATCGAGAAGCCGTGCACGAACTGCGCTATCGGTGCTCCCACCGCGCCAGTTGCTGCGCAACCCAGGCGGCATCATCGAGTGGCAGGTCGTGGCCTGCCGTGGGGTGCACCGCCAGCTCGCAACCCCACGCCTTGGCGAGTGCCTGCGAGCAGCAGGTATCCACCAGCTTGTCGCGTGCGCCGGTGAGCAGCAGCAGCCGTGTTTTTGGCGCACGCTTTGGCGCGGCAAAGCGCATGGCCGCCAGCAGTTGTCGCAGTGCGTTGGCGCGCGATACAGGGTGGGAGAGCCGCCATCGGGTCCAGTCCTCCAGCACTGAATGGGTCTGGTCGAGGTGACGACTCGTGAGTTGCAGTATCGCCGTCTCGGCTGCCCGCGCGTCGGGGTTGGTGAGTGCCATGCGCAGCAGCAGCGGCCACGCGGCAGGTTGCAGGCGCTGATAGAACGGGCTCACGGGACGCAGGCTGGTATTCGCCAGTACCGCGGTCTCCAGTTCTTGCGGATGTGTATCGGCCCAGGCGACGGTGACCATCGCGCCCAGCGACATGGCGAATACCCGATAGGGCGGCGCCACCCCTTGCCGCCGCAGTTCGGCGCGCACCCACTCCGCCATCGCGGGCACGCTGGCCGGGCTTTGCTCGCGATGGCGCAGGCCATTGCCGGGCAGGTCGAGCAGACGGACCTCGCTACCGGGCAGGGCGGCACGCAAGGTTTGGGGGAAATCGCCCCAATGCCGTGAGTCGCGCATCAGCCCGCGCAGCAGCACCCAGGTCGGTGTGCGGCTCATGGCGATTTGCGCCGGTACCAGCGCGCCATCGCATCGGCGGTGTGCTGGTCGCGCGCGGCAGCACTCGGCAGCCAGCGCTGGTGACTCGATGCGGCGCGGGTGAAGAAATCCAGCAGCGCCAGATGCCGGCGCATGACGCGTTGCTGGCGGTGACCGATGAGCGGATTGAAGATGCCGAAACGGTTGAACAACTGGCGCGGATTCTTCTTGATCCACAGCCAGCTGCCCATCTCCAGCGTCAGCGGCAGAAACGTGCGTTTGGTGTCACTCGCCACGCGCATGTAAAGGTGATCCCACAAGTCGCCGTGCGTGAGGTATTGCAGGCTTTGCGGCTCGAACACGTATTGATGGTGCACGTTGCTCTGCGCAAAGATGCTCTGCAGGGCATGCAGTTCGGGCAGGTGCGCGATGGGTGTTGCGCTGTGCGCGAGCGGAAACCAGATGCGGTCGAGCGTGCCGAAGCCGCTATGGCAGTCGATGGCAAGGCTGAATTTTCGGCTCAGCAATTCTTCTTCGACCAGCGCGCACAGGGCGGCGCTCTCGCACTCCATCGGTGCGCCTTCGATGCCGCGAAACCAGGGCAGCCCCGGCGATAACCGTTGCCCGCCGATGAGGAAGGGCACCGGTTCGCGTGCGTCGATGGGGGCATTGCGCATCAGGTCCACGCCGCGCGGGTTGGCGCGGGTGCCTAACAGCAAGCCGCCTGGATTCACCAATGGCATGAACACGAGCCGTACGCTCTTCAACTGCTGGTGCAGCACCTTGTCCCAAGCCAGTCGTTTGACCAGCGTGCGCAGATAGGCGATCACCACCTCGGCGCCGATGCGTTCCAGCCCGTGCACACCGCCGAAGAAACCGACGGCGGGCACCTTGGGAGAGGGGTTGCCCAGCATGATGGCGTGCACCGGAAGCTGCTGGTTGCCCACCTGCACCTGGCAGGCGATACGCGCTTGCAGATGCGCGCCGCCTTCAGCAATCAGCTGTTCGATTTCGACGAGTTCAGGCAGCGTGCGAGGGCGCAGCAAGGGGTTGAGCATGGCGATGAGTGTAGCCAGCGCGGGTGCGTCGCAAAGCCTTCGCCCTGACGGTTTCACCAAACTGCAATGTGGGAGTCACACAGCTTCTTTAGGGTGTGCAAGGCCAAACACCCAAAGGAGTCCAGCCATGCGCGACATCGTCAACAGCTTCAAAGCCTATCCGGCCATGAGCCTCGCCAGCGCCGTGGTCTGGGGCATGGTCGAGTTCGTCGCCCTGCAGCGTGCGCTCGTCACCACGCGGGTCAAGCCGCAGGCCTGACACACTTTCGCGGTGCAAAACGCCCTGCTTTCGCGCAGGGCGTTTTCGTTTAGGCCGTGGCCGCGTTCGCGTGCTTGGTGATGAGCGTGGCGATGCGCGGCAGAAGCGGCGCGGGCAGATCGTGGCCCATGTGTTTCAGCACCTCGATTTTCGCACCGGGGATCAGCTTGGCCTGCTCGTAACCGGCGGCAACCGGCACCAGCGGATCGTCTTCGCCGTGGATGACTAGCGTCGGCAGCTTGATCTCTGGCAAGCGTTTGTGGCGGCTGCCGGAAGCGAGAATGGCGAGCAGCTGGTGGATATAGCCACGCGGGTAGATGGAGCGGTCGACACTCAGCGTGGCGAGCATGCGGCGCTCGGCCTCGGAAGGCACGGCGTGCGGGCTGGCGAGCACCATCCAGGTTTCGGCGCCGTGGTCGATCAAGGCATCGCGTTCCTTGCTCTTGGGCCTGCGCACGAGGCGCTTCTGCACTTTGAGGCTGGCTTGCGGCAGGCGTGGGTTGTTGCTGCTCGACATGATCGAAGTGAGGCTCAACAAGCGATCGACGTGATCCAGCGCCAGCGTCTGCGCGATCATGCCGCCCATCGAAAGGCCGACGATGTGCGCGCGCTGGATGCCCAGCGCATCCATCAGCCCTAGCGTGTCGAGCGCCATGTCGGCGAGCTTGTACGGCGCGCGCACCCTAAGGCCGAGCTTGCTGCGCAGGATGTTCTTGAAGAACTGCGGGTCGCGTTCGCCCTTGATCTTTTCAGAGAGACCGATGTCGCGGTTGTCGAAGCGCACCACATGAAAACCGGCGGCGGCGAGTGCCTCACAGAGCGCGACAGGCCATACCACCAGCTGGCAACCGAGGCCCATGATGAGGACGATGGCCGGGTGTTTTGGGTCGCCAAAAGTTTCGGCTTCGATTGAGATGCCGTTGGCTGGATATTGGGACATAAGGTCTTTGGATTATTCGAGAGAGAGAATGGTCTGCCAGTGCTCGGCGCGGATCGGCATCACCGACAGCCGGTTGCCGCGTGCGATGACGGCGCAGCCCTGCAAGGCGGCTTCGTGCTGTTTCAGGGCATCGAGCGTAATGGGCTTTTTGAGGTGTCGCACGTAGCGCATCTCGACCAGGAACCAGCGCGGCTCTTCGCGCTTGGCGGTCGGGTCGTAGTGATGGTGCTTGGCGTTGAACTGCGTCGGGTCGGGGTAGGCCGCGCAGGCGACTTCCATCACGCCATAGATGCCCGGCACGTCGCAGTTGGAGTGATAGAAAAACGCCTGGTCGCCGACCTGCATCTGGTCGCGCATGAAGTTGCGGGCCTGGTAGTTGCGCACACCGTCCCAGGGCTCGATGCGCTTCGGGCGCTTCTTCAAGTCGTCGATGGAGAAAGCATCGGGTTCGGACTTCATCAGCCAGTAGCGCATCGCGTTTTATCCGGGAAAAGAACGGTTGAATCGTTGCAGGCCACGCTCGGTCAGCACGGCATCGAGCGGCTGGTCGAAGGACTCGGTGGGCACCTTGCCGACTTGCTGCTGCGCATAGGCCACACCGAGACGATAAGGCCTGAACCGGCAGCGAGACAAAGCCCGGTCGTAATAACCCCCACCTTGTCCCAAACGCATGCCGCGCGCATCGAATGCGAGTAGCGGGAGCACCAGCACATCCATTGCCGATGCGCGCAGCGCAACGCCCGCACGTGGCTGCGACATGCCGAGTTTGTGCGCGTGCAAGCGAGCACCGCTCAGGCGACGGAAGCGCAGGTTGCCATGCAAGATGACCGGTGCAAAAACCGCGATGCGGCGCGCCTTGAGTGCTGCGATCAGTGGGGCTGTCGGCAATTCGCTAGCCATCGACAAATACACCGCGATGCGTCGTGCGCGTCGCATCGCTGCGCAGCGGAAAACTCGCTGCGCAACAGCGCGTGCGGCCTTGCACTGTGCTGATGGGGAGATTGCCTTGCGCTGTGCCCGCAGCGCCTTGCGCACGCTGCGTTTGGCCGCCTGTAAGTCCAGCGGCGTGATGCCGCTGGTCTGAATAAGTGTGTCTCCCGCCTGTGCCGTGACGTTCATCGCTGACCTTGAGACGACTGTCTCAAGTGGGCACCGCGTCGGTCATTGGGCTTCCCATTACGAGATGGGCCTGCACGCCAGAACCGAGTAAGGCTCCCGGGGGTTTTCAATTAGGCTCAAGGGTTTTGGATGAGGCCCTCGAACACCGCAGGAGACACTCATAAATCATACACCGCAGCGCCCGGTACAAGCGCTGAATGTTTTTGATTGCATCGTTCAATCACTGCCGTTGAGCGCGGTGTCGATATCGCGGGTGAACTGCTTCACGCGGTCGCTGGTTTTGCTGTCGTGCGGCACGACCTTGTCATCGCCCTTCAAGGTCAGAAACTCGCGCGCGAGATTGAGTGCGGCCATCACCGCAATCTTCTCGGCGGTCAACGCGCGGCCGCGTTTCTTGATGCCGCTCATGCGTTCGTTCAAGAACTCGGCCGAAGCCACCAGCGCCTCATGCTCGGCCGGCGGGCAGGTCACGGCATATTCACGCCCCATGATCTTGACGTTGATGGTGATCGCATCAGGCGTGGGGGTGGCAGGCTTCATGGTGCGGCCTCCTGTTCGAGCTGGCGCAAGCGCTCGACGACACCTTCGATGCGGCGCTTGAGCTCGGCGTTCAGGGCCAGAAGACGATCGCGTTCCTGCAACGCGCGCTTCTTCTCCAGCCGCTCCTGCCGGTAGGCCGCAGAGAGACGCAGGATTTTGGTGCCCAGCAGGTCGAGATCGTCATGCAACATGCGGATAAGTATACGTGTCGCGAACCATGAAAAAGCTCCGCCAAGTTTTCACTTGGCGGAGCTGGATACACAGCAATCAGGGAGCTGGATACGAGACTACTGGACGAGCAGGAACAAAGCGCCTTCACCACGCCGCACATGCAGCAACAGATCGCCTTTGCCTTGGGTGAGCTTGGTGAAGCCCTCCATATCTGCTACCGGCTTGCGGTTGACGCCGATGATGACGTCACCCTGGCGCAAGCCCGTGCGGGCAGCGGCGGAGCGCGGGTCGATCTTTGCGACCACCACGCCGCGGGCATCGCCATCGGTGTTGCTTTCATCCGCAGCGGCGAAGGTCGCACCCTGTAGTTTGGGGTGCACCGAGCTGCCGCTGGCGGCACCATCAGTATCTTTGCCGACTGCCACCGAAATGGTCTTGGGCTTGCCTTCGCGCAGGATTTCCAGCTCCACTTTTTCACCGACGCGCAGCAGGCCAATCACGGTGCGCAACTGCGAGAAATCGGTCACTTCGCGGCCATTGGCGCGCAGGATGATGTCTTCCACCTTCAAGCCAGCCTTGTCAGCCGGGCCCTTGGGTACAACACGCGAAACGACGACGCCACGTGCCGTGGGCAGGCCGAACGACTTGGCAAGTTCGGGCGTGATGTCCTGACCCTGCACGCCGATGCGGCCGCGGGTGACGCTGCCGGTTTCAATCAGCTGCGCCATCACGCTCTTGGCGAGATTGGCGGGGATGGCAAAACCGATGCCGATGTTGCCGCCGCTGCGCGAGAGGATCTGGCTGGGCACGCCGACCAGTTCGCCACGCAGGTTGATGAGTGCGCCGCCGGAGTTGCCGGGGTTGATCGAGGCGTCGGTCTGGATGAAGTCTTCGATATTGCCGCCGCCTGTGGCGCGGCCCAGGCCGCTGACGATGCCGGTGGTCGCCGTCTGGCGCAGGCCAAACGGCGAGCCGATGGCGACGACAAAATCACCCACCTGCATTGCGTCTGAATTGCCGATGGTGAGTGCCTTCAGTCGCTCGGCCTTGATCTGGATCACCGCAAGATCGCTGTCCGGGTCTTTGCCGATGAGCTTGGCGGCAAACTCGCGGTCGTCCGAGAGGCGCACCTTGATGTCGTCAGCATCGGCAACGACATGGTTGTTGGTGAGGATGTAGCCCTTGGCGGCATCGACGATGGTGCCGGAGCCCAGCGATTGCGCTTCACGCTCACGCGGCTGGTCGGGGATGCCGAAAAAGCGGCGGAAATTGGGGTCGTCCATCATCGGCCCGAGCGGGTTTTGCACATCCACCTTGCTGGTGACAGAGATGTTGACGACGGCTGGCATCGTCTCGCGCAGCATCGGTGCCAGCGATGGCAGGCCGCCCGTGCTGGGTGCGGCAAGCATCGCTGGCGGCAGGTCAGCGTGGGCCACCTGCGGCGCGGTGGTGGAAAGCGATAGCACCGCAGCGGTGATGCCGAAGCCGACGGCAGCGGCGGCAAGACTGGTGTTGAGCAATGAGTGACGAGACATCTTGTGGTGTCCTTTGCAGGTAAAAACCGCAGAGTGCGGCAGGGGCATTGACCGTCCGCGATGCCGCCGGTTCCGCGCGCTGAAAGCTATTTCAGGCGGATGTCGGGGTTGGTGGCGTAACGGCCGGTAATCGTCGCCTCTGCCAGCACATGGCCGCGCAATGCCTGGGTGACGTCGGTGAGTGTGAAGCTGCCGCTCACCGCCAAGGTCGGCACGTCGAGTGCATAAAGCGTGAATACATAGCGGTGCGGAATGCTGTCATTGAATGGCGGACAGGGGCCGTCGTAGCCCAGATAAGGGCCTTCCATGTTTTTGTCGCCGGCGAACCAAGCGGTGTAATCGTTCAAGCCCTGGCGGCTGCCATCGGGCCCGTCGGGGATGCGCTTGCCGCCGGGGATGACGGCGCGTGAACAATCACCCTCCCCGAGCTGCGTGATTGTCGAGGCGATGTCGACCAGGATCCAGTGCACGAAATTGCCGCGCGGGTATCTGGCAGGGATCAATTTGCCGGGTGTGTTGACGTAATCGGGTTTGGTCGCAGGCGCGTCGGGGTCGATGCACACCAGCACGAAACTTTGGGTTTCTTCAGGCGCGCCACGCCATTCCAGCTGCGGCGAAAGGTTTTGCGACAACCGCAAAAAATTCTTCGGGTCCTTGACGCAGAACCCGCAGCGGCCGGGGATGATGCCGCCGTCTTCAAAGGTATCGCTGAGGAGTTTCATGGCAGAGATCATCCATTGGCAGTGATTGGCGATTCGACGATTACAGCATGAAGTGTTGGCGCTGAGGCACCTCTGCCGCGAGTGCCTGGACGCTGGCGGGCTTGAACAATTTGAACAGGCTCAGCTGCAGTCTTTCGGCCAATGGCTTCTTCTTGCGGTAGCGCACGGCATACAAATCGGCGACGGCCGCACGTTCCAGAAGATAGTCGTCGCTGGTTTTCAGTTCGTCGACCAGTTTGATGGCCAGTGCGCGCGTGCCGAACCAGTGCTCGCCGGTCGCGACCTTGTCGATTGCCACTTGAGGACGATGTTCGGTGACGAACTGCTTGAACAGCTTGTGGGTGTCTTCGAGTTCCTCGCGAAACTTTTCGCGTGCGGCGTCGGTGTTTTCGCCCAGCATTGTCAGCGTTCGCTTGTGCACCCCGGCAGTGTGCAGTTCCACATCGACATCGTATTTTTTGAGCAGGCGATGCACGTTGGGAATCTGCGCCACCACGCCGATGGAGCCGACGATGGCAAACGGTGCCGCCAGAATGTGATCGGCGACGCAGGCCATCAGATAGCCGCCGCTGGCCGCCACCTTGTCGACGGCAACCGTCAGTTTGAACTGCCGGTCACGCAGGCGCTTGAGCTGGCTCGCTGCAAGGCCGTAGCTGTGCACAAGGCCGCCTTCGCTTTCGAGCCGCAGCAGCACTTCGTCGCCTTTCTTGAGCACTTGCAGCAAGGCGGTGATTTCTTCGCGCAGCTGGCTGACGGCAGAGGCTTCGAGATCGCCATCGAAATCGAGCACGTAGAGGTGCGGGCGTTCGGTGATGATTGATTTAAGCAGCGCCTTTTTGGCTTTATTGCGCGATTTGACGATTTTCTTGTGTGCGGCCTCGTCGAGAAGCTCGGATTCCAGAGCATCACGCATGCGATCGAGACGATCGTTCAGTGGCTCCACATCCAGCCGCTCGGTTTCTTGATGGCGCGCGTCGCGCGCTGCACTTAATATCGCCGCCAGGCATAGCAATAAAGCCACCACCAAGGTTATTGACTTGGCGAGAAACATTCCGTATTCGAGCAGGAAATCAGTCACAGTAATTTACGATTAAGGTGTCGGGATAAGAGTGCGGCAAGCAAATTGCCTGCTTTTCACTTTGCGGAAGGATAGGGGTAGTGACTATAATTTTGTTGCGCTGCACTTTTGCCCACTTTGCTGTAGCCACCATTTCACAACGCTTGGAGCTTTAAATAATGAAAAACGCTACCCGCGCCGCGCTTGCGGCCACGCTCATCGGGCTGGCTCTGCCGCTGCACGCGGAAGAGTTCATCGACAAGCGCCCTTATGTTTCCCCGATGTTTGCCTACACGTTCGATGAAAACGACCGTGGATCTGAAGAAGGTTTGGGCTGGTATTACGGCGCGGGCAAGACGCTCAACAAATATTGGAATGCCGAACTTGGCACCTTCTATTCCCGTTTCAATGACCGCAATGGCGCCACGGGTGCCCTCTGGCGTGAATACGGCATGAAGCTCGACGGCCAGTTTTTCTACAGCCGCGAAAAGCTGTTTTCCCCCTACTTCGGCATCGGTGCAGGCGTGCAGCGCACGGACGTGCTCGGTACCGGCGTGAAAGATACCCAGCCGATGGTCGATGCCGGTCTGGGTTTCATTTCCTGGTTTGACGTTGCTGGTTACGACGTCGGTCTGCGTGGCGATGCGCGCTATCGCTGGGCTTTCCTGGACAAGGTCGAGCAGAGCTTCCCCCAGATCGACCAGCTGAACGAGCCGATCATCAAGGTGGGTCTCGTGCTGCCGGTTGGTCCCAAGGTTGCAGTTGCTTCAACCGCCGCTGCTGGCGCTGCTGCCGGCGGCTCCAAGACGCTTGACTCCGATGGCGACGGCGTGCCGGATGCTCTCGATCGCTGCCCGGGCAGCGCTCGCGGCGCTCTGGTCGATGCCAACGGCTGCCCCCGCGACACCACGCCGGCAACCGGCGGTGGCGCACGTCAGTTTGACGACGTGCTGTTCGAGTTTGATCGTTCCGAGGTTACCTCTGCTGGCATGATGATTCTCGACAACGCGGCTGAAGTGGTGAACTCGGGCGCTTACAAGAGCCTCCGCGTGAACATCGCTGGCCACACCGACTGGATCGGTTCCGAGGGTTACAACCAGGCTCTGTCCGAGCGTCGCGCCAATGCGGTTCGTAGCTACCTCGTGAAGAAGGGCGTTGATGCAAGCCGCATCCACACCTTTGCTTACGGCGAAACCACGCCGAAGGCTGACAACCAGTCCGCTGAAGGCCGTGCGCTCAACCGCCGCGCCGAAGTCAAGACTGGCGAGTAAGCTGCATCTGTTGCAAAAAACCCCCGCACCAGCGGGGGTTTTTTTTGGCATCAAAGATGCAGTGACGAAAGATGTATTGGATGGGCTGGTGTAGAGTTGAATCCGTTCATAGAAATCCGCTGAAAAGCCGAATCCGCACCCAAGCCCATGACCGCACCCATCCGTCGGATTTCGTTACTGTTGGCTGGTGCTCTGTTCGTCGCCATTGCGGGCGCGCAGTCGCCTTACATGGTTGACGGTGACGGCGATCTGGTATCCGATGAAATCGACGATTGCCCCTATACCCATCCGGGCGTGCAGGTCGATTCGAAGGGGTGCCCCGTGCGCCGCGACGACAGCGATCTCGATGGCTTGCCGGATGATGTCGATGATTGCCCCTACAGCACACCCGGCGCGGTAGTCGATCAAAAAGGTTGTGCGCTGGACACGGATTTCGACGGCGTGGCCAATGGCATCGACCGCTGCCCAAAGACCCCCTTGGCATTGCCGGTCAATGCGATCGGTTGCGCAGCGGGTGAGCGACCGGACCCCGCAGCAGCACCTCGCTCAAGTGTTGGGTTGCCTACAGCAGGTGCGTCTGTGCCTGCTGTTGTGCTCGGCCCCATCGGCAGTCGCAATTCTGTGAACCCGTCCGCACTCGTTGCAGAAGCGCCTGAGCTGATACTCCGTTTTCATCACAACAGCGCACGCTTGGGTCGCAGTGATCTGGCTGCCATAAAAGCCTACACGAAGGTTTTTGCGCGTCGTCTCATGGCCGACTCAGCGGCGCGACTGCATATTTCGGCTTATGCCGATGCGCAGGAACCCGATGCCGCCACTCTGGCCGCCGCCCGCATGGCCGCGGTGCGTGCGGCTTTCTCGCAAGAAGGGATTGCCGCGGATCGTATTCAGGCCGAAAACGCCGTGCAGAAGAGCGGCACTGCTGCGCGCAATCGCCGCGTCGTGACGACACTCACTCACTGAGCAGTTTGTATGAGCTGCTCCGCGCGCTGCGCTAGGGTCGTTGGGCCAAGCAGCACGGGTTGTGATGGGCCGAATGCAGACAGCAACAGATCCGTGAGTGCATCAAGGTGTGGGCTGCCGTCATTCAAGGCGGCGACGTAGCGCAGCGTGCCGCCCAGCTTGGTGAAGTCTTCGTGATATTCGACGGCGATTTCTTCCAGCGTCTCCAGGCAATCCGCCGCAAAACCGGGCGCGATCACATCCAGTGTCTTGATGCCGCGCGCCGCCAGTTCTTCGAGATGCTCGTTGGTATAGGGCTTGATCCACGGTTCCTTGCCGAAGCGGGATTGAAAACTCAGGCTCCAGTCGGTAGTTGAAAGCCCCAGGCGCTCTGCCAGCAAGCGCCCTGTTTTCTGGCAATGACAAAAGTAGGGATCGCCCAGATCGAAGTAGCGCTGTGGAATGCCGTGAAACGACATCAGCAGATGCGCCCCTCGCCCAGCAGTCGCCCAGTGTGCCTCCACGCTGGCAGCCAGTGCATCGATGTAGCCCGGGTGGTCGTGATAGCTGTTGAGGGTGACGAGTTCAGGCACCCAGCGGCGACGGCTGAGCGCCGCAAACGTGGCGTCCAGCACGGCCGCTGTCGTGCTGGCCGAGTACTGCGGAAACAGGGGCAGCAGCACGATGCGGCGCACACCCTGCGCATCCAGCTCTGCCAAGGCGGCTTCTATGCCCGGCACGCCGTAACGCATTGCGAGTGCGACGGGCACCGCAGCGCCGGTTCGTGCAGACAGGCGTTGGGCAATGCCCGCCGCCTGTTTCTTGCCGATGGCGACGAGAGGCCCGCCCTCGGCAGTCCAGATCGCCTGATACTTCGCCGCCAGTTTCTTCGGCCGCGTGTTGAGGATGATGAGATTGAGGATGGGCCACCACAGCGCGGGCTCGACGTCGACCACGCGGGTGTCGCTCAGGAACTCCTTGAGATAGGCGCGGATCGCCTTGGGCGTAGGCGCCTCCGGCGTGCCGAGGTTGACCAGCAGTACGCCGGTTTTCGGAGACTGCGCATGTGCTGCCAGCGTCATGGTTTTCATGGCAGGCAGACTGGTTTAGCCCTGCGCAAGTTTCAAGGCGCGGCGGCGAAAATAATCGTGCCAGGCGCGCATGGCGCGATGGCCCAGGAACAGCATCATCGGCAGGTTGATGGCATACATGAAACCCATGCCGATCGTGCTGATCGCATCAAGCTGCTCACTGGTTTCAAGCCAGCCCGCGCAAGCCAGGGCCGCCGCCGCGCACCAGAGCAGGCGCAAGGGCAGGATGTGCTTGGCACCGCCCAGGAAAATCACCGCCTGCTCGGCGTAATAGCCGTAACTGATGAGCGTGGAAAGCGAGAACACCCACACCGCGATGGTGATGAGCCAGCGCCCCAGGCCCTCGTGTTCGGCATCGAAGCTCTTGGCCACCAGCGTCGCACCGCGATAGTCCGCAAACAGGCCGGATTCGGCGACGTCCGGCCGGCTTGACGAGGCGACGGGACGCCAGTTCACCTTCAGCGCATCGCTTGCGACTTCCGGTGCGGTCGCCAGCGTGCCGTAGCTGCGGATGCGTCCCTCGGGTGTGGCGAGCACCATGAACACGGGCGCGCCGGCCTTCAGCTGTTCGCTGCCCTTGAAGACCACCGGCTGCGGTTGCCAGTGCCCTTCGCTGACTTTGACGATGGCGGGCGGCACGTCGAAGTGCAGGGCAGGCGGGCGGTTCCAGAGCCCGGTGCAGAGGATGACCAGACCGGTGACGGTGCAGACGAAGATGGTATCGATGAAGGGTTCAAGCCCCGAGACCACGCCTTCGGTCACCGGCTCCGGCGTCTTCACTGCCGAATGCGCGATGGGTGCGGTACCCAGGCCCGACTCGCTCGAAAACAGCGCGCGCTTCATGCCGAACATGAAGGCCATGCCGAAGCTCGCCCCGGTGAATGCACCCACGCCTTCGGTGGCCGAGAACGCGCTGGTGAAGATCAGCCGCATCAATGCCGGCAGTTCGCTGGCGTGTTGCAGGATCACGTACAGCCCGCACAGCACGTAAACGCCGCACTTGAACGGCACCAGCGTCTTGGTGACGTTACCGATGCGGGTGATGCCGCCGATGATGACCGTGCCCGCCAGCACCGCGATGATCAGCCCGGAAACCCAAGGCGGCACCCCGAAGTACTCGCGTGTGGTGTCGGCCGCGCTCCAGGTCTGGAACATGTTGCCGCCGGTGAAGGCGAACAGCAGCAGAGAGAGCGCGAAGGCGGTGCCGATGATCTTGCCTGCCGTGCCGCCGATGGCGTTGCGCGCCACGAACATGGTGCCGCCGTGCGGATTCTTCGGGTCGCTGACATCGCGGTAGAGCAGTGCCAGCGTGACCTCGGTGGACTTGAGCGCCATGCCGACGATGCCGATGGTCCACATCCAGAAGATCGCGCCTGGCCCACCCAGCTCGACGGCAATTGCCATGCCGGCAATCGCACCCAGGCCGACGGTGCCGGAAAGTGCGGCGGTGAGCGCCTGGAAATGCGTCAGCGCGCCGGGGCCTTGCGTGGTGTCGACGCCGCCCTTGCCGCGGATCAGGGCGATGCCGTGGGTGAGCGAGCGGTACTGGCTGAAGCCGCTCCAGATTGTGAAGATCAGGCCGGTCAGCAAGAGGCCCACCAGCATCGGCACCGACAGCAGGAAGTTGTTGAGGGCGTCAATGACCGCGAAGAGTTTTTCCAAGGCTTACTCCCAAACAAAAACCCCCGGCTTAGGCCGGGGGCTGTGACGATGAGACGACCTAAGCCGCTGCGAGCTTGCTGTGATGACGCGAATACAAAAAGTAGATCGCAACACCCACCAGCATCCACGCTGCAAAGGCGGCCCAGGTGAATACCGCGAGATACATCGTCAAAAAGCCGCAAGCCACCGCGCCGAGCAAAGGCACGAAGGGATACAGCGGCACCTTGAAAGGACGCTTGAGGTTGGGCTGGTTGCGGCGCATGACCATCACGCCGATGCACACCACCACGAAAGCGCCCAGCGTGCCGATATTGGCCAGCTCGCCCAGTTGCTTGAGCGGCACGAAGCCGCCCAAGGCAATCATCACCGCACCGGTGATGAAAATGGCTTGGCGGGGGCTGCCGCTAACGGGATCAACCTTGGAGAGAAAGCCGGGTAACAGGCCATCACGCGAGACCGCCATCAGCACGCGGGTCTGGCCGTAGAACATCACCAGCATCACCGTGGTGAGACCCGCCACCGCGCCGATGGAAATGATGCCGGCCGCCCAGGTCTGGCCGATCTTGAGCAGGGCATAGCTCACGGGCGCATCGACGTTGAGTTCGGTGTAACTGACGATGCCGGTCAACAGGCCCGACACCAAGATGTAGAGGCCGGTGCAGAGCAGCAGCGAAGCGAGGATGCCGATGGGCAGGTTGCGCTGCGGGTTGACGGTTTCCTCGGCGCTGGTCGAAACCGCATCGAAGCCCAGGTAGGCGAAGAAGATGGTCGAAGCGCCTACGAAGATGCCGACGATACCGAAGCGTGCTGCACCCTCACCGCCCCCAGCAGCGAGACTGATCGCGTCGAGCAGGGGCATGTCCCAGGCGAACTTCGAGACCCCCGGCACCACCTCTTTTGGCGGAATGAAGGGCAGCCAGTTGGCGGGGTTGACGTGGAACATCGCCACCGCGATGAACAGCAGGATCGCCGCCAGCTTGATGGCGACGATGGTGGCGTTGAAGCGTGCGCTGGTCTTGGCCCCGCGCAGCAGCAACAGGCCCAGCACGGCGATGATGGCGGCGGCAGGCAGGTTGATGAGTCCCGGCTTGAGTGGGTCGAGTGGCCCGTGTCGCAAATAATCGGGTAGCCCGGAGCCGAAGATCGAGATCAGGAAATCATTGAAGTAGCCCGACCAGCCAACAGAGACCGCCGCCACCGCGACGGTGTATTCGCAGATCAGCATCCAGCAGATCGTCCACGCCGGCAGTTCGCCGAGCGTCGCGTAGCCATAGCCATAGGCGCTGCCCGCACCGCCCACACTCGATGCCATCTCGGCATACGAAAGCGCGGCACAGGCGCAGGCAATGCCCGCGATGATGAACGACAAGATGATCGCCGGGCCTGCGGCAGTCGCCGCTGTTTTGCCGGTGAGCACGAAAATGCCTGCACCGATGATCGCACCCACACCCAGCATGGTGAGATCGAAGCCGTTGAGAGTGCGCTTGAGATCGCTCTTGGCGTCCTCGGTTTGCACAGGTTTGGTTCTGAACAGATTGCTCATGTTGGCTGATCCCTTTTAGTTGATGGCTCCTCGCACGCGAGAAGTATGCCCTTTGCGCCGCGCCCACAAAAAAGCGGCTCCGAAGAGCCGCTCTGGAGTCGAGGGAAGCGAATTATCTTTCGACGATTGCCGTAATGCCCAAGCCGCCCGCAGCGCAGATCGAAATCAGGCCGCGGCCGCCCTTGTTCTCGTCGATGATCTTGGCGAGGGACGCCAGAATGCGGCCGCCGGTGGCCGCAAACGGATGGCCTGCGGCGAGCGAGCCACCCTTCACGTTCATCTTGGCGCGGTCGATGGAGCCGAGCGCACCGCTCAAGCCCAGCTTGTTGCGGCAGTAGTCGTCGCTCTCCCAGGCCTTGAGCGTGCACAGCACCTGACCGGCGAACGCCTCGTGGATCTCGTAGAAGTCGAAGTCCTGCAGCTTGATGCCGGCGCGCGCGAGCATCTGCGGCACGGCGTAGGCGGGGGCCATCAGCAGGCCTTCCTTCTCGTTGCCGGCAAAGTCGACGGCGGCGGTCTGGCAGTGCGTGAGGTAGGCCAGCGGCTTGAAGCCCCTGGCCTTGCACCAGTCGTCGCTCGCCAGCAGCACGGCGGAAGCGCCATCGGTGAGCGGCGTGGAGTTGCCGGCGGTGAGCGTGCCGCGGCCGCTTTTCTTGTCGAAGGCGGGGCCGAGCGAGGCCAGCTTTTCGAGCGTGATGTCGGCGCGCAGGTTGTTGTCGCGGGTCAGCTTGCCGAAGGGCACGATGAGGTCGTCGTAGAAACCGGCGTCGTAGGCGGCTGCGGCTTTCTTATGGCTCTCGTAGGCGAGCAGATCCTGCGCTTCGCGCGGGATCTTCCACTCCTTGACCATCACTTCGGTGTGGTCGCCCATGCTCATCTTGGTGCGCGGCTCGCCGTTGTTGGGGATGGCAGGTGCCAGCATGGCGGGGCGGAACTTGGCGAGTGCGGCCAGGCGCTGGCCAGTGGTCTTGGCTCGGTTGGCTTCGAGCAGGATCTTGCGCAGCTTGTCGTTGAGGGCGACCGGCGCGTCCGAGGTGGTGTCGGTGCCGCCGCCAATGCCGGACTCGATCTGGCCGAGTGCGATCTTGTTGGCGATGTTGATCGCCGATTGCAGGCCGGTGCCGCAGGCCATCTGCAAATCATAGGCAGGTGTTGCGGCGCTCAAGCCGCAGGACAGCACCGACTCGCGGCAGAGGTTGAAGTCACGCGAGTGCTTGAGCACTGCACCCGCCGCCACTTCGCCCAAGGCCTCGCCGTGGAGTTGGAACTTGTCCACCACGCCCTTGAAGGCGGCGGTGAGCATTTCCTGGTTGGATTTGGTCGAGTAGGCAGTGTTGCTGCGCGCAAACGGGATGCGGCTGCCGCCAACAATGGCGACTTTGCGGCCGTATTTCATGGGTAACTCCGTGTAAAGGGCGATCAGAGAGGTTGCGGCGTGGATTGTAACGGCGACAGCTGCTGGATTTTCGCCCGCGCCCGACCTTGTGCCTTGGCGCCGTAGAGCGCGGCATCGGCGGCTTGCAACAAAGACGCCTTGCTATTCCCAAACCGTGCTGCCGGAAAAGGCGCCATGCACAAGCAGAGCAGCGACGGTGAGTCTTTTTTGAGCTGACAGGCCAGTTACGCAGCATGTTTAGCTGACCCATCAGTGCCAAGTTCGAGAGCCTCGGGCTTGATGCCGAACCAGATGGCGTAGAGCGGCGGCAGGAACAGCAGGGTCAACACGGTGCCGCCAATGGTGCCGCCGATCAGCGTGAAGGCCAGCGATCCCCAGAACGCCGAGAAGGTCAGCGGGATAAACGCGAACACCGCCGCCAGTGCTGTCAGCAGCAACGGCCGTGAGCGCTGCACCGTGGCTTCGACAACCGCATGGAACGGCGTCATGCCGTCTCGTTGGTTGTCTTCGATCTGGCGGATCAGGATCAAGGTGTTGCGCATGATGATGCCGGCCAGGCCGATCAGCCCGATGATGGTGTTGAAGCCGAACGGTTGATTGAACAGAAGCAGCGCCGGCACCACGCCGACCAGCCCCAGCGGCGCCGTCAACAGCACCATGCCGAGCCCGGGCAGCGAGCGCACCTGGAAGATGATCACCACCATGAGCAGCACGATCATGATCGGGAACACCTTGGCCAGTTCGACATTGGCCTTGGCATCCTCCTCGAACGATCCGGCCGTTTCGATGTGGTAGCCCACAGGGAGTTTCGCAACGATCGGCGCAATCTTGTCGATCACTTGTTTCGATACTTCCAGCGGTTGAAACTCTTCGCCGATATCACCGCGCACGGTGATGGTCGGGTAGCGGTCACGACGTCGCATGACGGGATTTTCGGCGCGGACTTCGGTGTGACCGATCTGCGACAAGGGCATGCGCTGGCCATTGGCCGCGATCAAGGTGAACGCTTCGAGCTTGGCGGGATCGAGTCGATCCGGGCCGGCGCTGCGGGCGATCACATCGACGGCGCGGATGTCTTCGCGGACCTGGGTCACCGGGATGCCGCCGAGCAGAAACTGCAACTGCTCGCTGACTTCCCGGGAGCTGAGGCCAATCGCCTTCAGGCGGTCCTGATCGAGTACGAAATGCACATTCGAGACCCTTTCGCTCCAGTCCGTATTGACCTGTCGTAGCGCAGGCAGGGCGGCCATCGTGACCCGCACTTCCTCGGCGATGGCGCGCACAACGGCCTCGTCCGGCCCCTTGACTCGGAATGCGACTGGGAACGGCGACGGCGGTCCAAAGACGATCTGGGTAACTCTGATGCGTGCCTCCGGCACCAAACCCTCGGCTGCCACCTGTCGGGCGCGCAGCTTCAGTGCTTCCCGCTCGGCCGGGCCGGCCGTCAGCACCACCACTTTGGCAAACGACGGATCAGGCAACTCCGGCGACAGCGCCAGATAGAAACGCGGCGCACCCTGACCGATATAGCTGGTGACGATCTCCGCTTCCGGCTGTTGCGCCAGCCAGGCCTCGACCTTGGCCGCGGCGGCACTGGTGGCTTCGATGCTGGTGCCTTCCGGCATCTGCACTTCGATCAACACTTCGGGACGGTCAGAAATCGGGAAGAACTGCTGCTTGGCAGCCCCGATGCCCAGCACCGACAGCACCAGCAGCACGAACACGACCACTGCTGTTTTGCCCTTGTGCGCGATCAGACGCACCAGCAGCGCCCGCAGTTGCCGATAGCGCGGCGTGCCGTAAATGGCCGAATGACCGCCTTCGACACGCTTGATGTTCGGCAGCAGCTTGACGCCGATGTAGGGCGTGAACACCACAGCCACCACCCACGAGGCCAGCAGTGCGAAGCTGACCACCCAGAAGATGTTGCCGGCATATTCGCCGGCACCGGACTTTGCGAAGCCGACCGGCATCAGGCCGATGGCGGTGACCAGCGTGCCGGACAGCATCGGTGCTGCGGTATGGCCCCAGGCATAGGTAGCGGCGGCGATACGATCGACACCTTCCTCCATCTTCACGACCATCGCTTCGATGATGATGATCGCGTCGTCGACCAAGAGACCCAAGGCGAGGATCAGCGCGCCGAGCGTGATGCGATCGAAGTCGCGTCCGGTGGCCAGCATGATCAGGAACACGGCCGACAAGGTCAGCGGCACGGCGGCAGCAACCACGAGGCCCACGCGGTAGCCCATGCTGATCAGGCAGATGGCGATCACCACCAGCAGCGCCACCGCGAACTTGAGCATGAACTCGTCATAGGCTTCGCGGATGTTGACCGACTGGTCCGTGACCTTGGTCAGCGACAGGCCGAGCGGCATGTCGGCCGAAATGGCCGCGACCTCTTTCTCTAGCGCCTTGCCGAGCAGCAAGCCGTTGTAACGCTCCTTCATCACCACGCCGAGAATCAGCGACGGCTCGCCGCCATTGCGGATCAGAAAGCTCGGCGGGTCTTCGTAGCCACGCTTCACCTCGGCTAAATCCGATAGCCGCAGGCTGTGGCCATTGGCGATGACCGGCGTGTCGCGGATGGCATCGAGATCATCAATGGCACCGTCCAGCCGAATGAAGATCTGAGGCCCTTGGGTGTCGATCGAGCCGGCCGGTGTCAGCAGGTTGCGGTTGTTCAATGCCTCCAGGACGGCGGTTGGCGAGATGCCCAAGGTCGCCAGCCGCTGGTAGGACAGTTCAACGTAAATGCGTTCAGGACGCTCGCCAACGATCTGCACTTTCTTGACGCCTTCGACGTGCAGCAGTCGTTGGCGCAGGTGCTCGGCCTCGCGCACCAACAAGCGATGCGGCTGGCCTTTCGATTTCAGCGCATAGAGCGTGAAGGTGACATCGCCGAATTCGTCGTTGACCAGCGGGCCAATCACACCACGCGGCAGCCGAAGCACCTCATCACTCAGTTTCTTGCGCGCTTGATAAAACTCGCCCGGCACGTCGGGCGGTGGCGTCGAATCCTTCAGCGTGACGATCATGAATGCGAGGCCTGGCCGCGTGTAGCTCTCGACGCGGTCGTACCATTTCAGCTCCTGCATGCGCTTTTCGAGTGGATCGAGCACCTGGTTCTGCATTTCTTCGGCGGTGGCGCCGGGCCAGGCGACCGCGACCGTCATGAGCTTGATCGTGAAGCTCGGGTCTTCGGCACGCCCGAGCTTGAAGAAGGCGAAGCCGCCGGCAACCACGATGGCGATGATCAGGAACAACGTGACCGCGCGCTCCCGAACCGCCCAGGCAGAGAGGTTGAAGCCGTTCATTTTGCAGTTACCGGCTGCGATGAGGGCATGGTGTCATCACCGAGCCGCACCCGATCACCCGCGTGCAGCAGATGGGCACCCAGGGCTACAAAGCGGTCGCCGGGGGCCAGCCCTGCGCCAAGGCTCGCGGCTTCGTCACCGATACTGGCGATCGTCACGGGTCGCCAGGCAACCACCGCTTCTCCGCCGGTTTGAGCGTCGACGATCCAGACGCCCGGCCCCTGACCTTGATCGGTGATGGCGCTCAGCGGCACCTGTGCGCTTGCCAGCGCGGCAGGGTCGGTTACCTGAATGCTGACAGTGGCGCCGAGCGGCGCACGAGCCGCCGCGCCATCCAGAACGTATCGGGCCTCATAGGTGCGGGTGAGGGCATTGGCCGAAGCCGAAAGCTGGCGCAGTCGCGCAGTGGCCGGCTTCTGCTCGCCGCCATAGACGCGCGCCGTGGCAATCGAGCCAATCGCCGGCCGCACCATTTCCGGCAGATCAACGACGGCCTCTCTGGCGCCGTCATGGGCCAGCCGGATCACCGTTTGACCGGCAGCCACGACTTGCCCGGGTTCGGCCAGCGTATCGACCACCACGCCATCGGCATCGGCGCGCAGCACCGAATAGGCAGCGGCGTTGCCTGCAACGCGGGCCTGTGCTTCGGCCGCCTTCAACTCAGCCGCCGCTGCCAGCGCGGCGGTCTTCGACTGCGCATGGGCCAGCACCGAAATCGCACCGTTCTCGACCAGCCCGCGATACCGCAGTTCATCGGCGGCCGTCTGTTCGGCACGGGCACGCGAGGCTTCAACGGCCGCCAGCCGCGCCGAGCTGTCGAGTTGCAGATCGGCTACATCAATCCGCATCAGCGGCTGGCCGCGCTTAACAACCTGACCGCTGTCGACCAGACGTTCGACGAGCTTGCCAGCCACACGAAATCCCAGATCACTCTGCACCCGCGCCGTCACCACACCGGTAAAGCTGCGCACCGGCGCAGTCGGCGCCGCGAGTTGGGCCACTCGAACTCGCGGGGGCAATTGGCGGGGGTCGGCCGGCGTCTCGTGGCAGGCGCTCAGCAGAAATATGGCGGCGAATGAGCTAGCAACCGCAGTGAAGGAAAGACGAGGCGTCGACACGGGCAACCCCAAAAACAGGAGAGATTGCAGTCTGAATAACCAGTGACCATTTCGTCAAGTGGTCACAATCGGCGCCGATAGGATCTCAGGGGGCGAGACTGCGCAGGATCAGCGCAATGACCTTGTTCGAGCCTTCAGGCACCGAACCAAGATTGTGTTGCAGCAGCAATGGCCGCAGATAACTGCTCATCGACGACATGATGCCGCTCACCGTCTCGTCAAGCGGTGTTTTTCGCTCGAACTCACCGGCCTGCCGTCCCTCAATCACCACCTGCGAAAGCAGGGAGCTGAGTTGCTCCATGTAGGCCACCGACGACGACCATTGTTCCCCGCAGGAATGGGCCGCGATGTCGTACAGTTTCCGATCGTTGAAAAATAACAGAACGCTATTGGATACGGCTGTTTCCAGCACTTTTCGCAGCTTATCGGTCGGCGTCTTGGCCTGCCCGATTGCCGACTCGATATCGCCGATGATCGAATCAAGACAAGACATGCAAATCGCCTCGGCGATCGCCTGCTTGGAGTTGAAGAACTTGTAGATGTAAGCCTTTGAGAATCCAATCGCACCAGCGAGATCGGAAACGGTGGTCTTGTCGTAGCCATAACGGCTGAAATGCTCGCCGGCAGCAAGCACGATCTGCTCGCGGATCGCGTGTTCGGCAGGGCCGCGCTGGCTGGAATCGGGGGAGAGGTTCGTCATGACTGCGACGAGTTTACCCCACCGCATCGAATTGACAACGAGTGACCATTTTGTAATATGGTCACAATCAATCTCAGATGTCGCCGGAGTTTTCATGCGCCGCCTCGCACCCTTTGCTGCATCCACCATGCTGGGCGCACTGGCGGCCGGCTGTGCGATTGGCCCTGACTACCAGCGTCCTGCGCTCGATGCGCCGCCCCACTTCCAGCAAAGTGCGGCATTGGAAGAGCGCGCCGTCCAAGGTGTCGATTCCAACGCGGCATCGGCCAGTTGGTGGCAAGGGTTCAACGACCCGGTGCTATCGACAATCGTGTCGAAAGCGCTTGCCGACAACCTCGATCTGGCCCAGGTGGTAGCAAGAGTCAGCCAGTCGCGCGCGATGCTCGGTGCCGCGACGGCGGCATTGCTGCCTGCGGGCGAACTCAACGGCCAGTCGGTCCGATTCCATCAGTCGCGGCGGTCACAGCTGGGCCAGATTCTGGATGCCAGCTCGCCGGACTTTGATCGCAATGGCAGCTACAACGAGATCAACCTCGGCGCCAGTTGGGAAATTGACCTGTTTGGCGGCGTCCGCCGCGCCCGTGAGGCCGCGATGGCCGAACTACAGGCTGCCGAAGCCGGCGCTGGTGCGGCGCGATTGAGCATTGCCACGCAGGTGGCCGACACCTATCTGCTGGTGCGCGGCCTGCAGCAACGTTTGCGCATCGCCCAACAGCAAATCGATGCCTCGCAGCAATTGGTGGCGATCGTGAAGCGCCAGTTCGATGCCGGCGTCGTCGCCGAACTCCAACTCCGACAGGCGGAGGGGGCGTTGTCCCAGGTGGAAGCCAGCGTGCCGGTGCTTGAAGCAGGTCTTGAAGCGGCGATGAATGCGCTCGACGTGGCGCTCGGCACTCAGCCCGGCAGTCATCGTGGCCTGTTGACGCCCGTTGCGCCGATACCCGCCGCACCTGTCATTGCCAAGGTTGGCAGCCCCGCTGATCTGCTGCGTCGCCGTCCGGATTTGGTCGTCGCCGAACGCCGCCTGGCGGCTGCCAATGCCCGCATCGGGGCTGCGATGGCGGAGTACTACCCGAAGTTTTCGCTGGGAGGCCAGATCGGTAGCGCCACCACCGGCACCGACGCCTTGTTCACCAACGATGCGAATCAGGCAAGCGCTCTGCTTGGGTTGCGCTGGCGGCTGTTCGACTTCGGACGCATCGATGCCGAGATCGACGCCAGCCGCGGCCGCCAGGCGGAGGCATTAGCGGCCTACAAGCTGGCGGCCTTACACGCTTCGGAAGATGTCGAAAATGCCATCGTCACGCTGCTGCGCCGCGAATCTCAGACCCGCACGCTGTCACGCGGCGAGATCGCGCTGGCGCGTGCGCGTTCGGCCTCTCAGGCTGCCTACGAGAGCGGCGTAGTCAGTCTTGTGGAGGTGCTCGACGCCGATACCCGGTTATTGGCGCAGCGTGACGCCAAAGCAGTGGCGCAAATGGAGGCATCTCGCGCAGCGGTAGCTACGTTCAAGGCGATCGGTGGCGGCTGGAATACGTCTCCTGCGATCGATGATGCAAGCGTTGCGACTCCGGGAGAGATCGTCGCAGGACCGTGACTTTCCGGCGGTGCGAGAAAGTGAGCCGTTTGCATTCTTTAATTACAGGCCCCGTCCAGCCCGTCACGAGAATTCGCTTACCAGCCTTGCGCCTTGCGGTACTCGCCGGGCGAGCGGCCGAGCCAACGGCGGAAGGCGCGGGTAAAGCTGGCGGTATCTCCACAACCGAAGTAATTCTCCGGCATCGATCTTCACTAAGCTCCAGTGGAGACGATGACTTGGCTGTCTTCCTCAATGAGTTACTGACGTCGTTAATGCGACTGACGCGCCAAATGCGATTTATGACTTCGTTTGGCGATGCCGACAACTCTCAAGGCAACCGCCCCTTGAATCCTGCGGGTTCGTCCGCAACAATTAGCAGCCTCCAAGGGAGAGTGCTAACAAAACAGAAGCGCCTCCTCGGGGCACCCCTGATTTCAAAAACTGAAGTCCTTTCAATTAACTCCTCAGGAGCATCCATGAACCTGCGTCCCCTGCACGATCGCGTGATCGTCAAGCGTCTCGAAGAAGAAAAGAAATCCGCTGGCGGCATCATCATCCCCGACCAGGCCGCTGAAAAACCCGTGCGTGGCGAGATTCTCGCCGTCGGCACCGGCAAGCGTGGCGATGACGGCAAGGTCCATGCAATGGACGTGAAAGTCGGCGACACCGTGCTGTTCGGCAAGTACTCCGGCAGCGAAGTGAAGATCGAAGGCAAGGAATATGTCGTGATGCGCGAAGACGACATCATGGCCGTCTTCACCAAGTAAACCACTGATCTAATTAGAGGAATCTCAAATGGCAGCTAAAGAAGTCAAATTTGGTGACGACGCCCGCACCCGCATGGTCGCTGGCGTCAACATTCTCGCCAACGCCGTGCGCGTCACGCTCGGCCCCAAGGGTCGCAACGTCATTCTCGACAAGAGCTATGGCGCTCCCACCGTGACCAAGGACGGCGTCAGCGTCGCCAAGGAAATCGAGCTGAAGGACAAGTTCGAGAACATGGGCGCCCAGCTCGTGAAGGAAGTCGCCTCGAAGACCAACGACGCCGCCGGCGACGGCACCACCACCGCCACCGTGCTGGCCCAGGCCATCGTCAACGAAGGCCTGAAGTCGGTCACCGCCGGCGTTGACCCGATGGACATCAAGCGCGGCATCGACAAGGCCGTCGAGGCCGTCACCGCCGAGATCAAGAAGATCGCGCGCAAGGTGCCGAGCAACGACATCAAGGCAATCGCACAGGTCGGCACCGTGTCGGCCAACGCCGACGCAGCGGTGGGCGAAATCATTGCCAAGGCGATGAGCAAGGTCGGCACCGAAGGCGTCATCACGGTTGAAGAAGGCAAGGGCCTCGAAAACGAGCTGGACGTCGTCGAAGGCATGCAGTTCGACCGCGGCTACCTCTCGCCCTACTTCATCAACAACGCACAGGCCCAGCAGGTCGTGCTCGAAAACCCCGTCATCCTCATCACCGAGAAGAAGATCAGCAACATCCGCGATCTGCTCCCCGTGCTCGAAGGCGTGGCCAAGTCCGGTCGTCCGCTGCTCATCGTCGCTGAAGATGTGGACGGCGAAGCCCTCGCTACCCTCGTCGTCAACAACCTGCGCGGCATCCTCAAGGTCGCTGCCGTCAAGGCTCCGGGCTTTGGCGACCGCCGCAAGGAAATGCTGAAGGACATCGCCACCCTCACCGGCGGCACCGTCATCAGCGAAGAGCTGGGCATGAGCCTCGACAAGGTCGTGGTCGAAGACCTCGGCAACGCCAAGAAAGTGATCATCGACAAGGAGAACACGACCATCATCGACGGCGTGGGCGAAAAGTCGAAGATCGACGCGCGCATTTCCGAGATCAAGGCTCAGGTCGAAACCTCGACCAGCGACTACGACAAGGAGAAGCTGCAGGAGCGTCTGGCCAAGCTCTCTGGCGGCGTTGCTGTCATCAAGGTCGGTGCTGCCACCGAAGTCGCGATGAAAGAGAAGAAAGCCCGCGTTGAAGACGCCCTGCACGCAACCCGCGCAGCCGTCGAAGAAGGCATCGTCGCCGGCGGCGGCGTGGCCCTCGTGCGCGCTGGTGTGGTGCTCGAGAAGCTGAAAGGCGCCAACGATGACCAGACCATCGGCATCAACATCCTGCGCCGCGCGATTCAGGAACCGCTGCGCCAGATCGTCAAGAACGCCGGTGCTGAGCCGTCGGTCGTGTTGAACAAGGTGTTGGAAGGCAAGGGCGCATTCGGCTACAACGCCGCCGACGGCACCTATGGCGACATGCTGGAACTCGGCATCCTCGACCCGGCCAAGGTCACGCGCCTGGCGCTGCAGAACGCAGCTTCGGTTGCGGGCCTGCTGCTCACCACGGAAGCCATGATCGCGGAACTCCCCAAGAAGGATGAGCCGATGATGCCTCCGGGCGGCGGTGGCATGGGCGGCATGGGCGATTTCTAAGTAAATCGTCTGCTACCCAGCAGTTCAAAAAGCCCCGGAACGAAAGTTCCGGGGCTTTTGCGTTGAGGGCTTAAGAAACAGCCGGGTAGCCGGGCATACTTTGCAAATGTCCAACGCTCTCAAACCCCAGTGGCTTACCGCCTGCGGCCCCTTTTTGCAGGGCTTTGCGCAGCGTGAAGGGCTCGCGCTGGAAACGCTGGTTGATCTGCCGGCCACCGCCATCAAATCCGGTGGCGACGTGGCGCGCGAGCTGCGCGTCGCGCGGCAGTTCGAGTGGGCGCGCATCGCGGTGCGCGACATGGCGGAGGCCGCGAGCGTCGAAGAGACGCTGGCCGACCTGAGCCGCTTCGCCGATGCCGCCTGTGATGTCGCACTGAAGGCCGCCGCCGCGCAGTTGCAACCCCGTTTCGGCACGCCGCGCGGGCCGGATGGCCTGCCGTCGAAACCCATCGTGCTGGGCATGGGCAAGCTGGGCGGGCGCGAGTTGAACTTCTCGTCCGACATCGACCTCATCATTGCCTATTCGCATGCGGGCGAAACCGATGGCCTGACGCGGCTGAGCAACGCCGAGTACTTCATCAAGCTGGTGCAGGCCTTCGTCAAGCTGCTGGCGGATCGCACCGAGCATGGTTTCGTGTTCCGGGTGGATCTGATGCTGCGGCCGTTCGGTAGCGCCGGCCCCGTGGCGATCAGTGCGGAAGCGATGGTTGAGTACTACCAGAACCACGGCCGCGACTGGGAGCGTTATGCGCTGGTGAAAGCGCGCCCCGTGGCGGGTGATCTGCTTGCGGGCGAGGCGCTGCTCGCACAGCTCACGCCCTTCGTCTATCGCCGCTATCTCGACTTCAATGCCATCGCCGAGTTGCGCGAGCTCAAGCGCAAGATCGCCGAGGACGCGGTGGCCCGTCGCGTGATGGCGGATGACCTCAAGGTCGGCGACGGCGGCATCCGCGAATGCGAGTTCATCGTCCAGAGTTTTCAGCTGGTGCGCGGCGGGCAGGAGCCCAAGCTGCGCAACAACAGCTGGCGCGAGACGCTCGAACGGCTGGTGGAATACGGCCATCTGCCGCCGGATTCCGCCGCTTCGCTCGCCACTGCCTATCGCCTGCTGCGACGCACCGAAAACGCGGTGCAGATGTGGGCCGACGAGCAGACACACGCTCTGCCCAGCACGCCCGAGCGGCGCGAGGCGCTGGCTCTGGGGCTGGGCTTTGCCAGCTATGCGGTGTTCTCGGCTGTGCTCACCATCAGCCGCGCCCTGGTCGCCGGACTTTTTCAGGAAGTCTTTTCAGAGCCCGAGCCGGTCGCCACGTCTTCAGCCGCTGCCGCCGTTGCCGCCCTGTGGCGCAGCGAGAGTGAAACCCTGCCGCCGGAAGCCGTCATCGCGCTCTGCGAAGCCGGCTTTGGCGATGCCGCCAGCGGTGTCGGCGAGGCCGTGCTCGCACTTAGGCGCGGCAGCCGCTGCCGCAATGCCTCGCCCACGGCGTTGTCGCGGCTCACTACGCTCATCCCGGCGCTGGGCGATGCGGTGCTGCGCATCAATGAGGACTCATCCGACGCGCCGCGCCTGATGCTGCAAAGCCACCGGCAGGTCGTTGACCGCGAGTCACCCAGCGCGGGCAGCGGTTTTGATGCTGGCGTGGCGCTCGCGCGCGCATTGGCGGTGGTGGAGTCGGTGATCGGCCGCTCCACCTATCTGACGCTGCTGCGCGAATCCGCCACCGCACGCACGCAGCTGCTGCGCCTGTGTGCGGCGAGCCCCTGGCTGGCTGAAGAACTCGCGCGTCACCCGGTGCTGCTCGATCAGTTGCTCGACTCGCGCACGCTCTATCACCCGCCCGACCGCGCCGCCCTGCGCGATGGCCTGCTGCCGCGCATGGCCGCAGTGCCGGTGGGCGATACCGAAGCGGCAATGGATCTGCTGCGCCGTTACGTGCGTGAGACGACGCTGCGCATCGCCGCCGCCGATATCGTCCACGCCTTGCCGCTGCCGCGCGTCAGCGATCGCCTCACCTGGCTCGCCGAGGCCGCGGTGGAGGCGGCGGTGCAGTTTGCCGAGCGCGATCTCAAGGCTCGCTATGGCGCCTGCCATCGCGCCGATGGCTCGGCCGCCGAGTTCGCGGTGCTGGGCTACGGCAAGCTCGGCGCGCTGGAGATGGGCTACGGCTCCGATCTCGACGTGGTGTTTCTGCACGATGCCGATCCGCCGGATGTGGAGAGCATCGGCGGTGAAAAAAGCCTGTCGCAATCGGCCTGGATGGCGCGCCTGGCGCAGCGGGTGATGCACCTCTTGACCACGCTGACGCATCTCGGTCGCGCCTACGAGGTGGACCTCGCACTCCGGCCCAACGGCAATTCCGGCCTGCCGGTGGTGTCGACCGGTGCGTTCATCGACTACCAGCACCGCAGTGCCTGGACCTGGGAGCACCAGGCCCTGAGCCGCGCGCGCGTGGTGGTGGGCTCGTCGCGCATGGTGAAACTGTTCGAGTCGCTGCGGCGCGAGGTGCTCACCACCGAACGCGACCCCGAGAAGCTTCGCCACGAGATCGTGCAGATGCGCGAAAAGATGCGCGCCCACCTCAACAAGCCCGCTGCCGGCCGCTGGGATATCAAGCAGGGCGCCGGCGGCTTGATCGACGTCGAGTTTCTGGTGCAGCACGCGGTGCTCGTACACGCTGCCGAGCATCCCACGGTGATCGCCCACACCGATGTCTGGCGACAGCTTGAAGCACTGGAAAAAGCCGGCTGCTGGCCTGCGACCAGCGCGTATTCCCTGCTGGAAGTGCAGCGTGAATATCGTGCCTGGCGACACCGCGCGATGCTGCGCTGCGAGGCGATGGATGCGCCGCTGGACATGTTCACGGCGCAGCGCGCGCTGGTCACCGCGCTGTGGCAGCAGCATCTCGGGGCGGCGGCATGACGTCGCAGCATCCCTCCTACGAAGAAGTTTTGCAGGGACGCAGTCCGCGCCGCCACAGCCTGAGCGTCTGCATGATCTGCAAGGATGAAGCTGATCGCATCGAGCCGGCGCTGCAGTCGGTGGCGGGTTGGGCGGATGAGATTGTGGTGTTCGATTCCGGCTCGACCGATGGCACCTGCGACATCGTGCGCCGCTATACCAGCCAGCTGCATCGCACCGACTGGCCGGGCTTCGGCATGCAGCGACAACGTTGCCTCGATGCGGCCCTCGGCGACTGGGTACTGGTGCTGGATGCCGACGAGCGCATCACGCCGGAACTGCGTCTGGAGATTGACGACCTGCTGGCGGGCGAGCCGGGCAACATTGCCTATCAAGCCCGCTGGCAGCTCTGGTTATTTGGCAAGCCGCTGCGCTTCGCCGGGCGCTTCGGCGCGCCGCAGACACGGCTGTATCCGCGCGCCAGCGTGCGCTTTCCACCACTGACCGTGCACGAGACGCCGGTTCTGACGACAGTCGGCGTGAAGCCGCTGCGCGGGCGCATCGAGCATCTGAGTTTTCGCGACTATCAACAGCTTGCCGCCAAACATCTCGAATACGGATGTCTGCTGGCCGAGGGCAAGCACCGTGCGGGCAAGCGCGGCAGCATCCCGCTGGCGGTGTTGCGGTCGGGCTGGGAGTTCTTCAGCCAGTACTTCCTGCGCGGCCTGGTGCTGGAGGGCAGCCGCGGCCTGCTGCTGGCCAACGTGCTCGCCCAATACGCCTTCCACAAATACGCCGCGCTGTGGGCCTTGTCCGCCGTGGATGTTGCTGCGCGTACCGAGCGCGCGCGCGACTAGCGCCCGCTGCGTGCGGCTGCGAGATCCTGCAGGCAGTGTTTGAGGCTGGTTTCCCAATGCGGCAGTTGCAGGCCATAGGTCTGTTCGATGGCTTGCAGGCTCAGCGAGGAATTGACAGGTCTTGCAGCAGGCGTCGGGTATTCGGCCGTGGTGATCGCCTGCACCGGGATTGCCTTGCACAGGCCCAGCTCGGCGCCCGTTTCAACGATGCGGCTGGCAAAGCCATGCCAGCTGGTGCGACCCGCACCGGTGAGATGCAGCAGCGAAACCGGTGGCACCGCGCCCTCGGGGATGCGCGCAATCAGCTGCGCGGTGGCGTCGGCAATCAGGCGGCTCCAGGTCGGCGCGCCGAATTGATCGCCCACCACTTTCAGGCCCTCGCGCTCGCTGGCGAGCTTGAGCATGGTGAGCATGAAGTTCTTGCCGCGTCCGCCATAGACCCAGCTGGTGCGCAGAATCAGGTGACGGCAGCCGGATGCCGCGATGGCTGCTTCACCCGCGAGTTTGCTGCGCCCATAGACAGAGACCGGCTGAGTTGTATCGGTGACTTCGTAGGCCGAAGCCTTGCTGCCATCGAACACATAGTCGGTGGAGTAATGCACCAGCAGGGCATCAAGCTCTGCACAGACCCGCGCCAGCTCGGCGACGCTCTCGGCATTGACGGTGTGCGCCAGCGCCGGTTCGCTCTCTGCCTTGTCGACGGCGGTGTAAGCCGCCGGATTGACGACCACACCCGGGCGATGCTGCTGAAGGTAAGGCGCAATGGTTTCCGGTCTGGCCAGATCAAGCGCGTGGCGGTCGGGTGTGAGCACGGGGCCCAGCGACGCAAGACTGCGCGCCAGTTCCCAGCCGACCTGCCCGGTCGCACCGGTGACGACCAGCGGCTTCATGCGAAGACTTCGGCTTCGGTGAAGCGCTTCGCCGCCTGGTCCTTGCCGGACAGCGACGGTGCCGCCATGCCGGGGATGCTCGGCCACTCGATGGCCAGCGTCGGGTCGTTCCACAGGATGGCGCGCTCGCTGGCCGGGCTGTAGTAGTCGGTGGTCTTGTAGACAAACTCGGCGGTTTCGCTGAGCACCAGAAAGCCGTGGGCGAAGCCCTGCGGCACCCACAGCTGGCGAAAGTTTTCGGCGCTCAGATGCACGCCCACCCATTTGCCGAACGTGGGGCTGGCACGCCGCACATCGACGGCGACGTCGAAGACCTCGCCCTGCACCACGCGCACCAGTTTGTCCTGCGGCTGCTGCAGCTGGTAATGCAGGCCGCGCAATACGCCCCTGGCGGATTTGCTGTGGTTGTCCTGCACGAAGTTGGGACGCAAGCCCGTCGCCCTGGCAAAGGTCTCGGCGTTGAAGCTCTCCAGAAAAAAGCCGCGCGCATCGCCGAAGACTTTGGGTTCGAGGATGAAGACGTCCGGGATATCCGTACTGATGCAGTTCATGGCGACGTGTTTTCAGAAGAGAGGCTGTTCGAGCAGGCCGAGCAGGTATTTGCCGTAGCCGCTTTTCGCCAGTGGGTTGGCCAGGGCTTCGAGCTGCGCATCGCTGATCCAGCCCTGCCGCCAGCAGAGTTCCTCGGGGCAGCAGAGTTTCAGGCCCTGGCGCTTTTCGAGCGTCTGCACGAATTGGCCGGCTTCAATCAATGAATCATGCGTGCCGGTATCGAGCCAGGCATCGCCACGGCCAAAGCGTTCGACGTTGAGCTGGCCCTTTTGCAGATAGGCCAGATTGACGTCGGTGATCTCCAGCTCGCCACGCGGGCTGGGCTTTACGCTCTTCGCGATCTCCACCACCTGCGCATCGTAGAAATAAAGGCCGGTGACGGCGTAGCGGCTCTTCGGCTTTGCAGGCTTTTCCTCGATGCTGATGGCCTTGCCGGCGGCATCGAAGGCGACCACGCCGTAGCGCTCCGGGTCGTGCACGGGATAGGCGAACACGGTTGCACCACTGGTGAGCGCGGCGGCAGCGGTGAGGCGCGGCATCAAGTCATGGCCGAAGAACAGGTTGTCACCCAGCACCAGCGCGCAGGCGCCGCCGTCGATGAACGATTCGGCAATGATGAAAGCCTGTGCGAGGCCATCCGGTGAGGGCTGCACGGCGTACTCGAAGCGGCAGCCCCAGCGCGAGCCGTCGCCCAGCAGGTTCTGGAAGCGCGGCGTTTCTTCGGGCGTCGAGATGATGAGAATCTCGTTGATGCCCGCCATCAAGAGCGCCGACAGCGGGTAGAAAATCATCGGCTTGTCATAGACCGGCAGCAGCTGCTTGCTGACGACATGTGTGAGTGGATACAGCCGCGTGCCGGAGCCGCCGGCGAGGATGATGCCTTTCATGCCTGACCCCGTGCGGCGTAGTTGGTATCGATCCAGTCGCGGTAGTGGCCGCTGGTGACGCCCTCGACCCAATCCTTGCTGTGCAGATACCACTGCACGGTCTGGCGCAGGCCGGTCTCGAAGGTTTCCTGCTGCTGCCAGCCCAGCTCGGTTTCGAGCTTTGTGCAGTCGATGGCGTAGCGGCGGTCGTGGCCGGGGCGATCCTTGACGTAGGTGATGAGCTGGGCGTGCGGCGCGCCTGCGGGATGCAGCTCGTCGAGCAGCGTGCAGAGCGTGGTGACCACATCCAGATTGGTACGCTCGGCGCGGCCGCCGACGCAGTAGGTCTCGCCGACCTGGCCACGTTCGAGCACGGCGCGGATGGCCCGGGCGTGGTCTTCGACGAACAGCCAGTCGCGTACGTTCAGACCATCGCCGTAGACCGGCAGCGGCTTGCCGGCCAGACCATTCAGGATCATCAGCGGGATGAGTTTTTCGGGGAAGTGATACGGCCCGTAGTTGTTGGAGCAGTTGGTGGTGACCACCGGCAGGCCGTAGGTGTGATGCCAGGCGCGCACCAGGTGATCGCTGCCCGCCTTGCTGGCGCTGTAGGGCGAGTTGGGGGCGTAGGCGGTGTTCTCGTCGAACGCGCCATCGTCGCCGAGTGTTCCGTAAACCTCGTCGGTCGAAACGTGATGAAAGCGGAAAGCGGCCTTGGCGGTCTCGTCCAGCGTCAGCCAGTAGGCGCGCACGGCTTCGAGCAGCACATAGGTGCCGACGACATTGGTCTGGATGAACTCGCCCGGGCCGGTGATGCTGCGATCGACATGGCTCTCCGCCGCCAGATGCACGACGGCAGCGGGTTGTGTCTCGGCCATCAGGGTCTGCATGGCGGCGGCATCGGCAATGTCGGCGCGCACGAAGCGGAAACGCGCATGCGACTGCACCGGTGCCAACGACGCGAGATTGCCGGCGTAGGTGAGCTTGTCGACGCAGACAATCCGCCAGTCGGTCTCGGCAATCCACTGACGAACCACTGCAGAACCGATAAAACCGGCACCGCCGGTCACAAGAATAGTTTTAGACATTGCCGCTGAAAGGGTTCTGGGTGGTGTGTCGCAGAGAGAAATCTGCCGGGACGATTCAGATCAGCAGTGGCCCGATGCGTTCCGATAAGGACGCGCTTGAGCCCTGCAAGTTGCCGGATAGACTACTGGCATAGCCACAAACTCAAAAGAGCCGTCTGAAAGGGTGGCCAAGGCAATGGGCGCGAAATGACGGACCAGCTGACATCCCGCACGGCCTCGCCCGAACGCATTCTGGTCATCGAGACGCTGTATCTCGGCGACCTGATCCACACCCTGCCGCTGATCCAGGCCGTGCGCACGCGCTACCCGCAGGCCAGGCTGGATCTGCTGGTGCGCGCGGCGCATCGCTCGCTGATGCAACACCTGCCCGGCATCGACCAGGTGTTGGTGATGGACCCGCAGCAGCATCGCACCCTGCCGGGTTTGCTGGCGCTCTGCGGGCAGTTGCGCAAGGCGAGCTACGACCTTGTGCTCAATCCGGGGGCGAGCGATCGCGCGACCCTGCTCACGGCCTGGAGCGGCGGCAAATATCGCCTGGGTCGTCTCAATCGCAATCAATCGAAGCGCTTGTGGCCGCTCCTGCACGATGCCGTCATCGCACATCCCTGGGGTGCCGAGCCCATGTACTGGCAGAAGCTGACGGCGTTTCAGCCGTCGCTGCAACTGACAGACACCGTGCGTTTCGGGCTGGACTTGTCGGGCCTGGATCTGGCGCGCTATTCATTGCCGACGGGCTACATCCACATCAGCCCGTTTGCCTCCGAAGACCTGCGCAGCCTGCCGCCAGCGACGTTGCTGGAGCTGGTGATTGCGCTGCGCCATCGCCTGCCCGATGCGCCTGTCGTGGTCAGTTGCGGCCCTTCGACGCGCGAGCAGCAGCGGCTGGCGGTGGTACGTCCCGCCTTGGACGCGCTTGGCGTCAGCTGTTTCGCCGGCACGCTATCCCTGCCGGAGCTCGCCGCCGTCATCGGCCGCGCCGCGCTGCATATCGGCCCCGACTCCGGCCCGCTGCATCTGGCGATGGCGCAGGGCACGCCAAGCGTCGCCTGCTTCCTGTTCAAGGATGCCTCTGCCGAATGGATGCCGGTCGGCGTGCAGCACCGCACCGTTGGCGTGACGCAAAAAGCGGTCGGCGGGCTCTACGGCCTGCCCGTCGCACAGATCGCCACGCTGGCGTCCGAACTGATGGCATCGGCCGTGCCTGAGAACTAAGCCATGAACGACGCCCACATTGCCGATGCCATCGGCGGTGATCTCGACCAAGTCACGGTCTGCATCGTCGCCTACAACAGCCGCTGCGCCTTGCAGGCCCTGTTGCCGCAACTGGCCGTGCTGCCCAAGCTCACCATCGTCGACAACGCCAGCTGCGATGACACGCTGGCCTGGATCACCGCCCACCTGCCGCAGGCAACGGTGCATCGCCTGCCGACCAACGTCGGGTTCGGCAAGGCCCACAATCTCGCGGTGCAGCACTGCACCACGCCGTTCGCGCTACTGCTGAATCCTGACTGCCGTATCGAAGCCGATGACCTTTTGAAATTGGTCGGCTGTCTGCATCGGCACCCGGGTGCTCTGCTGGCGGTGCCGCGGCTGGTCTATGCCGACGGCCGTATGCAGGAGAATCATCGCGCGTTCTTCCACACCCGTGGCCGCGCGCGGCCTGCGTATCGGGTGCCCGATGGCGAGCTGTGCTGCGAAATGGTGAGTGGCGCGGTCTTGCTGGTGCGCACGGCATTGTTCCGCGAGATCGGCGGTTTCGACCCCTGGTTTTTTCTGTACTGGGAAGACGAGGAGCTGTGCATCCGTGCCCATCAGCTGCGGCTCGCCGTCATCTTGGCACCGCAGGCGGTGGCCTGCCACATGGCACAGACTTCCTCGCAACCCAGCGTGCGCACCACCTTCATCCGCCACTACACCTACACCTGTTCCAAGCTCTATCTGCGCCGCAAGCTGGGTGAATCCCTGGGCCTGCTGTTGTTGCGCGGGCTCGGCACCCTGATCCCCAGCCTGTTGGCATTGTTGCTGGATGCGCTGGTGGGACGGCGGCAAAAAATGGTGCGCAGTGCGGCCCGTATCGCAGCCGTCATCACCGCCCCCTGGCAGTTGCGGCGCAAGCAGGCGGTCGCCTTGCCAAGGCAGCTGTGGTCATGAACACCGCGCTGCCCCTGGTGTCGATTGCGCTCACCACCTACAACGGTGAGCGTTACCTCGCGCAGCAGATGAATTCGCTGTTGGCGCAGGATTATCCGAACCTGGAGATCGTGGTGTCGGATGATGGTTCCAGCGACGGCACGCTGACCCTGCTGCACCGCTATGCCGCACAGGATGTGCGCGTTCGCATATTGCCCGCGCAGACAAACCTCGGCTTCAACGGCAACTTCGCCCGCTGTTTTGCCGCCTGTCGCGGCGAGCTGATCTCGCCCTGCGACCAGGACGACATCTGGCACCCCGATAAAACCCGCCGCCTGTTTGAGCATTTGGCCGATGCCACCGCCATCTATTGCAACAGCCGCTTCGTCGATGGCGAGGGTGAGTCTCTGAACCGCCGCATGTCGGACGACGTCCGCATGGTGCAGGGCAGCGATCCGCGTGCCTTCCTCTTCGGCAACTCGGTATCGGGGCACGCGATGCTGTTTCGCAGCAGTCTTTTGGCGGCTGCGGGCGATACGCCAACAGGTCTCTACTTCGACTGGTGGCTCGCCTTTGTCGCCAGCAATGTCGGGCGACTCTCCTACCTCGATGCGGTGCTGGTGGACTACCGCCGTCATGGCCAGGCCATCACCTGCGCGCCGCAGCGGCAGGATGCCGCCCAGCGTCGGCTCACCACCCTGCGGCTCTATGCGCAGCGGTTCACCGCAATGGCTGCTTATGTCGGCCCCCAGCAGCACTTCATCCAGCAGCTGCACCGGTATTGGCTGGACTGGTATCAGGCCCTGTTCGGCTGGGCGATGTTCCGCTTCATGCTGCGCCATGCAGATGCGCTGTTCCAGGCCTCGCCGGCACGGCGCTCATCGTGGCAGCGGGCCAGCAAATATCTGCTGGGCCACCGGCTCAAGCGCCTGCTCTGGCCGCGTGCCTACCTGCCACTGGATGTCGCCGCAACGCCCGCTCAGGCAGAGCGCGGTTTCTTGTAGGGCGGCACGAAGTTGCGGTCCAGCCATTTGGCGAGCGGCCAGCGCCAGCCGAGTGTGGCGGCCCGGTGTTGGAGTTGCAGCAGCAGCGAGGGCCGCACCCAGCCACAGGCCACATCGGCCTCCACTTCGGCGGTGGTGATGAAGCCTTCGTCGATCGCCTCCAGCAGTGCCTGCACCCACAGCCCGCCGTTGGGGTTGCGGATGGTGACCCAGGGTTGCCGCGTCATGTCGGTGTAGTGCAGCAGCGCCGTATCGCCGCGGGTGTAGGTTTCGAGGGCATTCCAGCGCTGCGGCAGGTCGCTCTTCACACTGCGCGCCACGGCCATTTCGAACATCAGGCGCTCGTAGCTCAGCTCGCCCGAGTCCAGCCGCGCGATGATGCGCTCCGGCGTCCAGTCGGCGAGCTGCGCGCAGTCCAGCAGCATCACGCTGAACTGCGGTTTGCGGCCACTGCTGCCGGGCTCCGCCACAGCCTGCACCTCGGCGCCCGCCATCGGGAACGACCACAGCTCGCGGATGTCGCGGAATACCAGCATGTCGGAGTCGAGATAGATGCCACGGCCGCGATAGCCGCACAGCATGGGGATGGCGAAGCGCTGGAACGAGAACGGTGTGCGCGGCGCGTTCTTGGCATCGCGCGGCAGCGGGAACTCGATGCCGCAGCGGTGCAGCGCCCGCACCCGGACCGAGACGCTGGAGTGCCGCCGAATGGAGTATTCGAGCACCTTCACCGCCAGTCGCTGTGGCTCCTCGCTGCCCACCAGCACCTCGATCGGCGAGGGCATGTCGAGCGGCGCGAAATCGACGCCGGTTTTGAAAATGGTGCGGGCCATGCCGGCGAACTGCAGGTCGTAGCTCGCGTGGCCGTTGTTGAGGCGGGTGATGGCGCTCAAGTCCTCGAAGCGCTCGCTGTAGTGCTGGCCGCCGTCGACGCCCAGCGAGCGCAGCAGCGGCACACCGGCCAAAGCCAGCAGGCTCAGGGCCGCTTCGGCGCTGAAAAAAGTGGCTTGCACGACCGGCCCCGGGCCGTGGCGCACGGGCGATACGGCCAAGTCGTACCAGCACAGCCGCCCGCTGGCGGCGAGTGTGGCCAGCGCCGGAATGCGCTGCACCCACTCCGGCAGCGAAATCTCGCCGACCCTGTTGTGCTGGTGCGGAAACCAGGGCATGACCAGCACGCCGGCGTTGGCGATCAAGGCCTCGGCGCAGCTCGTGACCACGTCGATGTCGATGAGGTGCGCGGCATCCACGGGCAGCTCGCGCACCACATGGTTGAGGCTCATCAAGCGATAGCCGCTGGTATCGAACTCGGCGCGCCTGCTGAAGCTGGGTCCCTTGCCGAGGATGAGCCAGGGTCTGGAAGGCTGCGGCTGTGCCTGCAACCAGTCGAAGAACGAGGGCAGCTCGCTCAGCATGCGACGACGCGCGGCCTGCGGCTGAGCCGTGTCGTCAGCCAGAGCTTGAGGCGGCGTGACAGTGACCAGCGACGACGGTGATAACGACCGGCCTTGCGGTTGATGCACAGCAACAAGTCCCAGCCTTCCGGCAGGAAGGAGGGCGGCGGCGTGGCGGGTTTGCCGCCGGCTTTCAGCAAGGTGCGGATCGACTTCGGGTGCATCACCGGCGCATGGGCTTCCAAGGCCTTGACCTCGCAGCCGGCGCGGCGTGCCACGGCAGAGAGCGTGCGCTGGCTGAAGTGGTAGAGATGCGCGATATGCAGGCTTTCGAGCCCGGTGTAATGCGCGAGATCCGGCACGTCGATGTAGATGCAGCCGCGCGGCGTCAGCAGTTGGCTCAGTTCCTGGAGGTAATCGACCGGCGAGGCCAGGTGCTCGAAGACATGGTTGAGAATGATGAGATCGAAGTGGCTGCCCGCCGCCTTCACCGGCTCCAGGCTCTGGTGCAGCGTGCAGCCGGCATGGGTGACGGCGAACGCGCCGAAGGTCGGATTCGGCTCCACCGCAACCAGGTGCAGGCCGGGCTCAAGATCACGCAGCGCTTTCAGGATGCAGCCTTCGGACGCGCCGATATCGAGGACGCTGCCGTCCTTCGGCAAAACGCCTTGCGACCGCAGATAGCTTGCCGTCTCAGCCGCGCGCTCGTCCTTGCGGTACTCGCGGATGTACGCCTCGCTGGGCTGTTCGACCTTCTGGTAGTAGTGCCGGTAATGGTGGGTGTAGAACTCATCCAGCGCGGCGGGTGTGGGTTGCGGATTGCTCATCGCCAGGCCGCAATCCATGCAGCCCACGGTCTGCAAGTCCATGTCGTAGCGATCGCTTTCGATCAACACGCGGAACTGCCGGCCGTCGCAGAGCGGGCAGGGCACCAGATGGGTCTTGTCGACGAGTGACCAGGCGGGCGTGACAGGGGACATGGCGTGAACCGGTGATCGCGATAACGCGGTAGAAAAACGGCAAGCTGGAGACGCGGCGCTGCGATTCCGGCGAGGCATGATGCCAGCAGCGCCGGGGGTTTTCACGGGGTCAAGGTGCGGCTCTGTCGGCGGTGGAAAAATCCGGCTTCAGCACGCCACGCAGCGCATGGATGACGCTCTGCGGTGTCAGTTGCACCAGGCAATCCCAGCGGCCGTTACAGGTCGGATGACGGCCACAGGGCGCGCAGGCCAGATCGACGAACAACACGGCCGAGTGCGCGTCGCGCGCTTGGGCATAGGGTCGGGTGGACCCGAAAATCGCAACGGTCGGTCGATGCAACGCAAAGCCCAAATGCGTGAGCCCGGTATCGACGCCGATAACCGCCGTGGCGTTGGCGATGCACTCTGCGGCGGCGAGCAGGCTGGTCTTGCCCGCCAGTGTTTCGATGGCAGGGCTGTCGCAGGCGGCGATGAGCGCCGCCGCGGTGGCGGCATCCGCCGGGCCGCCAAGAATCAGCACGCGATGGCCGTCGGCCGCGAGCTGCTTCAGCAGGGTGATCCAGTGCGCTTCAGGCCAATGTTTTTGCGGGCGCGTGGTGTAGGGCGCGACGACGAGATACGGCTTGTCGGGTTTGGCGGCAGGCAGCTCAAGATGCGGAACGACGTCGGTCAGTTTCGTCAGCGCCTTCAGCATTGATGCGTGCTCATCGCCGATGTGGCGGCGCTGCGCGTGGGCCTCCGGGAAGCGCTGCACCACTTGATGCAGCCAGTGTTTGCCGGGCTCCTTCGAGTCATAGCCGATGCGCCATTTGCCGCCCGCCAAACGGGCGAGGGCGCGGCTTTTGAGCAGGCCCTGCGCATCGATGACCCAGTCGTAGTCGCGCGCGCGCAGGGTCGAGGCAAAGCTGCGGATCGTCTGCCACAGCCGCAACCAGCGCAGGCCGCGCCACAGCACACCCCACTGTTTGCGTTCCCAGACCATGACGTTCGCGATGGCAGGCTGGGTGCGCAGTAGTGCTGCAAACTCCGGCTGCACCAGCCAGTCAATTTCGGCCTCGGGATGCGCGCGCTTGAGGCCTTGCAGCAAGCCGGTGGCGATCACGACGTCGCCGAAGGCCGAGAGGCGGATCAAGAGAATGCGTTTTGGGTGAGTGTGCCGAGCGATGCGAGCACCGCTCGCATCGGCACCGAACGCTCCGACAGGGATGTCGGAGCCGGGGGTAGATCGAAGTCCTGAGGTCTCGCCAGGGATGGCTGTCACGGTGCTGGATACTTGAGGGTGTGCAGTCCTTACAATACCGGCCTTCTTTTCACCCCGCGCGGCAACGCGCTTTTGACGGAGCAACACCGATGAGCAGCATGGCCGACCGCGATGGTTTTATCTGGATGGACGGTGATATGAAGCCGTGGCGCGAGGCGACGACGCACGTCCTCACCCACACGCTGCATTACGGAGTCGGCTGCTTCGAGGGCATTCGCGCCTACATGACGCCGCGCGGCACGGCGGTGTTCCGGCTTGAGGAACACACCAAGCGCCTGTTCAATTCCGCCAAGATCCTCGGCATGAAAATCCCGTTCACGCCGGAACAGGTGAACGCGGCGATCTGCGAAGTGGTGAAGGCCAACAAGCTGCGCGAGTGCTACATCCGGCCGATGGTGTTCTACGGTTCTGAAGGCATGGGCCTGCGCGCCGACAACCTCAAGGTGCATCTCATGGTCGCCGCATGGCCCTGGGGCGCCTACCTCGGCCCTGAGGCGATGGAGCGCGGTATCCGCGTGAAGACCTCCAGCTTCACGCGCCACCACGTCAATTCGATCATGTGCCGCGCCAAGGCCAACGCCAACTACATCAACTCGATGATGGCGCTGAACGAAGTGATGAAGGACGGCTACGACGAGGCCATCATGCTCGACACCAACGGCCACATCGCCGAGGGTTCGGCCGAGAACATCTTCCTGATCCAGGACGGCGAGATCACCACGCCCGACCTCAACAGCTGCCTCGATGGCATCACCCGCAAGACGCTGATCCAGCTCGCAGCGGATCGCGGCTACGAGGTGAAGGAGAAGCGCATCACCCGCGACGCGCTCTACGTCTGCGACGAGGCCTTCTTCACCGGCACCGCCGCCGAGGTCACGCCGATCCGCGAACTCGACAACCGGGCGATTGGCGAAGGCACCCGCGGCCCCATCACCACCCGGCTGCAGGCGATGTATTTCGACTGTGTGCACGGCCGTGCCGCGGCCCACACCGACTGGCTCACCCCGGTCAGATAAGCGAGACCAGCATGAGCGAGCGGCACGACAACACCCAACGCGTCATCGAGGTCACCGAGGGCGACCTGCCCCTGCACTGCCCGATGCCGCAGCACGCAGACTGGAATGCCCACCCGCGCGTCTATCTGCCCATCGAATCGCGCGGCGAAGCGCTGTGTCCTTATTGCGGCACGCTCTATCGCCTAAAAGGCAAACCCAGCGGCAGCCATCACTAGCAGTAATGCAGGCGGAGGCCGAAATCTGCTTCGCCTGCCCCGTTAGCCCGGTAGAAATAATTCCAGCAGATCGTTCAAGAAACGCTGCCCCTGCAGCGTCGGCTTGAGCCGGGTCGCGTCGCGCTCCAGCAAGCCCAGGCCGCGCGCACGCTCGAGTGCGGACGCACATACGATCAGCGGCAGCCCGGTGCGCTCGTCGAACAGCGCGGCAGGCACGCCCTCGTTGAGGCGCAGGGCGTTCATCATGAACTCGAACGGCAGGTCGCCGCGCGTAAGGCTGCGGCCGTCGGCGATGTGCGCGCCCTGTGCAACGGCATCCATGTATTGCTGCGGGTGCTTGGTTCGCATCTGCCGCAGGATGCGGTCGTGGAAACTGAGTTTGGAATGGGCGCCGGCGCCAATACCGAGGTAGTCGCCGAACTGCCAGTAGTTGAGGTTGTGGCGGCTGGCATGATTCGGCTGCGCATACGCCGAGGTCTCGTAGTGCTGCATGCCCGCCTCGGCCAGCCGCGCTTCGATCGCCAGCTGCATGTCGGCGGCGAGATCGTCATCGGGCAGGTTGGGCGGCGCAGTATGGCCGAACGGCGTGTTGGGTTCGAGCGTGAGATGGTAAGCCGACAGGTGCGGCGGCCTGAACGTCAGCGCAGTATCGAGATCGGCCAGCGCCTCGGCCAGCGTCTGCCCCGGCAGGGCGTACATCAGGTCGAGATTGAAAGTGTCGAAATGGATGGCGGCAAGCTCGGCCGCGCGGCGCGCCTCGGCATCGTCGTGGATGCGCCCGAGCGCCTTGAGATGCCGCGGATTGAAGCTTTGGATGCCGAGCGAGACGCGCGTCACGCCCGCTTCGCAGAAACCGGCGAACTTGCCCGCCTCCACCGTCCCCGGGTTGGCCTCCAGGGTGATTTCCGCGCCAGGGGCCAATTGCGTCAGCGTGCGCACGCCGGTCAGGATGCGGTCGATCCCCTCCGCTGAAAACAGGCTGGGGGTGCCGCCGCCGAAAAACACCGTATGGACCCTGCGTCCCCAGATATCGGGCAGCGCGCGCTCCAGATCGAGCAGCAGCGCATCAATGTAGGCAGCTTCGGGGATGCCTTGCGCGG
>JAUSQI010000148.1 GCA_030652575.1 Stagnimonas sp. | reverse complement strand
CAAGCCGCGCGCCTGTTCGAGATTGGCGGCCACATCGGCGCCGCTGTTCATCTGGATCACCGCAATCTGGGCGCTGTCGTTCATGGCTTGGCGGGTTCCGGCACGGGAGCGGGTTCGGGTGCTTGTTCGAGTTTCTTGATCTCGGGATTGTCCCAGCTGCCGGTCAGGCCGTAGGTGAGCTGGGTCACCTGGCCCAGCGGCTTGTCGAGCACCTGGTTGGCGATCACGGCGATCACCGGCAGCACGGGTGCGGCAACCGCCGTCGCTCCGCCCAGCAGCAGCGCACCGAGCGTGATGCCCTTGGTGTTGGGCGTGACGGTGATGATCTGGTTGTAGTCGTGTGCGGCAAGGCCGACGTCGCCGTGCACGGCGATGCGCACCGAGGGCCCGACCACCACCAGGTCATCCGTGTGGGCAATGCCGCCCGCGAGCTTGAAATGACCTTCGATGTGGTCGAAGCCGAGCCCCTTGGAGACGACATCGCCGAAGTCGAGCGTGAGCCGGCGCGGCAACGCGTAGAAGTTGAAGAGGCCCAGCACGCGCCCCGTGCTGCCGGGTTCGACGGTGCGCAGCGCGCCGTCTTCCACTGCCAGCTTCACCGTGCCGCGGCCCTGCGCCCAGTCGAAGCCGCGCTGGGCCGCAGGCCAGGTCAGATCGCCCTCGATGCGGGCGTTGCGGCCGGCGACAGTCGCGGCAAAGCCCAGCCCTTCGAGCGTTCCGGCGAGGTCGTCGCTGGTGACGGTGAAGCGGCTCTGCGCTTCGGTCATGCCCTGCGTGCGCCGCCATTCACCATCGGCGCTGACGGTGGCAATGCCGCCTTGGAGCGCGAAGCGACGCAGGCGCTGGCCATTGGCGCTGCGCTCGCTGGCCAGTGCCAGACTGCCGAACGGACGACCGCCGATCTGTAGCGCATCCACCGCGAGGTCGAGCGTGGGCGCGAGCGTCGGGTCGAGCGGCTCGCCGTCGGCTGCCGGTGAACCATCGGGTGCCTTGGGTGCGGCGGTGAGTTGCAGGCTGGCAAAACGGCCGCTGAGCGCATCCCCCGTCGATGCCAGTTTGAGCGTGCCCTGCGTGCCCTCGCCTTGCAGCGTGGCGGTGTAGCCGCCGTATTCGCGCCGTGCGCTCAGGCGCAGCGCGGGCAGGTCGTAGCCGGCCAGGCGCAGCCGCTGAACGCCGAGATCGGCACCGAGAAACGGCAGGCGCTCTTCACCGCCGGCACTGCTGCCGCGACTGCGGTCGTTGAGCGCGGCGATCAGCTGGCGCCAGAGGCTGGGTTCGAGCGTGTCGAGCGTGCCGCCGAGCCGCCAGCCATCCTGCGCCGACAATACCGGCGCGGCCCCCGGCCCCAGCCGCACGCTGACGCCATGCACTTCAGGGCCCTGCGCCGCAGCGCTGCGTGCGAAGCGCAGGGCAATGCCGAGGCGGCCGGCAATCTCGCCGGTGATCGCCAGCGGCACGGTATCGTCACCGCTCAAGTCGAGCGTGATCGGCATCGTCTCGTCGGCGCGCTTGTCGAGCGGCGCGGGCAGCGTGGTGCTTGCGCCCACCAGGTTGCTGGTGAGCCGCACCAAGCCGCTCTTCGGGCCGGAGAGTGGAATGCTCACGTGCCAGTCCGCCGCACCCTGCAACTGGTGCCGCAGCCAGTCCGGCACGTAGCGCGCGGCAATGCCGTCGCGGGCGTCCAGATCGACCCGCAGGCTGGCATCGAGCTGGTCGCTGCCGTCGCTGTTGGGCGCGATGCGGGCGCTTGCCGGCGTGTCGTAGAAACGCCCCTTCAAGTCATTGGCCGTCACGCCGGGGCCGTCGCCGAAGTGCAGCGTGCCGGTGATTTCACTCACCGCGCGATCGAGCGCGGCATGGCGCAGGTTGTTGCCCTTGAGCCGCACCTCGCCGCGCGCGATGGTTTTCTGGCCGAGATCGCTGTGCAGCGGCACTTCGATGTGCACATCGGTTTCCACCGGGCCTTCGGCCTCGCTCTTGGCCAGCAACGCATGCAGCCGCTCGGCCAGCGGCGAGGCGCGCAGGAGGGCGTAGTAGAACGGCGCCTCGCCCGCCGTCCTGGCATCGAGCACCAGCGGCGTGCTGGCGAAATCGGCGATGTTGCCGCTGGCGGCGGTGACGGCAACACCGTTGACGAGCCCGCGCTGCGACTCGAACGACAGGCCGTTGCCGGTGAAGCGCAGCGTCGCCGACAGCTGGTCGATGCCCGGCCAGTCCTTGTGGTACTCCAGCCGCGCGTTGCTGATGGGCAACAGCAGCGACCAACGGCCGGTGGTGTTTTTGTGGAACGGGAAGTCCGCCAGCGGACCGTCGATGTCGAGCACCGCACGGGCGATGCGGCCGCGCACGACGGCGCGGTCGAGCCAGTCCTTGAGCGGCTGGCTCCAGCGCAACGGCATCAGCGGCTTGAGTGCGGCGGCATCGGCAACATCGAAGCGGGCTTGCAGCTTGAGATCGGGTAGCGACTCGCCGGGCCAGCGCAGCTCGGCACTGGCGCGACCCTCGCTGCCGAGCAGCGACCAGTCGAGGCGCGGCACTTTCAACTGCCAGTCCTCGCCGTCGCGCTGCCATTGCGCATCCGCTTCAAAACGGGTGGCGCGCTGCGCCTGCGCGAACAGCCGCGGCAGCTCCAGCCCCAGTGGTTCGGCCTTGAGTTGTGCGCGGCCGCTGTTTTCATCAGCCGTGATCTCGCCGCGCAAGCCCTGCACGCTGCCACCCGCGCCGTCGCTGCCGGGCCAGCGCGCGGCAAGATCGGTGAAGCGCGCGTGCAGGTTGTAGCGCGGGCGGGCGTCAGCACCCGGCTGCCAGCGCGCTTCGAGCGCGTTGAGGTCGCCGCGCAGGCTGCGCAGCAGGGCGGTGGTCTGCGCCGTGATGCCGGGAGCGGCCACCGGCGTCAGCACGGCGGCCCAGGGGCCGAGATCATCCAGGCGCAGAAAATCGCTGCTGATGCGCCATTGCGTGGCACCCGGTGCCGCCGGTTCGCGCTGCCAGTCGAGCCGCGCCGTGGTGGTGGGCCAAAGGCCTTTGCGACCGGTAAGGCGCAGCGGTGCGACATCCAGCGTGCCGCCCTGCGCCGAAGGGCGGTAGTGCAACCCCACATCCACATTACGCAAGGTGCTGGTGGGGTCGTTGACCAGCGTCAGCGCCTGCGCGCGCAGCGACAGTTCGCTGGCACCGGGTGCGCCCTGCCGCCAGTCGCCGGAGGCGGTGAGCGTGGCATCGGTCCACTGCACGGGCGCCAGCGCCGGCACGTAGTGCAGCAGCGGCGCACCAGGCGCGATGCCGCTGGCATCCAGCGTCCAGCGGCCCTGCCAGGCATCGGGGGTTTCGAGATCGCCGGTCATGCCGGCGCGCAGGCGTACGCGCGCAGCGATGGCTTGCGGCGCTTGCAGCTCCGCGCGCAGCTCGAAGCCCTGGGCGTCGAGCCGCAGATCGGCGCGTTGCAGCGTGGTGGTGAAATTGGCCTTGCCGTCGCGCAGGTCCTCCACCGCCAGCGTCACGCGCTCGGCGCGCAGGCGGGAGAAGCGTTTCAGCGCCTGGGCGATTTCCTGAAAAGTGGGCGGCTCGCGCGTCTCGGCGCGACCACGCAGGCGCCATTTGCCCTCGGCGGTGATCTCGGCGGCGAGTGCCACGCCTTCGATCTCGACCTCGGCGGGAATCCACTCGCCGCGCAGCAACTCGGCCATGTCGAAGCCGAAGCGGATGCGTTCGACATCCACCACCGGTGCTGCACCCTCACTGCCGGCGAGCGGTGCGGCGAGCAGGCGCACACCCTTGAGTTCCAGCAGCGGCCACAGCCAGCGCCAGCGCAGCGACAGGGCATCGACTTCCACCGGCTGACCGAGTGCCTTGGACGCCTGCTGTGCGACATCGTCGCGATAGCCGGGTGCGAGTGCGACCGCCAGCTGGAACAACCCGGACAGCAGCGCGCCGCTGATCGCGATCAGCGATAACCAGGTAATTCCGCGCGTCCACCAGCGACGCTTGCGACGTTCCATCTCGTGCTCTCAACGCCCTCTTAGACGGGAACCACGTCGAAGTTTTCCTGCGGGTAATAGGCTTCGGCTTGCAGGCGTATGGGACGCTTGAACTGGGCTTCCAGTTCCGCCAGGCCGCCGGATTGCTCCTGCAATTTCTCGACCACCGCCGGGCAGGCGAGCACCAGGAAACTCTTCGCCTCGTACTGCCGCGCCGCGCGCTGCACTTCGCGGGCGATGTCGTGGCACACCGTCTCGATGGTCTTGATGTGCCCGCGCCCGCCGCAGGTCGGGCAGGTCTCGGTGAGGATGTGGCCGATCGACTCGCGCGTGCGCTTGCGGGTCATCTCGATCAGGCCCAGCGGCGAGAACGGATGGATCTGGATGCGCGCCTTGTCCTTGTAGAGCTCGCGTTCGAGCGCACGCATCACCTGCGAGCGGTGGTCGTCGCTCTGCATGTCGATGAAATCCAGAATGATGATGCCGCCCAGGTTGCGCAGGCGCAGCTGTCGCGCGATGGCATGCGCGGCTTCGAGGTTGGTCTTGAGCACCGTTTCTTCGAGATTGCGGTGGCCGGTGAAGGCGCCGGTGTTGACGTCGATGGTGGTCATGGCCTCGGTCTGGTCGATCACCAGATGGCCGCCGGATTTGAGATCGACCTTGCGCTGTATGGCGCGCTCGATCTCGTCCTCGACGCCATAAAGATCAAAGATCGGTGCGGCGCCGCGATGGTGTTCCACCAGCGTCTCGACGTCCGGCAGGTAGTCGCGGGCGAAGGCGCGCATCTTCTCCACCTCGCTCTCGCTGTCGACCCGCACGCGCTCGACGGTGGTGCCCAAGAGGTCACGCATGATGCGCATGGACAACGGCAGGTCGCCGTGCACCATCGTGCCGGGCTTGGCGGTCTGCGCGCTTTCGTCGACGGCCTTCCACAGCCGCACCAGAAAGCGCATGTCCTGCGCCAGTGCGTCTTCGGCCGCACCCTCGGCGGCGGTGCGGGCGATCATGCCCCAGTAGGGCGCCAGCTCGGGGGCCAGGCGCTCCATGATGCCTTTGAGGCGCTCCCGCTCCGCGGCGTCCTCGATCTTGGCCGAGACGCCGACGTGCATCTCGAACGGCAGCATCACCAGATAGCGCGCGGGCAGCGAGATGAGCGTGGTGAGCCTGGCACCCTTGCTGCCGAGCGGGTCCTTGACGATCTGCACCAACACGGTCTGGCCTTCGGACAGCAGCACTTCCACCGACGGCAGCGGCGCATCGGGGGCCAGGCCCTCAGGACGGCGCATGTCGCTGGCATGCAGAAACGCCGTGCGATCCAGCCCGATATCGACGAACGCCGCCTGCATGCCCGGCAGCACTCTCTTGATGACGCCCTTGTAGACATTGCCGACCAGCCCGTGGCGGTTGGCGCGCTGGATGTAGATCTCCTGCGCGCTGCCGCCCTCGACCAGCGCGACACGGGTTTCCTGCGGGGAAATGTTGACGAGGATTTCAGTGGTCATATGGCCGCTATTGTGCGGGCGCCAGGGGCCTGATGCCGAAAGCGGCGAGTAAATCGCAGGTCTCGGCCAGCGGCAGCCCCACCACACCGGTGTAACTGCCGCGCACGCGCTTCACGAAACGCGCAGCACCGCCCTGAATGCCATACGCGCCGGCCTTGCCCATCGGCTCGCCGCCTGCGACATAGCGCTGGATTTCATGCGGCGTCAGCACTGCAAAATCGATCTCGGTCGTGGTCACTACCGATGCACAGCGCGCGCCCTGCACCAGCACCACGGCGCTGATGACCTGATGCATGCGACCCGAGAGTGCCGCCAGCATCCGTACCGCGTCTGCCGCATCGGCCGGCTTGCCGAGAATGCGGTCATCGAGCACGACATCGGTATCGGCACCCAGCACGGCCGCTGCCGGATGCGCGTACTGCGCCGCGCGCGCCTTGGCGGTGGCGACGCGCAGCGCGTAGGCCTCAGCAGGCTCATCGGGGGCGGGGATTTCCGGCACGTCGGCGGGGTCGGTGACGAACACGAAACCCGCTTCGTGCAAAAACTGCACACGGCGTGGCGAACGCGAAGAGAGAATGAATTGCGGTGCGTCCATGTGGACGATGCAGCCGTTTCGAGCGCTAGCCGCCCTGACGGATGGTACCCGCCCGCAGCGCCTTGAAACGCTCGATATCGGCGGTGTACTTGGTTGCCGTGCTGTCGCGTTCGTCGCGCAGCTTGCGCACGGCCTGGATGTTGTCGATCAACGAATTTTCGAAGGTCTCGATCTGCTGTTTGAGCGGCCCCGTCGGCGGTTTGCCCGGCGTGCGGGCGCGCAGATCCGCCAGCGTCTTCTCGTTTTCGAGCACGGCCGCCTGTGCGAGGCCGAGGCGTGCATCGAGCGCGCTCAGGCGCTCTTCGCGCGCGGACTGCAAATCCGCCACGCTGCTGAAGGACTGCAACAGGTAGCGGTCGTAGACGATGCGTTGCTGATGGGCTTCTTCCGCCGATTTTTCGGCGGCACGGCGTGCCTGTGCCTGCTCCAGCTCGGCGCCGGTGAGTTCGCGCGGCACCACTTTGGTGACCAGGCCGTTGGCATTGATCGACTCGCGGCCGCGCTTGGAATCCGTCGGCGGCACCTTGTCGCCGTAGTGCACCTGGCCTTTTTCATCGACCCAGCGGTACAGCGCCTTGCCTTGGGCATGGGCCAAGCCGACTGCCATCAGTGCGGCGAGCAATATCGCCGATTTGAGTCTGTAATCCGCCACCATTTCGCTCCCCCCGAGAGTCGAAACCTGTTCGTCATGTTACGCCGAATTGCGTCTGGTAAAGCTCGATTGCCGCCACCGTTTCGGGCGTGATGGCCGACCCACCGTGACCTGCCGTGAGGTAGGCCAGGATCTCCCGCACCGACACCAGCGCGAGCACTTCCACGCCGGTATCCGCCTCCATCTCAGCCACCGCAGACAAGGCGCCCGCACCGCGCTCCATGCGATCGAGCGCGATGATGGCGGCCACCGGCTCGCCGCCTGCGGCGCGGATCATCGCGACCGCTTCCCGCAGGGCGGTGCCTGCGGTCAGCACGTCGTCGACGATCAGCACTTTCTGGCCTGCAAGTGCCGCGCCCACCAGCGTGCCGCCCTCGCCGTGGGCCTTCGCCTCCTTGCGGTTGTAGGCGTAGGGCACATCGCGCCCATGCTCGCTAAGCGCATAAGCCACGGCCGTCGCCAGCGGAATGCCCTTGTAGGCCGGGCCAAACAGCACATCGAACTGCACGCCACTGCGGCTCAAGGCCTCGGCATAAGCCCTTGCGAGCGTTGCCATCGCCGCGCCGGAGCTGATCTTGCCGAGGTTGAAGAAGTAGGGACTGACGCGGCCGGACTTGAGGGTGAAGCTGCCGAACTTGAGCACTTCGTGTTCGAGGGCCAGTTCGAGAAAGGCAATTTGGTGGGGGTGCATGGCGTGCAAAAATGGGAGGTTCCCTCTCATTATCCTCCAGCCTCCATGCGCATCATCTCGCTCAACTGCAACGGCCTGCGCAGCGCCGCCAAGAAAGGTTTCTTCGATTGGCTGGCCACCACGGAAGCCGATGTGGTCTGCCTGCAGGAAACCAAGGCGCAGCCGGAGGATCTGGCCGATGCGCTGTTTCACCCTGCAGGCTGGCACGTGAGCTTTCGCAGCGCGCAGAAAAAGGGCTACGCGGGTGTCGCGATCTACGCGCGTCAAAAACCCGATGCGGTGCTTAATACTTTGGGAGCCAGCGAGTTCGATGACGAGGGCCGTTACATCGAGGCGCGCTTCGGCAATCTGTCGGTGATCTCGCTGTATCTGCCCAGCGGCTCGGCGGGGCCGGAGCGGCAGGCGAGCAAGGATCGTTTTCTGGCGTTCTTCGCCCCCAAGCTCGCCGAGTGGGCAGCGCTGGGGCGCGATGTGGTGATCTGCGGCGACTGGAACATCGCGCACACCGAGAAAGACCTGAAGAACTGGAAGGGCAACCGCAAGAACTCGGGCTTTTTGCCGCACGAGCGCGAGTGGTTCACGCAGGTGCTGGCCGCCGGCTGGGTGGATGCCGCCCGCATGCTACACGCCGAGCTCGAAGGCGAGCTCTACACCTGGTGGAGCAACC
>JAUSQI010000133.1 GCA_030652575.1 Stagnimonas sp. | reverse complement strand
TCGGCGGCGGCACGCCCAGCCTGTTCTCGGGTGCGGCCATCGGGCGGATTCTCGAAGGTGTTGCGGCACGGCTCGCGTTCGCGCCACAGATCGAGATCACGCTGGAGGCCAACCCCGGTACGGCCGAAGCCCGGAACTTCGCCGGTTACCGCATCGCAGGGGTCAACCGGCTGTCGATGGGCGTGCAGTCGCTGGACGACCGCCAGCTCAAGGCCTTGGGTCGCATCCACGGTGCGGACGAAGCCCGCGCCGCCGTGGCGATGGCGCGCGGGGCGGGGTTCGACAACCTCAATCTCGACCTGATGTTTGCGCTGCCGACGCAGAGCGTCGGCGAAGCGGCGCAAGACCTCGATGCGCTGATTGCCCTGGCCCCTGAGCACATCAGCTACTACCACCTGACGCTGGAACCCAACACCGCCTTCGCCGCCGCACCGCCGCCGCTGCCCGACAGCGACAGCGCCTACGAGATGCTGGAGGCGGGTCAGGCCCAACTGGCGGCCGCAGGCTACGTGCAATACGAAACCTCGGCCTATGCGCGGCCGGGACGAGCCGCGGCACACAACCTCAACTACTGGCGCTTCGGCGATTACTTGGGCATCGGCGCCGGCGCGCACGGCAAGCGCACGCACGCCGATCGCATCGAACGCCGCGCGCGTCATAAGCACCCGAAGACTTTCATGGAATCCGCAGGCAGCGCCACCAGCCTGCAGGAAGTGCGCGCAGTTACGGGCGAGGAGCTGGCTTTCGAGTACTGCCTCAACGCCCTGCGCCTGCACGAAGGCTTTGCCAGGGCAGACTTCAGCGCCCGCACAGGTTTGCCTTTCAGCATCCTCGAATCGCGGTTGGAAAAGCAGCGCCTGCGGGGCTTGATCGTCATGGACGACAACCATGTTCGACCCACGCCGCTCGGCCGCGATCATCTCAATACCTTGTTGACGGAGTTGCTCTGATGGCCCGGATGGAACTCGAACTCGAAAAAGTGCAGTGCCCGTATTGCTGGGAAGAAATCGAGTTGCAGCTCGATCTGTCCGCCGGCTCGCAGAGCTACACCGAGGACTGCCACGTCTGCTGCCAGCCGATCCTCGTACATCTGACGGTGGATGAAGACACGGGGCGTTTCGAGGTCTCCGCCGACGCCGAAAACGAATGATCCGGCACGGCGGCGGCTAAAAAGTTGCCAAGCCCGGCGGACGCCGCTATCCTTCGCGCCCTTTTTGCTTCATCCCTCTTTGTTGCAGCCCTTTCGAGAACACCATGAAAGAAGGCATTCACCCCGAATACCGCCCCGTCGTCTTCCGTGACGCCGGCTCTGGCCAGAGCTTTGTCATCCGCTCCACCGCCAAGACCAAGGACACCGTCGAGCGCGACGGCGTCAAGATGCCCATCATCAACCTCGATACTTCGCACCTCTCGCACCCGTTCTACACGGGCAAGAGCAAGGTCGCCGAGACCGGTGGCCGCATCGACAAGTTCAAGAAGCGCTACGGCGGCAAGTAAACCGCGTCGCGTTCTGCAGAACCCGAAAGGCCGCTCTTCAACCAGCGGCCTTTTTGTTGCCCGAAGGATTTTCCCACCACGGCGCGCCCAGGAAGAAGGCAACGCGCCCCAGACCATGACCACCACACTCCAAGAAGCCGCACTCCGCTACCACGAGTTCCCCATCCCCGGAAAACTCGCCACCCACATCACCAAGCCCTGTAACGGTCCCGAGGATTTGGCGCTCGCCTATTCGCCCGGCGTCGCGGAGCCGGTGCTGGCCATACAGGCCAACGTCGAGGACGCCTACCGCTACACCGGCAAGGGCAATCTTGTGGCGGTCATCAGCAACGGCACCGCGGTGTTGGGCTTGGGTGATTGCGGCGCGCTGGCCGGCAAGCCGGTGATGGAGGGCAAGGCGGTGCTGTTCAAGCGCTTCGCCAATCTCGACTGCTTCGATATCGAAGTCGACGAGAAGGAGCCGAAGGCCTTCATCGAGACCGTGGCACGCATCGCCTGCACCTTTGGCGGCATCAACCTCGAAGACATCGCAGCCCCCGCCTGCTTCGAGATCGAAGAGGCCTTGCAAGCGCGCTGCGACATCCCGGTGTTTCACGACGACCAGCACGGCACGGCGATCGTGCTCTGCGCAGCCCTGCTCAACGCGCTGGAGCTGCAAGGCAAGCGCATCGAAGACGCGCGTATCGTCTGTGTCGGCGCGGGGGCTGCCGGCATTGCCTCGATGAAGTTGGCGCTCTCGCTTGGTGCGCAGCGCAAACATCTGTATCTGGTCGATCGCAAGGGCGTGATCGCCACCGACCGCAGCGACCTCACCAAGGAGAAAGCCGAGTTCGCCCAAGCACCCAGCGAGCGCAAGACGCTGGCAGGCGCTCTCGCTGGCGCGGACGTGTTCATTGGCCTCTCCGGCCCCGGCCTGCTGCGCGAGGAGTGGCTGGGCCTGATGGCTGAGAAGCCGATCATCTTCGCGCTCAGCAACCCAGTGCCGGAAATCATGCCGGAGGTGGCACTGAAGGTGCGAAAGGATTCCATCGTCGGCACCGGCCGTAGCGACTATCCCAACCAGGTCAACAATGTGTTGTGCTTCCCTTTCCTGTTCCGCGGTGCGCTCGATGTGCGGGCCAGCCGCATCAACGAACCGATGAAGGTCGCGGCCGTGCATGCGCTGGCAGCTCTCACGCGCGAGCCGGTGCCAGCGGAAGTGCTGGCGGCGTATGGCAAAACATCGCTATCCTTCGGGGCGGATTACATCATCCCCAAACCGCTTGATCCGAGGCTCAACGCCAAGGTGTCTTCGGCGGTGGCACAGGCAGCAATTTCATCCGGCGTGGCGCGCTTGCCCTACCCGGCGCATTACCCCTAGTTTCGAGTCATTACTTAAGCCTTCAGGAGCAGTGAGATGAGCGAGGTCAGTTACAGCCTGGTCAATAACGCCACGGGCGAGAAAGTCGATCTGCCCGGCATCAAAGGCACCCTGGGTCCAGTCGGCCTTGATGTCGGCAAGGTCTACGACAAGACCGGCGCCTTCACCTACGACCCCGGTTTCACTTCGACCTGCTCGACCAAGTCGGCGATCACCTACATCGACGGCGATGCTGGCGTGCTGCTGTACCGCGGTTACCCGGTGAGCCAGCTCGCCGACAAATGTTCGTTCATCGAGGTCGCCTATCTGATCTTGAACGGCGAGCTGCCGAACAAGGCGCAGCTCGAAGCCTTCGACCAGAACATCCGCAAGCACACGATGATCAACGAGGGCCTGAAAAGCTTCTTCAACGGCTTTCACTACGATGCGCATCCGATGGCGATGCTCACCGGCGTGGTTGGCTCGCTGTCAGGCTTCTACCACGACACCACCAACAACAAAGACCCGCGTCACCGCGAGATCTTCGCGCACCGGATGATCGCGAAGATCCCGACCATCGCGGCGGCGGCCTACAAGAAGTTCTACGGCCAGCCTTTCATGTATCCGCAGAACAACCTCGACTATTGCTCGAACCTGCTGCACATGATGTTCGCGGTGCCGGCCGAGCCCTACGTGGTCAACCCGGTGGCGGCGAAGGCGCTCAACGTGCTGTTCATCCTGCACGCCGACCACGAGCAGAA
>JAUSQI010000114.1 GCA_030652575.1 Stagnimonas sp. | reverse complement strand
GCAGGCGCACGGTGCCGCCGTCGATCAGCGGCACACCGAAGCGGCGGCAGAACACGCCGAACACGGCGGTAGTGTCGGCCACGCGCAGGTCGCACCACAGCGCCAGCTCCAGCCCGCCCGCCACACAGTAGCCGCTGACGGCGGCGATCACGGGCTTAGTCAGCTGCATGCGGCTTGGCCCCATCGGACCGTCGCCATCGGCTGCGATGCGATTGGCTTGTGCTGCCACCCCACTCGCAACAGCCTTGAGATCGGCCCCCGCGCAAAACTGCCCGCCGATGCCGCTGAGGATGGCGATCTTGAGCGCGTCATCGGCCTGGAAAGCGCGAAAGGCTTCGGCCAGAGCATGTGCGGTCGGGCCATTCACGGCGTTGCGCGCTTCGGCGCGGTTGATGGTGACGATCAGCAGCGGTTCGCGACGTTCGATCAGGACGAGGGGCAGGGTGCTCATGTGGGGCTCCGAGTGATATTACAAAAATTGACTAATAATGATTAATAAAAGTAATGTATCAGTCGTCGGCAAGACCTGACACTGTTTGTAATGAAACCCAAAGCCAAAAACCTCATTCTCGATCTGCTGCTCGCCCGCGATGGCGAGGCGCTGAGCGCCAAAGAGTGTATTGCCGCCTGTGCGCTGTTCGGCATCCGCGACAACAACGTGCGGGTCGCACTGGTGCGGCTTTCTGCCGAGGGCTTGATCGAAGCCAGCGAGCGGGGCAGCTATGTGCTGAGTGCCGCCGCCCACGAGCTGGCCGATGAGGTCGCCACCTGGCGGCGTGCCGAGCAGCGCGTGCGCGACTGGCAGGGCGGCTATCTGGTGGTGCATTGCGGTGCGCTCGGTCGCAGCAATCGCGCCGCCCTGCGCCAGCGCGAGCGGGCCTTGAAGATGCTCGGCTTCCGCGAACTCGAATGGGGTTTGTTCCTCCGGCCGGACAATCTCGGCGACGGCGTCGCCGGCGTGCGCGAGCGCCTGCGCAAGCTGGGCTTGCAGGGCGAGGCGAGCGTGTTCGCCGCTGCCGATTTCGATGCCGAACGCAGCGCCCGAATCAGGAAGCTCTGGGACGGCAAGGCGCTCAATGCCAGTTACCGCAAGCTCACCGCCCAGCTCGAAAGCTGGATGGCCCGCGCCGGGACGCTCGATGCAGAAGTGGCCGCGCGCGAGTCCTTCCTGCTCGGCGGCAAGGCCATCCGCGAAATCGTCTACGACCCGCTGCTGCCAGCACCCTTCGTCGATATCGAAGCGCGCCGCGCTTTCGTGGAAACCGTGCATCGCTTCGACGCCTGCGGCAAGGCCATCTGGCGCGCCTCGCACGGCATCGCTTTCAAATCCGAGACTGCCGCCCAGTCGGCGCGCGCCCATTGATCGAGATCTAAAACCATGAACACCTCCAGCACGCCCACCGAGCTGCCCACCGTCACCCGTCGCAAGCTCAACGAGCTGTTTACGCGGGACGAGATCACCCAGCTCACGCGCCGTTCCGACCTGCGCGGCGGCGTCGCGGTGCTGCGGGTCTGGGCCGGCATTGCACTGTGCTTTGCGGCCCTCGCGGCTTTCCCCAATCCGCTCACGTTCTTGATGGTGGTCATCGTGCTTGGCGGCCGTCAGCTCGCACTCGCCATCCTCAGCCACGAGGCGGCGCACCGCACCTTGTTCCGCACGCCCTGGCTCAACGATTTCATTGGCGACTGGTTGTGCGCGCGTCTGATCTGGAACGACGTGCCGCGCTATCGCACCCATCACCTCAGGCACCACACCCACACCGGCACAGCGGCTGATCCCGATCTGAGCCTCACCAAAAACCTGCCCACCACGCGCCGCTCGCTAAAGAAGAAGTTCATCCGCGACCTCACGGGTCAGACCGCCGTGCGTCGCATCGGCGCGCAGTTTTTGATGGACATCGGCGTGTTCGGCTACACCGTCGCGGCCGAGGTGGAACGCCTGCCGCGCAATGGCCGCCGCTGGACGGACTACGCGCGGAGCGGCATGCAAAACATGTGGGGCTTCCTGCTCACCAACTTACTGCTGGCAGGTGTGCTCACCGCAGCCGGTGCGCTGTGGACCTACTGGGCTTGGGTGGCAGCCTACTTCACCACCTTCAGCCTCTTCATCCGCATCCGCTCTATCGCCGAACACGCCTGCCTCGAAGACAGCGCCGACATGTTCAAGAACACCCGCACCACCCGCGCCGGATGGCTGGCGCGAATGACAGTAGCGCCCATCCATGTGAACTACCACCTTGAACATCATGTGATGGCCTCGGTGCCGTTCTATCGTCTGCCCCTCATGCACAGGCTGCTACGGGCCAAAGACGCGGTGCCGGTGCCTACAGGTTATGGCGATGTGTTGCGGCTGGCAGCCAGTCGCGCATAAACCAAAGCAGCAGTCTGAGGCACAGCCTCTGCAGACTCGTGCAGCCCAGTAGGTCACGAGCTACACCAAAGCTTTGGTGACGAGACGCGCGTTGATGTCTTTCAATTTGCTCAGCTGCTGCACGAGTTGCGGCACCTGGTCCAGCGCCAGCACGTATTTCCAGACGTAAGCGAAGATCGCGTAGATGTCGCCGGGTCGCGCACCGCCGCCTTCTGCCAAGCGCCACAGCGCGACCGCGAACAGCAGGATCACGGTGATTTCCATCGCGCCGAAGGCCTTGGCTTCAGCATCCGAGAGCTTCACGCGCCATCCGCTCAATGCGGCGAAATGCCGTCGGACCTTGGCGGCTTTGCCCTGCCTCAGCAGTTCAACCTCGTCTTCCAGCCGATTGTTCAAGCCGCGGTTGTAGCGCAGCGATTTGCCGGCAAGCCATCTGTTGATCAAGAGCAGCGGGAAGATGAGCACGAGGCTGGAGGCACCGATCACCGGGTCCAGCCAGAACAGCGCACTGAGCGCGATGGCGAGGCTGACGATGGCCAGGATCGCGGCGGGGACATCGCGCTCGAGAAAGGTGACGTATTCGCGAGACAGTGCACTGCGTGCCGCAATGAGTGAAGGATCAATGCCCTCGTGATGAGAGCGCACCACCAGTGCCGTGGCCGAGTCGGCATAGACACGCGTGAACACGCGGGTATCCAGCATTTTTGCCGCCACCTCCAACAGCAAGGCGGCGAAGTGGCACCCAATCAGCCAGGCGGCGGCCCAGTAGTTTTTTTCCAGCACGCCATTGATCGCCAAGCCGGTGGCGAACGGATACAGCTGGCCCGCAACGTTGCCGGCGGCAGACACCGAGTAAGCCGTGGCAAGGCGATACGCGTGTGCCTTGACGAAGGGATAGATCACAAGGTCTTGCAGCCAGCTGCTTCTCGGGCGAGGTCGGCAGCGAGCCGCTAGACGTTGAAGCGGAAGTGCATCACATCGCCTTCCTTGACGATGTATTCCTTGCCTTCCAAGCGCCACTTGCCAGCTTCCTTCGCACCCGCTTCGCCGTTGTATTGGATGAAGTCGGCGTAGGCGATGACTTCGGCGCGGATGAAGCCCTTCTCGAAATCGGTGTGGATGACACCAGCGGCCTGCGGGCCGGTGGCGCCGACCTTGACCGTCCACGCACGCACTTCCTGCACGCCAGCGGTGAAGTAGGTCTGCAGGCCGAGCAGCTCGTAGGCGGCGCGGATCACGCGGTTGAGGCCGGGTTCTTCGAGGCCCAGGTCTTCGAGAAAGCTCTTCTTGTCGGCCTCGTCGAGCTGGCCGATTTCGGCCTCGATGGCGGCGCACACCGGCACCACCTGTGCGCCCTCAGTGGCGGCGTAGGCTTTCACCTTGTCGAGCAGCGCGTTGCCGTTCTTGAGTGCGGCTTCATCGACGTTGGCGATGTAGAGCGCGGGCTTGGCGGTGATGAGCATCATGTCGCGGATGGCAAGCTTTTCGTCCACAGTGAGTGCCAGCGCACGCACGGCCTTGGCCTCGTTCAAGTGCGCTTGCAGCTTGATGAGCAGCTCCTGCTTGGCGGCGGCGTCCTTGTTGCCCGCGCGCACCAGCTTGGCGTTGCGGTCGATGGCTTTCGTCACGCTGTCGAGATCGGCGAGTGCCAGTTCGGTGTTGATGATCTCGATATCGCGGATCGGGTCCACGCTGTTGGCGACATGGATGATGTCGTCGTTGATGAAGCAGCGGGTGACGTGTGCGATGGCATCGCACTCGCGGATGTGGGCCAGGAACTGGTTGCCCAGGCCTTCACCCTTGCTGGCACCGGCGACGAGGCCGGCGATATCGACGAACTCGACGGTGGCGAACTGCATCTTCTGCGGCTTGACGATGGCGGCCAGGGCATCCATGCGCTTGTCCGGCACCGGCACGATGCCGGTGTTGGGGTCGATGGTGCAGAAGGGGTAGTTCTCGGCCGCTGCGTTCTGCGCATTGGTCAGCGCATTGAAGAGGGTGGATTTGCCGACGTTGGGCAGGCCAACGATGCCGCATTTGATCGCCATGATTTTTGCTCGGTGTGCTTCGTGAAATTATGCGGTGTGAAGTTGGTTCAGCGCCTTTTCCCAGGTCTGGCTGAGCCAGATGGGCAGGGCGTTGACGGCGTTGTCGATGCCGGTGCGGATCAGTTGCTCGTCGGCTTTCGAGGGCCGTGCGAGCACGTAATTGAGCACCAGATTCTTGTCGCCCGGATGACCGATGCCGACGCGCAGGCGCCGATAGCCATCACCCAGTGGTTTGTGGATGTCACGCAGCCCGTTGTGGCCGCCGTGGCCGCCGCCGAACTTGAGCCGCATCTGTCCGGCTGGCATGTCGAGTTCGTCGTGAGCCGCCAGCAAGGCGTCAGGCGCGAGCTTGTAGAAGTTCATCATCTCCTGCACCGACTGGCCCGAGCGATTCATGAAGGTGGAGGGCTTGAGCAGCAGCACGTCCACGCCCTCGATCTTGACGCGTGCGGTCTCGCCGAAAAACTTGCTGTCGACTTTCCACGTGCCCTTGAAGCGATCGGCCACGGCATCCGCAAACCAGAAGCCCGCGTTGTGGCGGGTCTGGGCGTAGTCGGGGCCGGGGTTGCCAAGGCCAGCGATGAGAATTTGGGTTGGAGTGGGCATGGCTTCAAAAGAAAACCCCATCCGGTTCATCGAATCGGATGGGGCTGTGGCTCAAGCTCAGCCTCGGCTTGCGCGCTGCATTTGCGGCGCGGTGCCTCGCTTCGCTACTTCTTCTTGGCGGGTGCCTTGGCAGCAGGTGCTGCGGGGGCAGCCTTGCCAGCCGGGGCCTTGCCACCCTTGGCGGCAGCGGCGGCCTTGGGGTCCACCTTCTGGTTGGCGGCGGGCACGTCGGTTGCAGCGGCGGGATCAACCACCGGCTCTTCTTCCACCACGATGACGTGGCAGGAGGCGACGGCGGGGTCTTCACCGCGGATGGAGGCGACAGCCTTCACGCCTTCCGGCAGGGCGAGCTGGGCGATGTGCACGGTATCGCCGAGCTTCATCTCGGAGACATTGACTTCGACGAACTCAGGCAGGTCCTTGGGCAGGCACTCGACTTCGATCTCGTTCATCAGGTGCTCAAGCATGCCGCCTTCGGTCTTCACGCCCGGGGCCACGTCGCTGCCGACGTAGTGCAGCGGCACGTTACGACGCAGCAGCTTGTCGGCGAGGATGCGGTAGAAGTCGAGGTGCAGGATGTCGTGGGTGCGCAGCGGGTGACGCTGCAGGTCCTTGAGCACGACCTGCTGTTCGACGCCGTCGAGCTTCAGCTTGAGGATGGCGCTGTAGAACGCCTCGGTCTTGAGGTGGTTCTTGAGATCGTTGGCACCGACCGAGAGCGCCTTGGCGCCATCGTTGCCACCGTAAAGGACTGCGGGGACCTTGCCCTCACGACGCAGGCGGCGGCTCGCACCTTTGCCTTGATCGTTGCGGACTTCGGCGTTGACGACGAAGGTATGTTTCATGGTGAGACTCCAAAAAAGTGGTGAAACTTTCGCCCGCGACCAGACGAAAGGGCGCGAAGTTTAGGCTTTTCGCGCTGTAGATGCCACCCGTTTGATGAGTTGCCGTCTGACGGCAACTCTGTCCGGCCTCAGTCGTCGTAGAGCGAGCTGACGGACTCTTCGGCGCTGACGCGGCGGATGGTCTCGGCCAGCAGCGCGCCAATCGAGAGCTGGCGAATCTTCGGGCAAGCCGCAGCATCCGGCGCAAGCGGGATGGTGTCGGTCACCACCAGGGAATCCAGGCTGGAGTTCATGATGTTGTGCACGGCTGCCCCAGAGAGCACGGCGTGGGTGACGTAGGCCACCACCTTCACTGCACCGGCTTCTTTCAGCGCATCGGCGGCCTTACCCAGTGTGCCGGCGGTGTCCACCAGATCGTCGATCATCACGCAGCACTTGCCGCGCACGTCGCCGATGATGTTCATCACTTTCGATTCGTTCGGGCGCGGGCGGCGTTTGTCGATGATGGCGAGGTCGGCGTCGTCGAGACGCTTGGCGAGTGCGCGGGCACGCACCACGCCGCCGACATCGGGCGAGACGACGATCACGTTCTGGTAGTTCTGGCGCCAGATATCACCGAGCAGAATCGGCGAGGCGTAGATGTTGTCGACCGCGACGTCGAAGAAACCCTGGATCTGCTCGGCATGCAGATCGACCGTGATGACGCGGTGCGCGCCCGAAGACACCACCATGTCGGCCACCACCTTGGCCGAGATCGGCACGCGCGCGGAGCGGATGCGGCGATCCTGCCGCGAGTAGCCGAAGTAGGGCACCACGGCGGTGATGCGGCGCGGGCTGGAGCGCTGCAGGGCGTCCAGCATCATGCACAGCTCCATGATGTGGTCGTTGGTGGGCGCGCAGGTGGGCTGAATCACGAACACATCGCTGCCGCGCACGTTTTCGAGCAGCTCGATGTGCACTTCGCCGTCCGAGAACTTGCTGACGGTCGCCTGGCCCAGCGGCATTTTCAGGTAGTTGGCGATATCCAGCGCCAGCTTGCGGTTTGCATTGCCTGAAAAAAGCATCAACTGGGTGTCGGCCATGCGGGCACTCTCTCGTGTTGTAAATCTGGATGGACAGGGACTGCCCGATCTGGAAGGACAAGCCGAGGGCTTGCCCGAGGCGCAAACAATGATCATCGTCACCAACCATCTTGAATCACAAGGCGATTCAAGATGGTTGGGGTGGATGGATTCGAACCACCGGTAGGCTGGATCAAAACCAGCTGCCTTACCACTTGGCTACACCCCAACAAATCAAAGCGCGCGGATTATAGACGCGAGCGGCGAGAGATTTAAGCCACGAGCGACGAATCCGCGCCAGTTTTTCGGGATGCCTTCAATCGCCGCGCGCGCCGCGCGTTCATCGGCAAAGGCCGCGAATACGGCGCTGCCCGTGCCGGACATGCGCGCCGGTGCGGCACGACTGAGCCAGCCCATTGCGGTCGCCACCTCGGGGTAGCGGGCGCAGGTGACGGGGGCGCAATCGTTCACGCCTTCGCCGCGCTCGTAGTCTTCCAGCGTGATGGGCGCGTGGTCGCGCTTGAGTTCGGCGGCCGAGAAAATCGCAGCGGTGGAGACGAAAACATCCGGGGCCAGCACCGCATACCAGGGTTCGGGCAGCGTCACTGGCACCAGCAATTCGCCCACGCCTTCGGCCCAGCTCGCCATGCCGTGCACGAACACCGGTACATCGGCACCGAGCTTCAGGCCCATCTCAGCCAGTGCCTGGGCGTCGAGCCCGGTACGCCACAGCTGATTCAGTGCGACCAGGGTAGTGGCGGCATCGGACGAGCCGCCGCCCAGGCCCGCCCCCATCGGCGTGCGCTTGAGCACGCGAATATCAACACCGATCGTGGTGCCCGTTGCCGCTTGCAAGGCGCGTGCGGCGCGCACGACGAGGTCTTGTTCGGCAGGCACATCGGCGGAGCCTTCCGGCCGGGTGATGACGCCATCGCGGCGCACGTCGAACGTCAGCTCGTCGCCGTAATCCAGAAACTGGAACACGGTCTGCAAGCGGTGATAACCATCCTCGCGCCGGCCCAGCACATGCAGGAAGAGATTGAGCTTGGCCGGTGCCGGCCAGAGCGTGAGCGCGCTCATGGCGTCAGCGTAATGGCGTCGAGCACGACGGTCGCCATCCATTCGCCGGTGGCGGTGGGCTGCACGGCTTCGATGCGGCCGGGCAGGGCGGGCGTGCTGTCGCTGCGGTAGTCGCTGTAGCGCAACGTCCAGCCCGCCTGCTGTATTTGCAGGGCGCGGCCTTCGGCGTCGAGCACTACATCGGCTTCGGATCGCGGGTCGGGCAGGCCGAGCACCCACCAGCGCAGCGAGTCCAGCGGCAACCGCCAACCGGTGCGCTGGGCCAATACCAGCTGCGGTTCTGTGGTGACGAGGTCGATGTCCTTGCCTTTGATGGCGACCTGTTCTGCCGTGCCTTCCATCGACAAGGCGCCCGCGCCGAAAGGCCCGGCGATGCGCAGGCTGAAATGCGCGCCCTCCTGCTGCCAGCGCAGCGCGCCGGAAAGCCCGCCGCCTTTCACCGCGACACGGCCGTTGAGCTGAAACCCCTGCACGCTGCCGAGCTGCTGTTGCCGCAGCGCCCAGGCGGCATTGAGGGTGGCAGGGTCTACGTCGGGCGCCGCTGGCGGCACACTGGCGCAGCTGGCCAGCAGGCCCAGGGCCAGCACCGCGCCAAGCCGAAATCCGCCGAACAACCTGTGCATCAAGGCGTGGTGAGCAGGCGCTGCACGGTGTCGCGCAGGACGCGGTTGCTGCTGTCTTCGCGGCTGGCTGCTTCCAGCAGGTTGCGGGCCTTGTCCTTCTCGCCCAGAGCCCACAGCACTTCGCCGAGATGCGCGGCCACTTCGGCATCCGGAAAGATGTCGTGGGCTTTTTGCAGCAGCGGCAGGGCTTCAGCAGGCTTGCCCTGCTTGAAGCGCACCCAGCCGAGCGAATCGAGAATGGCGGGGTCGCTGGGCTCCAGCTCGTAGGCCTTGGCGATCAGTTTGCCGGCTTCGTCGAAGCGCGTCGTGTGCATCGTCAGCATGTAGCCCAGCGCATTCAGCGCGCGGGCATCGTCCGCGTTGGCTGTGATGAGTGCGCGCAGGTCAGCCTCGGCCAGCTCGAAGCGGTTCATGCGCTCGTGCAGCAGCGACCGGGCGTAGAGCAGCTCGGCGTCGTCGGGTTGCTCCTTGAGCGCGACGTCGTAGAGGCTGAGCGCTTCGATCAAGGCGTTGTCCTGCGTCAGGAGCTCGCCTTCGGTGGCCAGCAGGCGGCTGTTGAGCGGCGGATATTGCTCGCGTAATGCACCGAGCAACTGGCGGGCTTCGGGCATGCGTTTCAGCAGGGCCAGCACGCGGGCGCGGCGGATGAAGCTGTCGAGCACCTGGGTCCCGCTGGTGACTTTTTCGTACCAGGCCAATGCAGTGCCGGGCTGTTTGCGGATCTCGGCGATGCGGCCGAGGTAATAGGCGGCATCGCCCTTGCGATCGGGGTTTTCGATCAGCGCGGTGAAATGCGGCTCCGCCTGGTCGGGCTGGCGCTCGTCCAGCAGCAGCAGGCCCATTGCCATGTGGGCATCCGCACTTTTGGGGTCGGCCTTGAGCACGACATTGATCTGCTCCTTGGCGGCAACGCGCTGGTTGGCGTCGATCAGCAGCTTGGCGTAGCCCAGGCGCAGATCGGTGGTGTTCTTGCCTTCCAGCAGCGGGTTGATGGCCTGGTCGGCCGCCGCCAGGTCACCGCGCTTGACCAGGGCGGCAACCAGCAACAGGGTCGATTCGCGCTCCATCGGCGCGATGCGCAGCGCTTCGCGCGCGGCTTTTTCGGTGGTGGCGATGTCATCGAAACGGAAGGCCAGCAACGCCAGCGCGCGCTGTGCCGCGGCCGACTGCGGTTTTTCAGCGGCCAGCGTTTTCATCAAGGCCAGCGCAGGCTGCGCCGTGCTTTTCTCCTGCGAGAGCAGCAGCGCCACATGGCGGTAGCCATCGCCCTCGCCACCGGGATGGCCTTTGACGATCGCTTCGCACTGGATTTTGGCCTCGGCGACGTTGCCGCCTTTCAGCGACATCAGCGCGATGACTTCACGCGCGTCCATCGATGAGGGTTCGACCACGAGCCATTGCTGCGAGGCCTGCAGGGCCAGGTCGTCGCGCTTGGCGGCCAGCGCGAAGGCAGTGGCGCGCGCGGCCAGCGCGGGGTCTGCCGCGAACTTGAGCGCTTTCAGAAACTCTTCGGCAGCCGCCTCCGGCAGGTGCCGTCCGGCCGCCATCTCGCCCGCCAGCACATGGAATTGCGCCTGCGCCTGCGGGGACAGAGGGCTGGCGACCTGCGCCTCTTTTTCCACCCGAGCCAGCACGGGCATCGGTGCGAGGGCCAGGCCTGCAAAACCGGCTGCACAGAAGAGGGCGGCGTGAAGCGGGGCGGAACGGGGTTCGAGCACAGGGGGCGACCAACGAACGAAGGCGGCAGACGGCGTCATGCCTAAAGCCTGTGCATATTAACGCCATAGCCGCCGTGCGGCTTGTTGCGAAGTGACGCAATCGTTGAAAATGCGGCCTGTCACGAGGTAGCCGATGGCCGTCATCACCCTGGGCTTGAGCCACCACACTGCGCCGGTCGAGGCACGTGGGCGACTCGCCTTCACCGAGGTAGAAATCCCAGCCGCCCTCGTGCGGCTCAGGGGCTTGGCGGGCGTGCGCGAGGCGGCGATCCTTTCCACCTGCAACCGCACCGAGATCGTCACCGTCGCCGAGCCAGAGGACGAACCCCGCCTCAAGGACTGGTGGCGGCGCGAGCGCGAAGTGGAGCTGGCTTTGGTGGAGCAGCACAGTTTCGTGCACCGCGACCACTCCGCCGTCTTGCATTCGCTGCGGGTGGCGGCCGGGCTGGATTCGCTGGTGGTGGGCGAGCCGCAGATCCTCGGCCAGATGAAGCAGGCCTATGCGGTCGCCCTCGGTGAAAAAACCCTGGGGCCGGTGCTGACGCGCCTGTTCCAGCACACTTTTGCGGTCGCCAAGAAAGTGCGCACCGATACCGAGATCGGCGCGCATCCGGTGTCGGCGGCCTATGCGGCGGTGCAGATCGCCAAGCACATCTTCACGGATTTTTCGAAGCAGACGGCCTTGCTGATCGGTGCGGGCGAGACCATCCGCCTGTTTGCGCGGCATCTGCGCGGGCAGGGCATCGGCCGGCTGATCGTCGCCAACCGCTCGCTCGAAAACGCGCAGAAGCTGGCGCATGAACTCGGCGCGTTCGCCATCACGCTGGATGATCTGCCCACGCATCTGGCCGATGCCGATCTGGTGGTGTCGTCCACGGCCGCGCGCAACCTCATCGTCAGCCGTACGTTGATGGAAGCAGCGCTCGCCAAGCGCCGCCGCAAGCCGGTGTTTCTCATCGACCTCGCGGTGCCGCCCGACCTCGACCCGAAAATCCGCGAGCTGTCGGATTGCTATCTCTACACCGTCGACGACCTGAAATCGGTCATCAGCGAAAACCTGAAGGCGCGTGGCGTGGCCGCCGAACAGGCCGAGGCGATGCTGATCGACCACGCCAGCGAGTTCGGCCGCTGGCTGGAGTCACGCGACGCAGCGCCCACCATTCGCGCCATCCGCCAGCAGGCGCGCGCTTACCGCGACGAGGTGTTGGAAAAAGCGCGCCGCAAGCTGGCGGCCGGTGAGCCCGCCGAGGTGGTGATGCAATTCGTGGCCGATACGCTGGCCAACAAGTTGCTGCACGCGCCTTCGGCGGCTCTGAAGCGCGCGGATTCGGTCGAGCAGGCGCTTTTGCTCAATGCGGCGCAGACGCTGTTTGCAGTGGGAGAAGAAGCGGGGTCAGGGGATGGGGGACGGGGTGCGGGCCGCAATTAGCGACCGTGCGCTTGAGGTTTTCCCCATCCCCCAACCCCCATCCCCGCCTCACCTAAAAAATGAAATCCTCTCTTCTCCAAAAACTGGCCCAGATGGCCGAGCGCCGCAGCGAGATCGAGCGCGATCTGGGCGAGCCGCATGTCGCCGCCAACCAGGACGTGTTCAAGCGCCTGTCGCAGGAATATGCACAGCTCGGCCCGCTCAGCGAGGCCTATGCCGCACATGTGGCGGCGAGCCAGGAGCACGCCGATCTGCTGGCCATGCGCAGTGAGCCCGACAAGGAGCTGCGCGACATGGCCGACAGCGAATTGCCGGGCGTGACCGCGCGCATCGAGGCACTCGAAGCCACGCTGCAAAGCTACCTGGTGCCGCGAGATCCACTCGACGGCAACAATGTGTTTCTTGAAATCCGCGCAGGCACCGGCGGCGACGAGGCGGCGATCTTCGCCGGCGATCTGTTCCGCATGTATTCGCGCTATGCCGAGACGCGCGGCTGGGGCATTGAGGTGCTGCGCGCCAACGATGGCGAGCACGGTGGTTATCGCGAAATCATCAGCCGCATCGTCGGTTTTGGCGCGTTCTCGCAGCTCAAGTTCGAGAGCGGTGCGCACCGGGTGCAGCGGGTGCCGGCGACGGAAACACAGGGCCGCATCCACACCAGTGCCGCGACGGTGGCGGTGCTGCCCGAGGTGGAAGAAAAGCAGATCGATATCAATCCGGCGGATTTGAAGGTGGACACCTTCAAGGCCAGTGGTGCCGGCGGCCAGCACGTCAACAAGACCGAGTCGGCGATCCGCATCACGCACATCCCCACCGGGGTGATCGTCGAGTGCGACGACGAGCGCAGCCAGCACAAGAACCGCAGCAAGGCGATGGCGCTCTTGGCCTCACACCTGATCGATGCGCAGCGGCAAAAGGCGGCGAGCGAGCAGGCGGCAACGCGCAAGAAGCTGGTGGGATCGGGCGATCGCAGCGAGCGCATTCGCACCTATAACTTCCCGCAGGGGCGCATCACCGATCACCGCATCAACCTCACGCTGTACCAACTCGACCGCGTGATGACCGGCGATCTCGATCCAGTGATCCAGCCCTTGCTGGCAGAATCGCAGGCGGAGCTTTTGAACGAACTCACCAGCGGCATGGGGGAATACTGATGCGCACTATTTTTTGGCTTGTAACGGCGCTGCTGGTGGTGTCCTGCGGGCCCATCTACGAAACCAATTACCGCTACACGCCGCCGCAAGACCCGCTCTCGCGCCCCTGTGTCAGCCAGTGTCTGGCCGACAAGGGCCAATGCCGCAACACCACTGATCTCAAGGCTGAAAACAGTCGACTGCGCTGCGAACGCGACTCGCGGGACGACTACGAACGCTGTCTGGGCTCTGCCTCGGGCGAGCAAGGCCGCGCCAGCTGCAACCGTCGCAGTTGCAGCGAGAATGCCGACTACGGCCAGTGCGAAGGCGATTACCGCGTGTGTTTCCAGTCCTGCGGTGGTGTGGTCAGCGAAGATCGGGTGTGCACTTTCAACTGTCCGTAAGTGCGGGTGTGGAAGCGCTGCTGCGTGCTGCGGCACAGCAGCTAGAAGCAGTTTGCGAGCAGCCGCGCGACGAAGCCGAATGGTTGCTGGCCGAATTGCTCGGTATCGGCCGCAGCGCCTTGCGCATTCACGATGCCTCGCTCACGCCCGAGCAACGCGCCCGCTATGACGAATGGCTGCGCCGCCGCGCTGGGGGCGAGCCCTTTGCGTACGTCACTGGTACGCAGCCGTTCCGCCGTCTGACACTGCATGTCACGCCCGATGTGCTGATCCCGCGCGCCGACACCGAGCACCTGGTGGACTGGGCTTTGCAGATTCTCGGTCTTCAGCCCGCGCCAGCGCGCGTGCTGGATGCCTGCACCGGCAGTGGCTGCGTCGCGCTGGCGCTGGCGGATGAAGCGCCGGGGCATGGCATCAGCGCTTCGGATTGTTCCGCCGTGGCACTCACTGTTGCGCAAGCCAATGCCACGCGGCTGCAACTGCCCGTGCAGTTCCTGCTGGCCGATGCGCTCGAGCTGCCGCCTGCAACCCCGCGCTTTGATCTCATCACCGCAAACCCGCCCTACATCGCCGAACACGACACCCACTTGCCCGCGCTGCACCACGAGCCCGCACTGGCGCTGGTCTCCGGCCCCGATGGACTGACACTGCTGCGGCGACTCATCCAGCAAGCGCCAAGCGGGCTTCAGCCCGAGGGTTGGCTATTGCTTGAACACGGCTATGACCAGGGCGAGCGCGTGCGGGCTTTGTTGCACGCCCAAGGCTTCTCAAAGGTGGAGACGCGTCGCGATTACGGCGGCAACGAACGGATCACCGGCGGGTGCTGGAGCGCGACATGAGTGACCTGAGCCGCTACGCCCGCCAGATCGTGCTGCCGGAAGTCGGCGTGGCCGGTCAGACGGCGCTGCGCGATTCCCGCGTGCTCGTCGTGGGCCTCGGCGGCCTGGGCTGCCCGGCGGCCCGCTATCTCGCCGGAGCCGGTATCGGCACGCTGCTGCTCGCGGATCGTGACCGGGTCGAGCGCAGCAATCTGCCACGGCAGATTCTCTACACCGAAGCCGATGTCGGGCGACTCAAGGTCGATGCCGCCATCGCACATCTGGCCGCAGTGGATGCCGGCGTGCAGTTGCAGGGCCTGCATACGGCAGAAGCCACACTCGCCGCTGTGCGTGACGTCGATGCGGTGCTCGACTGCACCGACAACTTCGAGGCGCGCTTCGCCTTGAATGCGGCCTGCGTGGCGGCGCGCGTGCCGCTGGTCTCCGGTGCCGCCATCCGCTGGGAAGGGCAGGTCGCGGCCTTCGATCTGCGACGCGGCGGCCCTTGTTATGCCTGCCTGTATCCCAACACCGGCGAGCTTGCAGAAGCCTGCGAAGACGCCGGCATCCTCGGCCCTGTTGTCGGTGTGGTAGGAGCCATGCAAGCCTTGCTCGCGCTGCAACTGTTGCTCGGCCAGCCCCACGCCGCAGGCCATCTTCATTTATGGGACGCGCGGCGCGGCGACTGGCGTAAGCTCACGCTCGCCCGCGATCCCCACTGCCAGCACTGCTCATCACAATGACCGCCAGCCCTCTCGTCATCACCCGCCGTCTCGCCATCCAGTTGTTGCACGAGGCGCAGGTGGCGGCACCCAAAGCCATCGACGGCGTCGTCACGCTGGTCGATGGCGAACCCTCGCGCTATCTGCCCGCCGAGCGCGCCGCCGGCCAGACGGCATGGGCACGGGTGTTCTCGAATCCGACCGCACCTGCGATCCCGACGGCGCAGGAACTCTCGGCAGAAATGCAGACCTTGATGATCTCGCTCGATACCAAGGGCGTGCTCGAACTGCGTGCCTGGGTACAGCAAAACGGCGCGCCCTTGGAGCGCGCCGTGTCGATCAAGGACTGACGCGTTTCAGCGCGTTGCAGCTGCAGTGGGTGACGGCAGCACTTCGACACGCTTGACGTCGATCTCGGGGGTTTCCATGAAATCTTTTTCGACTTCTCCGAGAATCTGAATCTCGATCTTGTCGTCGATGGCCTGCTTGGGAAAGACCTCCGACTCGATCTCGATGCGGATCTGGCTCTTGCCGTCGGAGAACAGATATTTGTCGTGGTTGAGCTGCAGCAGCAGGCGCCCCCGCAGCTGCACGCTCTCACCATCCTCGGGGGCCTTCAGCAGTTCAGACAGCGAAGCAGGCGGCTTGCTGGTGACGGAAAGCGCTGAACCATCCGTTGACGACGTGCGCCTCAGCTGGGCTTGCGCAGGTGCTGGATAACGCTGATCGCCCCATTGATTTCGAGGATGGCCAGCGAAACCTCCGACACCTGCAGGCAGCCCGCCTGCCGCAGCGCCGCATGCAGCTCATGCTCGGTGAGCTGCGCCCGGCGCATCACGGCCTCGAAGAGCTTGCCGTCACGGATCAGCACCTCGGGACGGCCATCCACCAGCCGCTCCACCGACTTGCTGCGCGAGGTGAGAAACCCGACGCCGTAGTTGAGCGCGACCAGCGCCGCCGCTGAGATCAGCCCGCCCACCAGCGAGTTGTCGCCCGCGTTCATCGAGTTCTGCACCGCATTGCTCAACACCAGCAGCAGCACCAGATCGAACGGTGCCAGCTGGCCCACCTGCCGCTTGCCGGTGACGCGCAGCAGGATCAGCAAAAACGCATAGACCACGACCGCGCGCAGGATGAACATCCACCACGGCACCGCCATGTCGAACAAGCCGCTCATTTGCGGATGCGCACACCGCGTTCGTCGCTGACGAGCGTGGGGTAGAGCGTTTCGAGCTTCGGTGCCGCACTCGCTTGCACCTCGGCCTTCACTTCCTCCGTCGACCAGGCGGGCTTGAAGTAGATGATCTGTTTCCAGCAGCGCGTCACGTCGCTGCCGAAGATCAACAGCAGATCGCTCGGCTCAGCCATCTTCAGCATCACGTCGAGTGCCATCGGTTCTTCGGGAATGACGTGAATCTGCGAGTCCTTCACGCCGGCCTTGAGCAGGTATTCGCGCATCAGCTTGGGTACTTCGTCCGGCCCGCGCCCGCGGGTGTCGTCGTCGCGGTCGCAGATGTAGACGTCGAAGTGGCCGGCGATGATCTTCGCGATCGTCTCGTAGTCCTCGTTGCGGCGGTCGCCCGGCGCGCCGATCTGCACGATGCGCTTGCCTCTTGGCTTCATGCGCTCGACCAGTCCTGTCATCGCCGCGATGGCCGCCGGGTTGTGGCCGTAGTCGAGCACGACGCGGAAGCCGTGTTCGTCATAGACGTTGTTGCGGCCCGGTGTCTGGCTGAAGCTCATGTCGAAGGTGCGCAGGCCCTGGCGGATGTCGTCGAGGCTCTTGCCGAGCGAGTACGCCATCGCCGCCACGAACATCGCGTTCTGGATGTTGTGCTGCGCCTTGCCTTCCATCGTCGCGGGGATCAGCTGCGGGCGGATCAGCGGGATGTGCTGGCCCTTGTCGAATACCGAGATCATCTCGCCGTGGTCGGCCTGCTCCAGCACGATGGCGCGGTGGCCGAGGCGGATGTGCTCCTTCACCAACGGATGTTGCGCATCGAGTGTGACGTAGCAGATGTGCTTGGCGCGGGTGTAGTCGGCCATCTGCAAAACCAGTGGTTCGTCGGCGTTGAGCACGGCTGTGTCCCGTGCCATCTCGACCACGATGCGCTTCACTTCGGCCAGCTCTTCCAGCGTGTGGATGCCGCCCAGGCCCATATGGTCTTCGCTGACGTTGAGCACGGCGCCGACATCGCACCAGTCCCAGCCGAGGCCCGCGCGCAGAATGCCGCCACGGGCTGTCTCCAGTACCGCGCAATCCACATCCGGATCGCGCAGCACCATCGCCGCAGCTTTCGGCCCGGTCATGTCGCCCTTCATGGTGAGGTTGCCGTTGATGTAGACGGCATCGGTCGTCGTCAGCCCCACGTGATGCCCGGCCATGCGCATCACGTGCGCCAGCATGCGCGCGGTGGTGGTCTTGCCGTTGGTGCCGGTGAGCGCGGCGATGGGCACGCGCGCCGGTGTGTTGGGCGGGAACATCATGTCGATCACCTTCGCCGCGATATCGCGCGGCTTGCCCTCGCTCGGCGCGACGTGCATGCGGAAGCCGGGGCCTGCGTTCACTTCGCAGATGCCTGCGCCGTTGTCCTTGTAGCTGACGGTGATGTCTTCGCTCAAGAAATCCACGCCACCGATATCGAGGCCCACGGCCTTGATGACGCGCTCGGCCATCTCGCGATTGTCGGGGTGGATCACGTCGGTGACGTCGATGGCGGTGCCACCAGTTGAGAGGTTGGCGGTCTTGCGCAGCAGCACGGTTTCACCGGCAGCCGGCACCGTTTCCAGCGTGTAGCCCTTGTCGGCAAGGCAGGCCATCGCCTGCGGGTCGATGTGGATCTGGGTCAGCTCCTTCTCGTGGCCCACACCCCGGCGCGGGTCGCGGTTGAGGGTTTCCACCAGCTGCTTGACGGTGCTCTTGCCATCGCCGACGACGCGGCCCGGCATGCGCAGAGCGGCGGCTTCGAGCTTGCCGTTGATGACCAAAAGCCGGTGGTCAAAACCCTTGACCATCTGCTCCACCAGCACGCCATCGGAGTATTCCTTGGCGATGTCGTAGGCGGCTTCGAGTTCATCCTCGTTGCGCACGTTCACCGTCACGCCCTTGCCGTGATTGCCATCGACGGGCTTGAGTACCACCGGATAGCCGATCTTCTCGGCGGCCTGGATGGCGCGGTTGAGCTTGTAGACCAGCCGCTGTTTTGCCACCGGCAGGCCGAGATCGCTCAGGATGCGATAGGCGAGCGATTTGTCCTTGGCGATGTCGGTCGCGATCATCGAGGTGCCGCTGGTGGTCGTCGCCTCGATGCGCTTCTGGTACTTGCCGTGGCCCATCTGGATCAGCGACTGGTTGTTGAGCCGGAACCAGGGGATGCCGCGTGCCTCCGCTGCCTTGATGAGCGAGCGGGTGCTAGGGCCGAGCGTTTGCCGCTCCGCCAGATGCAGAAAATCATCGTAATCGCCGGTCAGCTCCGCCCAGGAGCGCGCTGCGCGATCGCCGAAGGCGATGAAGTCGAGCAGGTCAAGTGCCAGCTCACCGGCCAAGAGGCCCACTTCCTCGTCGTCATGGCCGTAGAGCACATACACCTCGCCCTCGGATTTGGGCACTGCACGCGCCTCGCAGTACTCGGCCTCGACGCCGGACTGCCGCTGCAATTCCAGCGCGAGCGAGGCGTGGATTGCACCCGCATCGCCTTGCGCCGGCAGCCAGTCGCTGTGGGACCAGCCCGCCAGTTTGTCGAGCAGCGCGGGCAGCTGCTTGCGGTACGGCGCGCCGTCGGCATCGCGGCCGTAGTCCACCGTCAGCCGGATCGCGCGTCCCTTGGTATAGCGGTTGGGCCCGACGAAGACGCCAGTGTGGGTGATTTTCATGGTTGCTCCCTTGTGTTCGTTTTCTTGTGCGGCCGCTCACGGCCGCGCGGGTATGGTTCTGAAATCCAGTTCGCGAATGGCGCGACGCGGCTCGTTCGGCCGTGTCATGCGCAGGCTGAAACTGGCCTCGCCTGCGGCATCGTCGACGCGCACGTCGAACACCTCGCAGCTTGCGTGCCGCTCGTGATCGTAGAGGCGGCTGGCATCGGCCTCGAAACGGCTGAGCACATCGCGGATGCGCACTGTGTCGGGTTTGCCATCGCCGCTGATGAGGCCGCTGACGGTGTCGAGAATCTGGCCTGGCTTGAGATGGCGCAGGCGCACATCCAGCACCTCGAAGCCCCGCGCGCCCGGCGTGTAGCGGCTGTCGCGCAGGTCCAGCACCACGGTGCCGGTGGCACCGAGCGCCTGCAATTTATGGCCGCCGCCGGTAGAGGCAAAACCCGCTTCTTCGGGCAGACCAAAGCCATAGCGAACGCCTTCTTCGAGGCAGGCCACCAGCAGGCGGCCGAGGCGATGGCGGCTGACGAAGTGCTGGTCGATCAAGCCTTCGCGAAACGCGCCCATGCCCTCCTGCACCACCACGCCGCGATACCAGGGGTCGGGCGAGGCGCCGAACAGCAGCGCCTCGTCACTGGCGCCGCCGCAGATCATCGCGCCGGAGAGCGCGGTGGCGCTGCCGCCGACGGCGATCAAGGTACCGCCAGCGCGGTAGGCGGTGATGACGGCATCGAGCAGCGGCGTTTCTTCTCCTTGCTGGAACAGGGCGCGCATCAGGCGGTCCTGATTGCCGCCGGTGAACAGCGTGGCCGGGCTCGACATCAGCAGCGGCAGGGTGTCGTCGCTGCCGTCCCACACGGTGCAGCGGATGCCGTGCGCCTCGAACAACGCGCGGTAATCGGCGGCGGCTTCCACGGGTTTGCCGCTGGCGACGGTGACGATGGTGACGAGCTTGTCGAGCGCCTTGAGGTCTTCGAGCCAGGCGGTGCTCTCGGCGGTGAGCAGCGCGCCGATGGCGATGAGCTTCGAGCTGGCGGCGACGCTGCGCCCGCGCATGAGCTGCTTGCTGTGGCGGGTCATCCAGGCCTTGCGCGCCTCCGGGGCGAGTGCGCGGCAGCGAATGTTCATGCCGTAATCGAGCACGGTGTAGCGCCGCGTCGAACCGAAGCGCGCGACCCGCGAGCAACTCGGCATGCCGCTGCGTTCCAGCTCGACGGTGACTTCGATCTGCGAATCCGGGTCGTAGGCGGTACCGATGTCGCGGGCATAGCGCTCGCTGTCTCCATCGGCCAAGCGAGTCAGCAGCTCGTCGAACACGTTCGGCGCGAAGATGCTGCGTTCGAGGTAACCCGGCCCGGCGAACACACGGCCCGAGGCACGCCGTGTCGGCTTCTTGCGTGGGTGCGGCATGGCCACGCCTTCCGCCAGATTCCAGGCGTCGCCATCGTCGAGATAGCTGACGCGGTAGTGGTCGAAGCGACGGTGTCGCGCGTCCGCATGGGCAAGGCTGCCATTGACGACGAGCGCCCCCTTTTCACCGACGATGCTGAGCATGTGGTCGTCCACGAACATGCAGGTGTTCTCGTCGATGCCGAAGCCGTACGGCGCATTGCCATGTGCCATCGCCGCGACCAGCCGGCCAATGCGTCCGCGCTGGATGAAGTGCTGGTCGACCAAGCCGTACGGGAAGAATCCCAGTCCCGCGCCCACCAGCAAACCCGGCAATTCCGGGTCGCCGACCACGCCGTGGATGACCGCCTCCATCGAGGTGCCGCCGATGATCGCGGTGTGCGACATGATGGCCGCACCGGCGCTGCTGCCGGCAATCAAGCCACCCGCGGCGTGCTGACGACGGATGGCGGCAAGCACCGGGGTTTCCCGGCCATTGGGGGCAAGGGCGCGCAGCAGCGTCGACTGATCGCCGCCGGTGAAATAGACGCTGCCGAGTCGTTCGATCTGTGCGACCAGACGCGGGTCGTGCGCGGCCGTGGCAGCGTTGCCGTGGAACAGCGGCACCAGCTCGGCATCGGTGCCGTGGTTGCGAAAGTCCGCGACCATTTCCGGGCCGACTTCCTGCGGCATCTGGCTGGCGGTAGCAAGCACGGCGATGCCGCGCGGCGCGCGTTCGCGCAGGCCATTGAAGACGGCGAGGTTGTCGGCTTCCAGCCGCCCACCGATGATTGCGAGCGTGAGCGGCATTAGCTGGAAAGCAACGCGCCGGCCTTGCGCCAGTCCAGGTTCTCGCGGCCGGCAATCTTGGCGATCCACTGGCCGGGCCGCACCCAACGATGGCCACGGGCGGCGAAGAAAATGCCGCTGGTGCGGGCCGTGACGGCGTGGCGTGCGCCGGTTTCGGGATCGACCAGATGACCGATCACCTGATCCTTGCTCACTTCGTCGCCGAGCGCGGCCGACCACACCAGTACGCCGGGGTGTTCGGCGTTGAGCGAGTCCACGGCTTCCAGCTGGGTGGCTTCTGGCGGCGTGGCGGGCAGGCTGGGTAGCGGCCCGTCGATGAAGCCGCGGCCGGTGAGAAAGGCGATGAGGCCATCGGCATCCTGTGCTGCCAGCACATCGCTCACATCGCGGTCGCCGCGCAGCTCCACCGTGGCCGCGCAGCAGGCAGGCGGGATGGGATGCTGCGGGAAGCGCGTGGCCAGTCGCCACCAGAGACGGCTGTTTGCTTCGTCAAAAGCCTCACCACCGGAGTCCTCCGCCAGCAGGTTGACCGGGCTTTGCAGGCAGGCGGAGAGGTCGGCGGCGGCCGGCCACAACGGCGTGCCGATGTAGAGGTGCATCGTCGCTTCGTAGTCGCAATGCAGGTCGAGCACCACGTCGGCGTCGCAGCTGAGTGCATACAGATGGTGTTTGAGCGCGGCGTTCTCGGCCAAGGGACGCTGGCGGGGCAGGGCGGCGCGCAATGCCTCGCGGATCAGCGCGACGTTGGCGGCGGCATCCGCCCCAAGCTGCTCAGCTACCGCGGCGGCAACCGGCTCGAACAAATCCGGATAGCCACGATTGAAATTGGCACCGCTATCCAGCTCGTAGCGCCCCAGGTGCCAGCCCTGCAAGAACTGCGTCAGGCCAATCGGGTTGGCATAGGGCACCAGAATGATCTCGCCCTTGAGCTTGTCGGCGGTATCCAGTGCGATCAGTTTTTCGCGCAGATGGTGCGCCACCAGCAGCGCCGGGATTTCGTCGGCATGCACCGCGGCCTGCACATAGGCCTTGGGGCCCGGCTGATTGCCGGTGAAGCGCAGCACGGTCAGGCGGCGTTCGGTACCCGGTCCGGCAGGGGGCAGCGTCAGGATTTCGGTGGAGAGAGCCATGCGGCAGCGTGCGCTTTGGGGGACCTGGGCATTATGACTGCGCCAAGGTCATCACACCGCTGGACTGTCCGGGTTTATTGCCGTCAGGACGCACCATAAAACTCATTCGCCGGCATGTCTTGAGAAGCGCGCCTGCCGCGCTATATTCAATCCATGAGTTCGCCGAAGACCCCACCCGAGAACGAAGACGACCGTGGCCGTGGTGCCGCACTCGCCGTCGCCCCTGCCAAGCCCAAGCTGCAACAACCACCGCAGTTCAAGGTGGTGATGCTGAACGATGATTTCACGCCGATGGAATTCGTGGTGCAAGTCTTGCAGCAGTTTTTCGGGCACAGCCGCGAAAAGGCGGTGCAGATCATGTTGGCCGTTCACCAGCAGGGCAAAGCCACGGCAGGCATCTATCCGGCTGAAATCGCAGAAACCAAGACCGCGCAGGCCAATGCCTTCGCCCGCAAGAATCAACACCCGCTGCTCACCGTTCTGGAGAAAGTCTGATGCTGGCTGAAGAACTTCAAAAAGCGCTGGATGCCGCGTTTGTCCAGGCCCGCATGGAAGGCCACGAACTGCTGACCGTCGAGCACCTGCTGCTGGCGCTGGTGTCTGACGCCAATGTGTCGGAAGTGCTCAACGCCGCCGGTGCCGACATCGAGAAGCTCGAAGTGGCGTTGCGCGACTATCTGCTGAACAACCTGCATGCCAACAAGGAGCAGGCCGGGCAGATCGACACCCAGCCGACGCTGAGTTTCCAGCGCGTGCTGCAACGGGCGATCTACAACGTGCAGGCCTCGGGCAAGAAGCAGGTCACCACGCTGAACGTGTTGGTGGCGATCTTTGCGGAGAAGGACACGCAGGCCGTGTTCCTGCTCGGCGAGCAGGGCGTGAGTCGGCTCGATATCGTCAACTACATCAGCCACGGCATCTCGAAAAACGGCACCGGCAAGGCACCGCAGGAAGCCGACAACAGCGATGAGAAGGAAGAATCCGGCGAGAAGGGCGAGGTCAAGGAATCGGCACTCAAGCAGTTCGCCGTCAACCTCAACGAGCGCGCCAAGCTGGGCAAGATCGATCCGCTGATCGGCCGCGACCACGAGATCGAACGCGTGATGCAGACGCTCTGCCGCCGCCGCAAGAACAATCCGCTGCTGGTTGGCGAAGCTGGTGTGGGCAAGACGGCGATTGCCGAAGGTCTGGCCTGGCTCATCACTGAAAACCGCGTGCCGGATCTGCTCAAGAACGCGGTGATCTATTCGCTCGATCTCGGTGCGCTCATCGCGGGCACCAAGTATCGCGGCGACTTCGAGAAGCGCTTCAAGGCCGTCATCAACGAGTTGGTGAAGACGCCGGGTGCGGTGGTGTTCATCGACGAAATCCACATGATCATCGGCGCCGGCAGTGCCAGCGGCGGCGTGATGGATGCAAGCAATCTGCTCAAGCCCATGCTTGCAACGGGCGAGATCAAGTGCATCGGCTCGACCACGTACCAGGAATATCGCGGCGTGTTCGAGAAGGACCGCGCGCTGGCGCGGCGCTTCCAGAAAATCGACGTTGCCGAGCCTTCAGTCGAAGATACCGTCAAGATTCTTGAAGGGCTGAAAACGCGCTTTGAGGAGCACCATCAGGTGCACTACACCAGTGGCGCGATCAAGAGCGCTGTGGAACTGGCAGCCCGTCACATCACCGACCGCCAGTTGCCCGACAAGGCCATCGATGTGATCGACGAGGCCGCTGCGCGTTTGCGTCTGTTGCCCGAAAGCAAGCGTCGAAAAACGGTGCAGGTGCGCGACATCGAGGAGACCGTGGCCAAGATCGCACGCATCCCGCCCAAGGCCGTCTCCACCAACGACCGCGACAAGCTCGCCACGCTCGAGCGCGACCTGAAGCTGACCATCTTCGGTCAGGACAAGGCCATCGAGTTGCTGGCGTCGTCCATCAAGCTCGCCCGCTCCGGGCTGGGCAATCCGGACAAGCCGATCGGTGCGTTCCTGCTCGCAGGCCCCACCGGCGTGGGCAAAACCGAGGTTACCAAGCAACTTGCGGCCAGCCTCGGCATCGAGCTGGTGCGCTTCGACATGAGTGAATACATGGAGCGCCACACGGTGAGCCGCCTCATCGGCGCGCCGCCTGGCTATGTCGGTTTCGATCAGGGCGGGTTGTTGACCGATGCCGTGCTCAAGCAGCCTCACAGTATCGTGTTGCTCGACGAGGTCGAAAAGGCGCATCCCGATGTCTTCAACCTGCTGCTGCAGGTCATGGACCACGGCACGCT
>JAUSQI010000106.1 GCA_030652575.1 Stagnimonas sp. | reverse complement strand
GCGCGCAGCTGTGGTTGATCCAGCGCGCCGCATTGCCGCCCTGATTGCCGTCGATCACGTAACGGTCGTTGAGCGTGAACAGGAAGGTGTGGCCGGTTTCGGCATTGCCGGCATACAGCTTGTCGGCTTGCGCATTGGTCAGCCGCAGGCCCTTGTATTCGATCAGGCGGGTTTCGGCGGCGAGATCGCTGGCGGCGAAAATGCCGTTGCCGTGGATGGGAGAGCGGCGAACCTGGACGCGGCGGGTCATGGAGAAGTCTTGAGAAATCGGGAATGAGAAAACCATGCGCGGAATGTGCCAGCGCAGGGTGAGGGTGCATCGCTGCGCATTACTCGAACCAGCATTCCACCCGGTTGCGGCCTTCGCGCTTGGCCTTGTAGAGCGCCGCATCGGCGTTGCGCAGCAGCTCGCGCAGATCGCGGGTATGTGGCCTGAGCGAGGCCAGACCAATGCTTACGGTGAAGCCGAACTGCGCACCGCCCGAGGACGTGATGCGGGTCTCCATCACCTTCAGGCGCAGGCGTTGAAGGATCTCGAACGCCGGCTCCTTGTTGGCGCGCGGCAGCAGTATCACGAACTCCTCGCCGCCCAGACGACCGACGAGATCGATCTTGCGCGCGAACTCCTGGCAGGTCTGCGAGAACTGCACCAGCGCCATGTCGCCGGCATCGTGGCCGTAGGTGTCGTTGACGCGCTTGAAGTGATCGAGGTCGAGCAGCGCCACGCTCAAGGGCTCGGCAAAGCGGCGGGCGCGCTCGATTTCCTGCACTGCCATTTCGGTGAAATGGCCGCGGTTGAAGATGCCGGTGAGCGCGTCACGCGTGGCGCGGTGGTACAGCGAGGCCTCGCGCTGCTTCACCTCGGTGATGTCGGTGAACACCTCGACGAACGAGGCCAGCGCGCCGGATTCCTGCCGCACGGCGTCGAGCGTGCACAGCGCGATCAGCTCTTTCCCGTCGCGGCGCAGGCGCGGCTGCTCGTCCTTGTGGTGGCGATTGGCGCGGGCGAATTGCAAGGTGCGCTGCGGCAAGCCGTCGCGACGGGAATCTTCTGTAAACAGGTTTTCGAACGGCCGCCCGAGCATCTCGGCCTCGGTAAAGCCGGTGATGTTTTCCGCACCGCGGTTCCAGCTGCGGATCACGCCCTCGGGGTCGAGCAGGTAGATGCCGAAGGACGACACCTCGCGCACCACAGCGGCGTAGCGCGCGGGCTCGTTCTTGAGCAGCGTTTCGTGCTCGCGCAAGTCGAAGCCGTCGCTGCGTGGGTGGTCGTATTCGTTCATGCCGTCCCGTGGTTTTATCTGAAAGCCTGTGATGGCGCTGTGGCCGCCGCGCCCCAGCGCTATAACGGGTCGCAATCGTACTGGAAAAGCCCATTGCAATGCCCCGCCACGTCGCCAAGGCCGATCTGCCGCAAAAAAGTCTGTGCCCACTGCGCGCGACCCTTCACGTGGCGCAAGAAGTGGGAAAAATCTGGCACGAGGTGCGTTATTGCTCCGACGCCCAAACCGAAGAAAGTGGTGCTGGTGCAGCCCGGCGAATGGCGGCTGACGCAAGACTTCTCATGCATTGCGGATGAGAGCAGCGTCCCCTTTGAGACCCGCGCCGACAGCCACTTCGTGCTGCCGCTCACCGACTTTGCCGACTGGATGAAAGGCCGCAAACAGCCCCGGCTCGAACACTTCTACCGCTGATTCGCCAGCGCACCAACGTGTTGATGGAAGGCAAGCAACCCGCCGGTGGCGCCTGGAACTTCGACCACGACAACCGCGAGTCCTTCGGCAAGGACGGCCCCAGGAACGTGCCGAAACGCTTCGGCTTCGAACCCGATGCCATCACCCGCGAAGTGATCGCGAGGGTGGAGAAAACCGACGCCGATCATCCTGACTCGCTCGCCGGTTTCGACTGGCCGCTGACGCGCGAAGAAGCACTCGAAGCGCTCGACGATTTCATCGCCCACCGCCTACCCAAATTTGGCCCGCACCAGGATGCCTCGTGGACGGGCGAGACCTGGCTGTGGCATTCGCATCTCTCGGCGGCGATCAACCTGAAACTGCTCAACCCGCGCGAAGTCTGCGAGGCCGCCGAAGCTGCATGGCAACGGGGCGAAGCACCCATCGAAAGCGTGGAAGGTTTCATCCGCCAGATTCTTGGTTGGCGCGAGTTCGTGCGCGGTCTGTACTGGCACCGCATGCCGCAGTATCTCGAAGACAACGCCCTCGGATGCCCATCAGCCGCTGCCCGCGTTCTACTGGACTGGCGAAACCGACTACGCCTGTCTGAAAGCCACCATCGATCAGACGCTGGCAACCGGCTACGCGCACCACATCCAACGCCTCATGGTGACCGGCCTGTTCGCCCTGCTGCTGGGGGTTGAACCCAAGCGCGTGCACGAGTGGTATCTGGCTGTGTATGTCGATGCCGTCGAGTGGGTCGAGCTGCCGAACGTACTGGGCATGAGCCAGTTCGCCGATGGCGGCTTCATGGGCAGCAAGCCCTACATCGCCAGCGGCAAGTACATCCAGCGCATGAGCAACTACTGCACCGGCTGCCGCTACGATCCGGAGCTCGCCAGCGGCCCGCGCGCCTGCCCGTTCACGACGCTGTATTGGGATTTCATCGGTCGGCACGAGGCTCTGTTCGACCAGCATCCAAGGCTCAAGCCGCAGGTAATGAACTGGCAGCGCAAAAAGCCTGAGCAGCAGCAGGCGATTCAGCGCGAAGCGATCACGCTCAAGGCGCTGCTCTCGAGGTAGAGCGCCTGCTTCACGAACGCGATGTTGCGAAACAACGAACCCGAGCGCGGTTGATGTGGCTTGTGACGTTGGGCCCCGTGGGAGGTGCCGAGAAGCGCAGGCTCGAAGGGGGCTGTGCGCGAGGACTGTCTGAGCGAAGCGAGTTCCGCAGCGCCCCTTTGAGTCGAGCATCGCAGGGTAGTGCGAAGCACCACCGTATCGGGTCGCCTTTTTTTGCTTACTTTTTTTGGCGAAGCAAAAAAAGTGAGTCGCCCTTAGGCGAAAGCGCACTCAAAGCCGATGCGCAGCGAGCAGAGCGCGTCAGCGCGAAACCGCCCTACGTCACTGTTAAGCATCGCGCAGCGCGAGTGAGGAAATGATTGGCGAAAAAAACTCGGCAGAATGTTCAGGCGAGGCTGACGCATAGTCGTGGAAGGTGGCTCTGAGCACCAACTTGCCGGCTGCTACTTGCCTTCCGCAGACGTAGTAACTGGTTTGCTCATTGAATACCTCCCACAAACCAGTAGCAGTAGCTGATGAATCTTCTAACTGCCTTTGCAACAAGGCCCAGCCTTCGCCCTTTGGAAGGAAGTTTTCTAGCTCCGTCTCTTGAAACGTTTGAATAAGCTCCGCTGGTCCACGCTGCTCCTCATCTCCCATGTTCCACAGGGCAACATAGAACCCCATAGAGCCATCAGGTGCCTCGAAGTAGAGAGAGCCATTTTCCTGCGCTTGGTCGGACCAATCGGCGGGGAAGGCAATCGTCCAGCTTTCGAACGTGATGCGGTCAAAGTCTGGCATTGAATACAGCCTGCTATTTGGGCTTCAACCGCTTCCGCGTCTTCTGCACCAGCCTGAAGAAATGCTCCGGCGAAGCCCGCTTGATCAGCGCCTGCACCCGCGTGTCCTTGTGCGTCAGCACCAGAAACTCTTTCTTCGTCACGGCCCGCGCAATCTGCGCCGCCACATCTTCGGCCGTCACGCCCGACTTCTTCATGAACTTGTGCACCATGCCCACCGTGCCGGGCTGCACGACTCTGGCGCTGTTCATCAGATTGGTGGGGAAGAACGCCGGGCAGACCACCGTCACGCCCACGCCGAACTCGGCCAGCTCGTGCCGCAGCGTCTCGCTCACCGCCACCACGCCGGCCTTGCTGGCGTTGTAGCTGCCCATGCCGGGCGGGTTGGCAATGCCGGCGAAGCTCGCGATGTTCACCACATGGCCACTGCGCTGGGCCTTGAGCAGGGGTGCAAAGGTCTTGCAGCCGCGCACCACGCCGAACAGGTTGATGTTGACCACCCACTCCCAGTCGCTCATGGGTGCGGCGTCGATGTCGCCGGCGGTGGCGACACCGGCGTTGTTGACGACGAGATCGACGCCCTGCCACTCGCTTTGCAGGCGTTCGGCAGCAGCGATGAAGTCTTCTTCCTTCGTCACGTCGAGCGCGAAGGCGATGCCCGTGCCGCCCTCCTTGATGACGTGCGCCAGCGTTTCTTTGACGCTCACTGCGTCGCGGTCGGTGCAGGCGATCTGCGCACCGAGAGCCGCGTAGTGCAGGGCGATCGCGCGGCCCAGGCCGGAGCCTGCACCGGTGACCAGAACCCGCATCGGCTTGCTCATGCGGCCAGCGTTACGGTGCGGCCATCGAGAAACTCGAAGCCGTGCACGCGGGGCTGCTTCTTGGCATCGGCGTAGTCGGCGACGCGGGCGAGACGGCCCGGCACCTTCATCAGACGCTCTTGGGCCTTCTCGCCTTCGTGATTGAGGCCGGTCATGCCGCCGATGTCCCAGTACTCCAGCAGCTCTTCAACGATCTTCAAATACTGGCGCGTGCCGAAGATGCCGGTGCGGTCGAGCACATCGCTCATGTCGCTGAAGCCGGCGATGTTGTGGCCGGGCATGGCGAAGCCGAGCGTGACCTTGAGCAGCGCGACCAGCGCGCGGTTGGGGTCGACGCGCAGAATCTCGGCGAAGGTGGCGCGGTAGAACTGGTAGTGACGCGACTCGTCGCCAGCCAGATGCGCGAGCACTTTTTGCAGCACCGGCTCGTGGTTGCCGGCGAGGCGGCCGGTGTTGGCGTGGCTGATCTGCGTGGCTTTTTCTTGCAGCGAGGTGTAGGCCATGAGGCGATACGGGTCCTGCTCCCAGTCGGGGTCGAAGCCGGCGGCGATGTACTCGTATTGCAGCTTTTCCAGCTCGCCCATGTTGAACAGGCGCGCATCGCGCACGTAGTCGCGCATCGCACAGCCGTGGCGGTCTTCCTCGGCGGTCCACACATTGTTCCAGTCGCGCCAGACGCTCTCGTTGCTCATGTGCGTGGCAATGAGGCGGTGGAAGTGCGGCAGGCCTTCTTCGGTGAGCAGATTGAGTGCTACGGCCACACGCACGGTGTCGGGGATGCCCTTGGCGTTCTTGCGGATGTTGGCGAGCGTGGCGTCGTCATCCGAGCCGAGCGTGGCATCGGCTGGCATCAGGTCGTTGGGGAACCAGAGCTTGCGACGCGCCAGGTGCTCGTCCATCTCGCGGCGCACGACGGGCTCGGCGGCGATCAGCACTTCCACTTGCAGCGGCGTGCCGAAGCGGGCGTTGGAAAGGGTTGGTGCGAGCATGGCGGACATGGCGGAAACCTTGTGGTGACAGGCGATTTACGGCTTTCAAAGCCGTTTGGATGAGCGAATTATAGACACCGCCTGTGAACGTTCAGCTTTGCCCCACGCATCTTCAATTCTTGATGAGCGTCAAAAACTCCTGCCGGGTGCGCGGGTCGTCACGGAAGCGGCCTTCCATCATCGAGGTGGTCATGGACGAGTTCTGCTTCTGCACGCCGCGCATCATCGAGCACATGTGGCGCGCCTCGATCACCACCGCCACGCCTTTTGCATCGGTCACGCCCTGGATGCAGTCGCCGATCTGCTTGGTGAGCTGCTCCTGGATCTGCAAACGGCGCGCGAACAGATCGACGATGCGCGGGATCTTGCTCAAGCCCAGCACCTTGCCGTTGGGGATGTAGCCCACGTGGGCGCGGCCGAAGAACGGCAGGATGTGGTGCTCGCACATCGAGAACAGCTCGATGTCGCGCACGATCACCATCTCGTTGTTGGTGGTGGCGAACAGCGCACCGTTGACGATCTCGTCAAGGCTCTGGCGATAGCCCTGGGTCAAAAACATCATCGCCTTCGAGGCGCGCTTGGGGGTGTCGAGCAGGCCTTCGCGATCGGGGTTTTCACCAACGGCTTCGAGAATGCGGCGGTATTCGATTTCCATGGAATGGGCCTGAAAGTGGGGTGCGGATCATGCCAGACCCGGTGCGCGGGGTTCAGGTCGCCAAATCCGTAAAATGCAGCCATGTCCGCTGCCGCCCCCGCCAAGCCCCCTCTGGTCAAGACCATCCCCATCGACCTGATCCGGCCCGGGTCGCAGCAGGCGCGCAAGATGTTCAACGCCGAGGCGCTGGCGGAACTGGCGGAGAGCATCAAGGAAAGCGGCATCGTGCAGCCGCTGGTGCTGCGCACGCGGGTGTGGGGCTACGAGATTCTGGCCGGCGAACGCCGCTGGCGGGCCGCGCAAATCGCCAACGTGCATGAAGTGCCCGCGATCATTCGTGACGATCTGGATGAAGACCAGGCCTTCGTGCTGGGGCTGATCGAGAACCTGCAACGCGAATCGCTCTCGCCCATCGAGGCCGCTGCGGGCCTGAAACGCCTGAGCGAGCTGCATCAACTGACGCACGAGGAAATCGCCAATCGCATCGGCAAGTCGCGCGTCTACGTCACCCACATTTTGCGATTGCTGCATCTCGATGCCGCCGTGCAGACGCTGGTGGACGAGGGCCATTTGAGCCTCGGCCACGCCAAGGTGCTGTCGGGCCTGCCGCTGCACGAACAGCCCCTGTGGGCGACGGCCGTGGTGAAGAAACACCTGACCGTGCGCGCGCTCGAAAAACAGCTGAGCAACGAACGCAAGGGCAAGCCCAGCTTCAAGCCCAGCAAACCGAGCGACTGGCGGCGGCTGGAGCAGGAGCTGGCCGACCTGCTCGCCACACCCGTTGCAGTCACCGCCAACAAGGCCGGCAAGGGCGAGCTGAAGCTCGCTTTCCACTCCCTCGATGAGCTGGATGGACTGCTGGCGCGGCTGGGTTATCGGGCTGACTAGTCGCCATGCAGTTTCCCTTCCCCGTCGTCGAACGCAGCCACGCCACCGCGCGCCACATCCGCATCAGCGTCAATGCGACGGGCGAGGTGCTGCTGACCATACCGCGTCGCGCCACCAAGGCGCAGGCGCGCGAGTTTCTGGCGAGCCGTGTTGAATGGGTACAGGTGCAGTTGGCCAAGTTGCGGGCGCAAGCACCCCGCGCTGCGAGTCGCGCGCCCCTCTGGGACGGCACCGACGTGCTGCCCTGGCAGGGCATCGAACTACCGCTGCGCTGGACACGCGCCAGCGTCGCCCGGCCTCAGGTGCGCATTGCCGCCACCGGCATTGAGGTCTTTGCGGCCAGCAATACCCGAGCCGAACTGCTCACCCGCACGCTCAAACTGGCGCTGATGCGCGAAGCGCGGCTAGAGGCAGAAGACTTGTTGAACCGCGAAGCACATTGCCTGGGCTTGAAGTGGCGGACGCTGCGCATTGGCGATACGCGGGCGCAATGGGGCAGTTGCGCGCGCGATGGCACTGTCTCGCTCTCGTGGCGGCTGTTGCTGGCGCCGCCCGAGGTATTCCGCTACGTGGTGATCCACGAGCTGTGTCATTTGCCGCACCCAGATCACTCACCGCGTTTCTGGGGCTTGGTCGCGCAACAGATGCCCGACTACGCCCGTCACCGCCAGTGGCTCAAGCAGCACGGCACTGGTCTGCACCGCTGGCTCCCTGCGCGCACGCAGGTCGCCACACCGGTGCAGCCGGACCTGTTCGGCTAGTTTGAGATGTTGGCGTTGAGCGTCGGCACGCGCTGCTGAAAGTCGATGATGCCGTGCTGATTGGCGTCGTTCAGTGTGGCAATTTCGGCATCGGTCATGCAGTAGCGGGTCTTGTTGACGCGCGAGCCGGTGGACACGATATCCATGCAGCGCGGAAACAGGCGGGCACCGACCTTGAAGTGCGTGGCCGCCCATGCCGGCTGGGCCTTGACGGCCAAGGGGTTGTCGGGCTGCACCGGCGCTTGCGCGCAGGCCGTGAGCAACAGGGCAGCAAAGCCAAATGTCAGGGGGATACGCATGGCGAACTCCGGCAGTGAATCACGCAGTAGGGTTCCTGAAGTGTGCCAGACCCTTGCTCATAGGCAATAGGCGCTTGCAGACGCTCAACTGGCGATCAGCGCCGCCGAATCCTCCGAGGCCTTGGTGGCCGACAGCGTCTCGCTGTAATGCGCCTTCACCGCCAGTATTTCCGGCAAGCGCTCGATGAACAGCGGCAGCAGCTTGGGGTCGAAATGGCTGCCCGCGTCCTGCTGCAGGGTCGCCACGGTTTTCTCGATGGACCACGCGGACTTGTAGGGCCGCTCGCTGGTCAGCGCATCGAACACATCGGCAATGGCGACGATGCGGCCTTCGATGGGAATGTCCTCGCCGCTGCGGCCGCGCGGATAACCTTTGCCGTTCCACTTCTCGTGATGGGTCAGTGCCACCAGACGAGCACATTCGAGCAGCTCGGATTTCTGGTTGCCGATGATGCCCGCCCCGATCGCCGGGTGCTTCTTCATCACCTCGAACTCTTCGTCGGTGAGCTTGCCCGGCTTCTTCAGGATGGAATCGGGGATGCCGAGCTTGCCGATGTCGTGCATCGGGCTGGCCTTGAAGATCAGATCGACGCGGTCGGTGGAGAGCCCCGCCGCCTCGGCCAAGAGCCGCGAGTAGTGGCTCATGCGGATGACGTGGGTGCCGGTGTCGTCGTCCTTGTATTCGGCGGCGCGGCCAAGCTGGTGGATGACTTGCAGACGTGTCGCCTCCAGCTCGATGGTCTTGCTTTCGAGTGCCGCCGTGCGCTCACGCACCAGGCTGTCCAGGCGCCGCTCGTGGGCGTGCAGGCGGATGTGGGTGGCGACCCTCGCCAACAGCGTCTCGGGCTGGAACGGCTTGTTGATGAAATCCACCGCACCGGCATCGAAGGCCAGGCGCTCGTCGTCGACGGCATCGAGCGCAGTGAGAAAAATCACCGGGATATGCGCCTGCAACGGGTCACCCTTGAGCCGGCGGCAGACCTCGTAGCCGTCCATGCCGGGCATCATGATGTCGAGCAGAATCAATTGCACATCGGGCCGCTTGCTGAGGATATCCAACGCCTTCAGGCCATCGGTGGCCGCCAGCGCCTGGTAGTGCGGCCGCAGGATGCCCGTCGCGACCTGCAGGTTCAGCGCGGTGTCGTCGACCACGAGCACGGTGGGTTTTGTTTCGGCGCTCATCAAGCGTTCCTCGGCATTTCAAGATCTCTCTCGTGCGGGTCGGTGGTGTGCATCAGTGCATCGCCGGCCGTAGTTGGGTTCGCAGTGCAGGCAGCAAGGCCTGCGCCTCGTCGAATGCGAAGTTCATCAGGTGGTCGTCCATCTGCAACAGCAAGTTCGGTGCCGCGCTGCCCAGCGCTTCGCGCAGGGTTGCCACCGTTTCGGTCGCTTGCGAATCGTAGCTTTCGATCTGCGTCGCCAATTGCTTCAGCAGGCTGTCGCACAGGGTGGCATCCAGCGCAGTCGCCGTGCTGGCAACCGTCGTGGATAGCGATTCGGTGAACGCCTTGGCAGCGGCCGCAAAGGCGCTCTGCGCCGCATGCAGCTCCGCAGCCAGGTCGCCACCCGCCTTGAGCCGCACTTCAAGCGCACCGGCTGCTGCGGCCAGTTGCTCGAAGCCGAGCAGCCCCGATGCGCCCAGCGCCGAGTGCGCGGCGCGGATGGCACCTTCGCGATCACCCTGAAGCAGGCGTTCTGGAATGCGGTCGATATCGGCCTGTTGGTGCTGGAAAAACTGCTTGCCGAGCTTGGCCAGCATCGCCTCGCTGCCGACGCGATCAAGGCCATCCTCGCGGTTGAACAACTGCACGGGGCGTGCGGTTGCCGCGCTCGGCTCGGGTACTGCGGCCAGCGATTCGCGGCGCCCCCATTTCTTTAGCTGCCGCAGCAGCTCGGCGGGTTTGAAGGGCTTGCTGATGAAGTCGTCCATGCCGGCGTCTTCGCAGGCCTGGCGGTCGGCCTGCATGGCGTTGGCGGTCATCGCGATGATGGGCAGATGGGCAATCGCGACATCGGCGCGAATGGCGCGGGTGGCGCTGAGGCCATCCATCTCCGGCATCTGCATGTCCATCAGCAGCAGGTCGTAGCGGCGTGGCGCCGCGCGCAGTTTTTCCAGGGCGATGCGGCCGTTGTCGGCGATCTCCACGGCTACGCCGAAGCCTTCGAGCACTTCGCGCGCCACCTGCTGGTTGATCTCGTTGTCCTCGGCCAGCAATACCGACAGCCCCGGCAGCGCGTTGGCGTGCACATCGGCCCGGTTGCGGCGCACGCCGCCGCCTGCGAGGGCACCGCCGAACAGGGCTTGCAGGCTGGCGTCGAGCAGCAGCGAGGGATTGACCGGCTTGATGAGAAAGCCGTCGAGCCGATCTTCCTCCGCCTGGCGGATGACCTCTTCGCGGCCGTGGGCGGTGAGCAGGACGATCTTCGGCGGCTTGTCGAGCTGGCGGATGGCGCGGGCGGCCTCGATGCCGTTCAGGCCCGGCATCTGCCAATCCATCAAGACCAGCTCGAAGGGCTCGCCCGCTGCTTGCGCATCGCGCACCAGCTGCACGGCCTGGTCGCCGCTGGCGGCCTGCCCGGTCTTCATGCCAAAGCTGCCGACATAATTCTCGACGATGCTGCGGGCGGCGCTGTTGTCATCCACCACCAGCACCCGGCGGCCCTGCAGGGCGTCGGCGCTGCCTTGACCGCCGCGCCGCTTCTCGCTGCCGAAACCCAGCTTGGCGGTAAACCAGAACGTGGAGCCCGCACCGGATGTGGACTCGACACCGATCGTGCCCTCCATCAAGGCGGCCAGCTGTTTGGAGATGGCCAGGCCCAGGCCGGTGCCGCCGTATTTTCGGGTGGTGCTGGCATCGGCCTGGCTGAAGGCTTCGAACAGGCGGCCCTGCTGCTCCGCGCTCAAGCCAATGCCGGTATCGCTGACGGCGAAGATCAGCTGCACGCCGTCATCGCGGCGCGAGCCGGACACCTCGGCCACGCTGACCAGCACCTGACCTTTCGCCGTGAACTTCACCGCATTGCCCACCAGGTTGAGCAGCACCTGGCCGAGCCGCAGCGGATCGCCGACGAGGAAATACGGCAGGCCCGGCGCGGTTGAAATGAGGAACTCCAGGCCTTTTTCCTGCGCCCGCACGCTGACCAGGCTGGCGAGGTTGTCGAGCACTTCCAGCAGGTCGAACTCGACCTGCTCCACCGCGAGTTTGCCGGCCTCGATCTTCGAGAGATCGAGGATGTCGTTGATGATGCCCAGCAGCGACTGCGCGCTGTTGTGGATCTTGTTGAGGTAGTCGTGCTGGCGCGCGTTGAGGTCGGTCTTCAACGCCAGATGCGAGAGGCCGATGATGGCGTTCATCGGGGTGCGGATTTCATGGCTCATGTTGGCGAGGAAATCACTCTTCGCCTTGCTCGCCTCATGTGCCGTATCGCGCGCCTGCGCCAGCGCGCCTTCGAGTTGTTTCTGGTCGCTGATGTCGATGACGTAGCCGCGCCAGATGATCTCGCCGTTCTCGCGTGTCGGCGGGCTGGCGCTGGCGAACAGCCAGCGGATGTCGCCGCGCACGGCATGACGGATGCGGAAGGCATGCCGCACCTCCGCACCCCCGACGGCCGAGTGCTGGATGGCCGTGGCGAACGTGGGCGCGTCCTCTGTGAGCACCAGCGCGAAGTAGCGGTTGAGGTCTTCCAGCACCGCCTCGCGGCTGAGGCCCGTCAGCTGCTCGACGCCGCTGCTGACGAAGCGCGCGTGGCGTTGGCCATCGGCGGTGCGGACGAACTCGTAGACCAGGCCCTCGATGCTGTCGGTGATCTTCTGCAGGCGCTCCTGCACGGCTTCGATCTTGTCGGCGCGCTCCAGCGCCAGCTGCTCGGCAACGTGCGCGGCGGCGGTGCGCTCGGCCACGCGGCGCTCCAGCGAGGCATTGAGTTCGCTCAGCTCCTCCTGCGCGCGCAACTGTTCGGTGATGTCGATGGCGATGCCGCCGGTGGCGAAGGCCAGACCCTGCTCATCGAAGATCGGGAACTTGGTGGACAGCACCTTCTGCACGTAGCCGTCGCGCTGGATCGGCTCGATGAATCGCTCGGCGAGGCCGCTCTCGCGCACGCGCCGGTCGTTTTCCAGGAATCCGACGACTGCGGAGGCGGGGAAGAAATCCGCATCGCTGCACCCGACCATCTCGGCACCGGGCGGCAGGTTGAACATTTCGTTGAACGCCTTGTTGCCGATCAGAAAGACGCCGTTGACATCCTTTGCCCAGATTGCCGCCGGTGCGTTGTTCAGCAGCCCGTTGAGCTGGGAAGAAGTCAGGTTCAGCGCCCTCGCCAACCGCAGCTGCTCGGCAATCTGTGCTTGCTGCGCGGCGTTGATGCGTTGCAGCTCGCCCTGCAGGCGGACTTGCTCACTGATCTCCATCGCCACGCCGCCGACGGCGTAGATGGCGCCGGAGTCGTGCCGCAGCGGAAACTTCACGCTCAGCATGTGGGCCATCTCGTCGCGGGTCTTCAGCGGCTCGGTGAAGCGCTGGGTCGTGCCCGTCGCGAAAACCTGCCGGTCGTTGCGCACGAAGCCCTCGGCCGAGGTCGACTCGAACAACGCGAAGTCGTTCTTGCCAACCACTTCGGTCCCCGGCAACAACCGATGCACCTGCAGAAAAGCCTCGTTGGCAAACAGGTAGCAGCCCTGCTCGTCCTTGGCCCAGATGGCGGCCGGCGAGTTATCCATGATCGCCTGCAGCCGCTGGTTGGTGCGGTTCAGGGCGAGATCGAGTTCCTGCTTCGCTTCGATGAGCAGCGCGGTCTGCTCGCGGGCATGCAACTCGGCTCCCTTGCGCATGCGCACCTCGCGCCGCAGACGCAGCGCCCAGTAGCCGAGAAAAACCAGCGCCGCGAACACCGGCAGCAACACCGTGGCCGCCCAGCGCGCGGCCTGAAACGGGTCGATGCCCTGCTGCGCCTCGACCTGAAACCAGCGGTTGAGCACGGCGTCGCGCTCTTCGCTGGTGATGCTGGCGATGGCCTTGTCGAACGCCGCCACGGTGAGCGGATGGTCGGCACGCACCGCGAGCTTGGAGTGCGCGCCGGAGTCGAACAGGGCGGCCACGCGCACATCGCGCAGCTGCTGCTTCTTGATGGTGTAGTCGAAAATCATCAGGTTGCCGACCGCCGCATTGGCCTTGCCGCTGCGCAGGGCTTGCAGTGCGTCGGCGGCGGAGGGCTGCTCCAGCCGCATCTGCTGCGGGTAACGCGTCACCAGCATGTTGAGCGCCGAGGACCCGGTCACCGCCGCGATCACCGACTTGCGGCCAAGGGCCTCGATGCTTGATGCAAAAGGTGCGTCCTGCCGCAGGAACAGCGCGCTTTGCAGCGGCATGTAAGGCAGGGTCAGCGGGTCGCCGTTCTCCATGCGGGTAGCACTGACGTTGCCGAGTGCATCGACCTCGCGCCGAGCCAAGGCTGCCAGCGCCGCAGGCCAGCTGTCGAAATGCCGCCAGCGCGGCACGAAGCCCGCACGCCGGCTGGCTTCATTCACCAGCTCCACGGCCAAGCCCGCCGGCTGGCCCTGGCTGTCGAGAAAGGTGATGGGTGTGGAGTCGCTGTAGCCGATGCTCAGATCGCGGTGCCCTGCGACCCAGAGACGCTCGGCTTCGGTGAGCATCGGCGCGCGCGGGCTGGTCTCGACGGAAGCCGGCAGTGCCACGCTTGGCGCAGGTTGCGGCGGAACAGCTGCGGCCACAGCACATCCCGCCCAGCACGCGGCGCACAACGCGATTGCCCATTGGTGTCGCCCTTCCCTGACCATGCCCGACGGCGTCTCCCGATGCTCCTGGCATCGAGCATACCGGCTGCCATCAGGCCCGGCGCAGCACGCCCTGTTTCTTCAGGTGCACCAGCAACAGCGACATCGCCGCCGGCGTGACGCCCGCGATGCGGCCGGCTTGGCCAACCGTATCCGGCCGGTGGCTGATGAGCTTGCTGCGCACTTCGTGCGACAGACCCGAGACGGCGGCGTAGTCGAAATCCACCGGCAGGCTGGCGTCCTCGAAGCGCGCCTGGCGCTCGATCTCCAGCTGCTGGCGCTCGATGTAACCGGCGTATTTCACCTGCACTTCCACCTGCTCGGCGATCACCGGGTCGAGACCCGCGTCGATCAAGCCCAGGCGGGTGAGGATGGCCGTCGAACCTTCGGGCCGGCGCAACAGGTCGGTGGCCGAAACCGCCGTGGAGGCCGCCGCCGGGCCGAACACCTCGACGAACGCGGGCTGGCCGAGCTGCACGGGCTTGAGCCGCAGGGCATCGAGCCGCGCGCGTTCGGTGCCGACCGCAGTGACCTTGTTGCTGAAATGCGCCCAGCGGGCCTCGTCGACCAGGCCCAGCTCGCGGCCGATGGGCGTCAGGCGCAGATCGGCGTTGTCCTCGCGCAGCAGCAGACGGTGCTCGGCGCGCGAGGTGAACATGCGGTACGGCTCTTCGGTGCCGCGAGTGATGAGGTCGTCGACCAGCACGCCCAGATAGGCCTCGTGGCGCTGCGGGCACCAGGCGTCCTGCTCGCGCGCCGAGAGCGCCGCGTTCAAGCCGGCGAGCAGGCCTTGCGCCGCCGCTTCTTCGTAGCCGG